>NZ_JBEOTD010000012.1:3181-129464 GCF_040426375.1 Streptomyces sp. NPDC096012
GGCGGCGGATTGCGGCAGTGGCGCGCCCCGAGGGGGTGGCGGCGGATTGCGGCAGTGGCGCGCCCCGAGGGGGTGGCGGCGGATTGCGGCAGTGGCGCGCCCCGAGGGGGTGGCGGCGGATTGCGGCAGTGGGCCCGGGGCTACAGGCGGCGGGCTGGGGCGCTGGAGACGTGCCGGGGCGGCGGTCGGGGGCGACGCCGGCCGCCCCTCTCCGGGGTCAAGTGAGCGGGGCCAGGGCGCGGCTGACCGGAGTCAGGGCGCGGATGAGCCGAGGCAGGGCACGGATGACCGGGCTCAGGACACGGCTGACCGTCAGGGCAAGGATGATCCGGGTCAGGACGCAAATGACCAGGGTCAGGATGCGGATGAGCCGAGTCAGGGGCACGGATGACCAGGGTCAGGATGCGGATGAGCCGAGTCAGGGGCAAGGATGACCCGGGTCAGGACGCGGATGACCCGGGTCAGGGCTTGGTGGCGACGAGGAGGAGCACGACGTAGGTCTCCTCGACGATTCCGTCGGGGAAGACGTGCAGCAGGTGGGCGCGCTCCTCGTCCAGGAAGGCGGACCTGCGGCTCTCGGGCGTCACGAGGAACGCGGAGTGGCTGCCGAGGTTGGCGAGGTGGGTGTCGACCGGCACCCGGCGGCTCCAGCGGACCTCGCGGCGGGTGAAGTCGAGTCGGCCGCTGGGGTCGGCCAGGTCCGTACGGTCACGGGCCTTGCCCTTCTCGGCGGCGCCGTCCACGCCGAGGAAGCGGGCGGCGCGGTCGGCGGCCGCGGCGATCCATTCGACGTCCAGCGCCTCGGTGTTCCACCACAGGGCCAGTGCGCCTCCTGGCCGCAGCACGCGCAGCGCCTCCGGGACCGAGCGCGCGGTGTCGGTCCAGTGCCAGGCCTGGGCGTAGGTGAGGAAGTCGGCGTGGGCGTCGGCCACCGGAAGGGCGTTGCCGTCGCCCCGGACGACGGGGAGACACGGCAGTGAGCGGCGGAACTCGGCGGCCATGCCGGCGCCGGGTTCGACCGCGAGGACGTCGGCGCCGCGGGCGTGCAGGAGGGCGGTGGCGATTCCGGTGCCGGCGCCGACGTCCACCACCCTCGCCCCGGACAGGGGCCGGCCGGCCAGGTCCTCGATTGCGTCGAAGAGGGCGGACGGATAGGAGGGGCGGTTGGCTGCGTACTGGGCGGCGGCTGCGTTGAAGGAGTGCGCGCGGTCCGCGTGCGAGGGCTGCTGCGTCGTAGGCATACGACCATGCTCGCCGAATGTGCGTCCGGCGCCGCAGGGTTTTCGGGCCGCGGCACCGGCAGGGGGACGGCACGACCAGCGGTAGGCCGAGTGCGGTGTGGCGTCGGCGGGCGGACGGCACAACCAGCTCGCGGCCAAGTCCAGCCCGATCTCGGCAGGCAGGCGGCACGACCAGTTCGCGACCTGGTCGGGCGTCACCTCGGGGCCGGGCCGTGCGACGGGTGCGGGTCCGCCGTGGTTCTCGCGCAGTTCCCCGCGCCCCTTCGGGGGCGCTGAGCTGAGCGCACCGAACGCGCGCGGGGAACTGCGCGACCAGCCACCGGACGCCCGCACCCGGCAACGGGGAAGGCGGGGAAGGCGTGTGCCTGCGGAGAGGGCGTCCAGCCGGTTGCGGTGTGGCGTCGGCAGGCGCGGTCCCTTTCGACGGGTTTCCGGTGCGCCCGGTCACCCGGCGTTCGTATTCCTCGGGAACCGGCTGGTGCCACCGGCTCGCGAAAGTCACCGTTGCCGCTTCTCCTTCGACGGGTTTCCGGTGCGCCCGGTCACCCGGCGTTCGTATTCCTCGGGAACCGGCTGGTGCCACCGGCTCGCGAAAGTCACCGTTGCCGCTTCCTCTTCGACGGGTTTCCGGTGCGGCGGGTCACCCGGCGTTCGTATTCCTCGCGGGCCTTCTCGAATTCCTCGCGGTGCAGCTTCTCCCCCGGAGCTTCGGTGAAGGCGCGGAAGAAATGGGCGAGGAGGGAGCCGACGAAACCGATGGCGAGCAGACCGCGCAACGAGGCCTGGCGCTCGGGGTCATGACGCTTGCCGAAGCCCTCCCAGGTGTTGCGGAAGGCGAGCGCGCTGCAGATCGCGAACATGCCGACGACCAACACGGTCACGAAGGACCCGGAGCCGGCGATCTGGATGCCGTCGTAGGCGAAACGCAGCACCAGACAGGCGACGGCGGCCGCGAGGAGCGCGCCGACGGCGACACCGGCGCGGCGGGCCGCATAGCCGTTGTCGTGGTTGACCCAGGAGGTGCCGAAGAAGCGCAGGGGCTCGGGGCGGGGACCGCCCGGGACCGCTGCTCCGCCCGCGGTGGCCGCCGGGGTGTCCGGGGTGCCGGTTTCGTCGCTCACGAGACGATTATGGCGCCGGAGGAAGGCGGGTCACCGGCGGGGTCGGCTGCGGCAGCTGCGGCGGCTGCGGCCAGGTCGGCCGCGGCGAGCCCGGCCGTGTCCGCCCGGTCGGCCGGAGCGTTGGTCGCTACCGCACCTTCGGCAGGGTCGGCCGGGGGCCATGGCGGCTACCTCGGCCACGGCGGGGTCGGCGCAGGCGGCCATGGTGGCTACCTCAGCCACGGCGGGGTCGGCGCAGGCGGCCATGGTGGCTACCTCAGCCACGGCGGGGTCGGCGCAGACGGCCATGGTGGTTACCTCGGCCGGCCACGGCCGGGTCGGCTGCGGCCGGCGAGGGCATCGCGGCCCGGGGGTCAGCCCGCGCTGCGGCCGGCGAGGGCATCGCGGCCCGGGGGGTTAGCCCGCGCAGCGGCCGGCGAGGGCGTCGCGGCCCGGGGGTCAGCCCGTGCAGCGGCCGGTGACGTAGCCGTCGCTGCCCGTGTGGACGTAGGCGTCGGAGACGTACTGGCCGTTGTCGATGTTGTCCCAGATGTTCGTGGTGCCGTAGGGGCCCGTGACCGTGGTGCCGGGTGACTGGCAGAAGATCGTGACGCGGGCGCCCTCCGGGAGCACGCGGACGATGCCGTACTGGGTGCCGGGGCCGCTGCGGACGTTCACCCGGACGCCCGGGGCCACCGGGAACGTGCGTGCGGCGGCGGACTGCGCCGTCAGGGCTTCCAGCTCGTCCAGGCCCTGGGCTGCTTCCGAACGGTCGACGGACATGAGACCTCTCCCCCTTGGTCCCGCGGCTTCCCGGGGACCCCCTCCTGCTCGAAGCGAGTCACGGAACAACAGTGCGCAACTCGCACCCGGAGGCTAGCAAGCCGCCTCTGTCTCGTACGAGTCATCGACTAGGCTCCGTGCGTCGCGCGCGGACGATGAGCACGGGGGGCGGTCCATGACGCCACAGCGCAGCACCGGAGCGGGCGCGGAAGCGGAGCTTCCGGAATATGCCGGTCACTACCATCTGGAGTCATGCCTCGGCTCCGGGGGCATGGGCGTCGTCCACCTCGCCCGCAGCACCTCGGGGATGAAGCTCGCGGTGAAGGTCGTACACGCCGAGTTCGCGCGGGATCCGGAGTTCAGGGGTCGTTTCCGGCAGGAGGTGGCTGCCGCCCGGCGGGTGAGCGGTGCCTTCACCGCACCGGTCGTCGACGCCGACCCGGAGGCCGAGCGGCCCTGGATGGCCACGCTGTTCATTCCTGGGCCCACCCTTTCCGAGCACGTGAAGCGGAACGGCCCCATGGCCCCTGAGCAGGTGCGGCGGCTGATGGCGGGGCTCGCGGAGGCACTGCGGGACATCCACCGGGTCGGGGTGGTGCACCGGGATCTCAAGCCGAGCAACGTTCTGCTCGCGGAGGACGGGCCGAAGGTCATCGACTTCGGCATCTCGCGGCCCACGGACAGCGAACTGCGCACGGAGACCGGGAAGTTGATCGGCACGCCGCCGTTCATGGCGCCCGAGCAGTTCCGGCGGCCGCGGGAGGTGGGGCCGGCGGCGGACATCTTCGCCCTCGGGTCCGTACTGGTGCACGCGGCGACCGGGCGGGGGCCGTTCGACTCGGACAGTCCGTACGTGGTGGCGTACCAGGTGGTGCACGACGAACCCGACCTGACAGGGATGCCGGAGAGCCTCGCACCGCTGGTCCGGCGCTGTCTCGCCAAGGAACCGGACGAGCGGCCGACCCCCGACGAGCTGATGCGGGAGCTGCGTTCGGTGGCGGCCTCGTACGACACGCAGGCCTTCATACCGGAGCAGCGGACCGATGACGACGCGGGGGCGCAGGACCCGGCGGTGGCGGCGCCGGAACCCGCGAGCCGCTCGTCACGGCGATGGCCGTTCCTCGGCCGGGCGGCCGTGGGAGGCGGCCGGGCGCCCGTGGAAGGACCTTCCCTTTCCGGGTGGCCGCTCGTGGGGCGCCGCCGTGCCCTCCCCGGCCGAGTGCACGCAGGGCAAGAAGCCGACCGCGATCCAGCGCACGCGGGGCAAGAGGCTGTCCGCGATTCAGCGCACGCGGGGCAAGAAGCCGACCGTGGCCGAGCACCCGCGGGGCGGCTGTCGTTCTTCGGGCGGCCGAGTGGGCGGGCCTTGATCGGTGTCACGACGGCCGCCCTGGTCGCGGGCGGTGTGCTCGCGGTGCTGCTGTGGCCGCGGGACGACGACGGCCCTGCGGTGAAGGGGACCGGCGCGACCGCTGGCGCGCCCGGGTTCACCGCGTGGCGGACCGAGCCGACCGGCAAGGGTTCCGGAATGCCGCAGTGCACGGAGGCCGCCCGGAGGTTGCTGTGCTTCCGGTCCGGGTCGGCCTACGCCCTCGACGTGACGGACGGCGCGCTGCTCTGGCGGCGTACGGTCGCCGGGGACGACAGGCAGGGCGCCCCCGCGCCGGCCGGGGCGCTGATGGTGCTGCCGCCGGACGGTGGCCGACGGGTGGCGGCCCTCGATCCGGCGTCCGGCAGAACCCGCTGGCGGCGCACGCTGCCCGGCGACTCGGGTGCGGGGATCACCGGCGACATGCTCCTCGTCGCCGGTGCGGACGGCACCGTGACGGGAGTGGACGGGAGGTCGGGGCGCGACGTATGGCACCGGCGGCTGTCCGGTCCCGGCATCCCGACCCTGGTCGGTGACGCCGACGGCTCGCTGGTCCATGCGGCCGCCACCTCCGCGGACGGGGCGTACACACTGGTCACCACGCTGGAGACGGGTACCGGTGACACACGCTGGTCGGCCCGCCTGCGGGGGGCGCTGCGGCCCGTCGGCAGCGAGGACGGTTCGCTGGTCCTGCTGTCCGACGACAACGCCGAAGCGGTCACGGACGCGGTGGTCCACTACTCACCGGTCACGAGGCGGACGCGCCGGATGAAGCTGTCCGTGCCGCTCACGACGCCGCAGGCCACGGTGCGCGGACACGTGATCTATCTGCTGGCCGCCGGTGGCTCACTGGAAGCCGTGGACCTGCGCACCGGCAAGCGGCTCTGGCACCTCGAAACGGCCGTGAGCCGCGGCTCCTCCCCCGCCGCCACCGCCGCGCACGTGTACTTCAGCGCGCCCGACGGCCGTCTGCTCGCCGTGGACGCCCGCAGCGGACGCCTGCTCGGGCAGACACCGCCGCGGCTCGGCGTGAACTCGGGAACGGTCCCGGCCGCACTGCCGGCCCCGCTGGTCGACGGCGGCCACGTCTACGCCACCGCTCCCGACGGCACCGTCTTCGCCGTGGACGCCCGGGATCCGGCGACCTGGTGAGACGACAGGGGCCGCCCCCGAGGGAGCGGCCCCTGCGCGAAGTCCGGGTCGGAGGGACGGGCGGTCAGACGGCCAAGCGATCACCGGCCCAGCCGCCAAGCGACCAGACGGCCGGACGGTCAGGCGACCAGACGGTCAGGCGACCAGACGGTCAAGCGGTCAGCCGGTCACCAGGCGGCCACCCATCACGCGGTCCGGCGGTCAAGCCGTCAGGCGGCCACCGGTCAGGCCGTCAGCCACCACCGGTCAGGCCGTCAGCCATCACCGGTCAGGCCGTCAGCCATCACCGGTCAGGCCGTCAGCCATCACCGGTCAGGCGGTCAGGCGGTCAGGCGGTCAGGCGGTCAGGCGGTCAGGCGGTCAGGCGGTCAGGCGGTCAGGCGGTCAGGCCAGCTTGCTCACGTCGCGGACCGCGCCCTTGTCCGCGCTGGTCGCCATGGCCGCGTAGGCCCGCAGGGCGACGGAGACCTTGCGGTCGCGGTTCTTCGGGGCGTAGACGCCGTTCAGCGCCTGTTCGCGCCGGGCCAGCTCGTCCTCGTCCACCAGCAGCTCGATCGTGCGGCCGGGGATGTCGATGCGGATGCGGTCGCCGTCCCGGACCAGCGCGATGGTGCCGCCGGAGGCCGCTTCGGGCGAGGCGTGACCGATGGAGAGGCCGGAGGTGCCGCCGGAGAAACGGCCGTCGGTGATCAGCGCGCAGGTCTTGCCGAGGCCGCGGCCCTTCAGGTACGAGGTCGGGTACAGCATCTCCTGCATGCCGGGGCCGCCCTTGGGGCCCTCGTAGCGGATGACGACGACGTCGCCGTCCTTGACCTCCTGGGTGAGGATCCGCTGGACGGCCTCCTCCTGGGACTCGCAGACCACGGCCGGGCCCTCGAAGGTCCAGATCGACTCGTCGACGCCGGCCGTCTTCACCACGCAGCCGTCGACGGCGAGGTTGCCGCGCAGGACCGCGAGGCCGCCGTCCTTGGAGTACGCGTGCTCGGCGGAGCGGATGCAGCCGCCCTCGGCGTCGTCGTCCAGGGCCTCCCAGCGCTCGGACTGGGAGAAGGCCTCGGCGGAGCGGACGCAGCCGGGCGCCGCGTGCCACAGCTCGACGGCCTCGGGGGACGGGGAGCCGCCGCGGACGTCCCACGTCTTCAGCCAGTCCGACAGCGAGGGGCTGTGGACGGCGTGCACGTCCTCGTTGAGGAGGCCCGCGCGGTGCAGTTCACCGAGCAGGGCCGGGATGCCGCCGGCGCGGTGCACGTCCTCCATGTAGTACGTGCGGTCCTTCGCGACGTTGGGCGCGACCTTGGCCAGGCAGGGCACCCGGCGCGAGACCGCGTCGATCTCCTCCAGTCCGAAGGGGACGCCCGCCTCCTGGGCGGCGGCCAGCAGGTGCAGGATCGTGTTGGTGGAGCCGCCCATCGCGATGTCCAGGGCCATGGCGTTCTCGAAGGCCTGGAAGGTGGCGACGTTGCGCGGCAGGACCGTGGCGTCGTCCTGCTCGTAGTAGCGGCGGGTGATGTCCATGACCGTGCGGGCCGCGTCGACGTAGAGCCGCTTGCGCGCGGTGTGCGTGGCGAGGACCGAGCCGTTGCCGGGCAGGGACAGGCCGATCGCCTCGGTGAGGCAGTTCATCGAGTTGGCGGTGAACATGCCGGAACACGAGCCGCAGGTCGGACAGGCGTTCTCCTCGATACGGAGGATGTCCTCGTCCGAGATCTTGTCGTTCACGGCGTCGGAGATCGCGTCGACCAGGTCGAGCGTGCGGACCGTGCCGTCGACCAGGGTGGCCCGGCCGGACTCCATGGGGCCGCCGGAGACGAAGACCGTCGGGATGTTCAGGCGCAGGGCTGCCATCAGCATGCCCGGGGTGATCTTGTCGCAGTTGGAGATGCAGACCAGGGCGTCGGCGCAGTGCGCCTCGACCATGTACTCCACCGAGTCCGCGATCAGGTCGCGGGAGGGCAGGGAGTACAGCATGCCGCCGTGGCCCATGGCGATGCCGTCGTCGACCGCGATCGTGTTGAACTCGCGCGGGATGCCGCCCGCCTCCTTGATCGCCTCACTGACGATCCGGCCGACCGGCTGCAGGTGGGTGTGGCCCGGCACGAACTCCGTGAAGGAGTTCGCGACGGCGATGACCGGCTTCCGGCCGATGTCCGCACCGGGTACACCGGAGGCGCGCATAAGGGCGCGGGCGCCCGCCATGTTGCGGCCGTGGGTGACTGTGCGGGACCTCAGCTCGGGCATCGTCGCTCTCCTTCGAAGACCGTCTGCCAGAAGTGATCTGCCAGAGTTCTGACTCACTCCGAGCGTACGCCGCCCCTCCAACCGGTGGACACGACTGTCCGGAATGCGGGACGCGTGTTCCACGGAGCACTCCGCTCGGCGCTTCGACGCCCCGACGCTCCGCGAGCACTTCTCTGCCGGTGCGACGCACTGCGAGGGGTGGGCCGCTCTGTCGGTGCGATGCGTCGCGAGGGGCGCGCCGCTCAGGGCTGCGCCCCGCCCGGAGGCGCGCCCCTGGACCGGCTGCTGCTGACCCTGCCGGCCGGGCACCTGAGGGCGTTCCCCCGGAGGCGAAGACGGCCGCCATGACACGGTCGGCCCGCCACACCTCCTTGAGCTGCGCTCGGCCGGCCGACTCGTGAGGTGTGGGCGGAGATCTGGCCCGACAGGGCTGCGACCCGTCCGGAGGCGCGCCGCTCAGGGCTGTGTCAGGTGTCCCTGTACGACGGGAGCGACCCGCGCGATGATCTGCTCCAGGTCCGCGGACGCCAGCGGCTCCAGCTTGATCACGTAGCGCATCATCGCGGTGCCCACCAGCTGCGCGGCCGCCAGCTCGGCCCGCAGCTCCGCGTCCGGCAGGTCCAGCTGGGCGGCGATGCGGCGCAGCAGCTGGCTCGCGACGAGGCGGCGGAAGACGGCGGCGGCGGTCTCGTTGTTCACCGCCGACCGGAGGATCGCGAGAAGGGGCGCACGGGTCGTGGGGTTGTCCCAGACACCGAAGACGAAGCGGGTCAGCCGCTCCCCCACGCCGTCCAGCGGACCGTCGGCCAGCGTGTTCGGGGCGTTCAGCGCGGGTGCGAAGGCGACCTCGACGGCCGCCTCGAAGACCTGCTCCTTGGTGCCGAAGTAGTGGTGGACGAGTGCCGAGTCCACGCCGGCGCCCTTGGCGATCCCGCGGACGGACGTCTTCTCGTAGCCACGCTCGGAGAACTCCTCGCGGGCCGCGGCCAGGATGCGGTCGCGGGTGCCGGCGGACTCGGTGCGCGGTGGCCGGCCGCGCCGGCGTACCCCGGATCCCTTCGCGGCTGCCGGGCCCGTCTCCGTCGCCGCCAGGGCCGGCTCCTTCGACGCCGGGGGCGTCCCCTTCGGCGCCGGGGGCGTGGTCTCGGTCATCGCCGGGGCACCCGCACGGCCGAGGCGAGGTGCTTGCGCGTGAACTCCAGGGCTTCGGCGAGGTCGGCCTCACGCTCGGCGCTGGACAACGCCCGCCGGGTGTTGACCTCGATGACGACATGGCCGTCGAAGCCGGAGAACGACAGGCGTTCGAGCAGCTCGGCACAGGGCTGGGTGCCGCGGCCGGGGACGAGGTGCTCGTCCTTGGCCGAGCCCCGGCCGTCGGCCAGATGCACGTGGCCGAGGCGGTCGCCCATGCGGTCGATCATGTCCAGCGCGTCGGTGCGGGCCGTCGCCGTGTGACTGAGGTCGATCGTGAAGTGGCGGTAGTCGTCGCGGGTGACGTCCCAGTCGGGGGCGTAGGCGAGCATCTCGCGGTCGCGGTAGCGCCACGGGTACATGTTCTCGACGGCGAATCGCACGTCCGTCTCGTCGGCCATCCGCCAGACCCCGTCGACGAAGTCCCGTGCGTACTGCCGCTGCCACCGGAAGGGCGGGTGCACGACGACGGTGGAGGCGCCCAGCTTCTCCGCGGCCGCCCGGGCCCGCTGGAGCTTGACCCAGGGGTCGGTCGACCAGACCCGCTGGGTGATCAGCAGACAGGGCGCGTGGACCGCCAGGATCGGGATGCCGTGGTAGTCCGACAGCCGGCGCAGCGCCTCGATGTCCTGGCTGACCGGGTCGGTCCACACCATGACCTCGACGCCGTCGTAGCCGAGGCGCGCGGCGATCTCGAAGGCCGTCGCGGTCGACTCCGGGTATACGGAGGCTGTCGACAGGGCGACGGACACGTCCCTTGGTTCAGCCACGTCCGACACCATACGGCGTTGGGGGGCCCGGGTGTTGGGTGCCTGTTCGCCGGTGTGAGGTTTGCCATGCGCGCGGGTGCGGCCCGCCGTGATCCACCGCACGCCTCCCCCGCACCCGGCCCGCCGGGCCGACCCTGCCCTGCCCTGCCCTGCCCTGCCCTGCCCAGCCCGGACCGCCGGTTTTCGCTGCCGCCCTTGGCCGGTCCGCCCTGCCTGCCTGCCCGGCCGGCCGCCGCCCGGTCCCTCCGGTCTCTAGTCGGACCCCATGTGATCGAGCCGCCGCAGGATCACGCCCTCGCGCAGTGCCCACGGGCAGATCTCCACCTTCTCCACGCCGAACAGGTCCATGGCGGCCTCGGCCACCAGGGCGCCGGCGAGGAGCTGGTTCGCCCTGCCCTCCGACACGCCGGGCAGTTCGCAGCGCTGCTGCGTGGTCATGCCGGACAGGCGCGGGACCCAGGCCTCCAGGGACTCCCGCTTGAGTTCGCGCTGGACGTACACACCCTCTGTGCTGCGGGCGGCGCCGGCGATGCGGGCCAGCTGCTTGAAGGTCTTGGACGTGGCCACCACGTGATCGGGGGCACCGAAGCGGCTGATCTCGCCGACCGTGCGGGCGATCTGCGCACGGACGTGCCGGCGCAGCGCGCGGACGTCCTCCGGGTCGGGCGGGTCGCCGGGCAGCCAGCCTGCGGTGAGACGGCCGGCGCCGAGCGGCAGGGAGACGGCGGCGTCCGGCTCCTCGTCCATGCCGTAGGCGATCTCCAGGGATCCGCCGCCGATGTCCAGGACCAGCAGCTTTCCGGCGGACCAGCCGAACCAGCGGCGGACCGCGAGGAAGGTGAGCCGGGCCTCCTCCTCGCCGGAGAGCACCTGGAGCCGTACGCCGGTCTCGGCCTCCACGCGCGCGAGGACGTCGTCGGCGTTGCCGGCGTCGCGTACGGCGGAGGTGGCGAACGGCAGCAGGTCCTCCACGCCCTTGTCCTCGGCGGCCTGGAGCGCGTCCCGTACGACGGCGATCAGCCTCTCTATGCCTTCGTCGCCGATGGCAGCGCTGTCGTCGAGGAGTTGGGCGAGCCTAAGGTCGGCCTTGTGCGAATGCGCGGGCAGCGGGCACGCGCCGGGGTGGGCGTCCACCACCAGCAGATGCACCGTGTTCGAACCCACGTCCAGGACACCGAGTCTCATGTACGGAACGCTACTGCCAGAACGTCCGCGCCCGGTCCCCGGAGCGGGCCCGGGCCACTTACCCTGGACGAGTGCCAAAGACGAAAAAGGCGAACTCCGAAAAAACGGATCTTGCGGGCAAGGTTCGCAAGAGCGGCAAGTCACCCAAGGGATCGAAGGTGAGCGACGAGAAGGGGCTGGACTTCGCGCGCGCCTGGGTGGAGTTCCCTGATCCGGCGGACGACGAGCAGGTCTTCCGCTGTGATCTGACATGGCTGACCTCTCGCTGGAACTGCATCTTCGGCAGCGGCTGCCAGGGCATCCAGGCGGGCCGCGCGGACGACGGGTGCTGCTCGCTGGGCGCCCACTTCTCCGACGAGGACGACGAGAAGCGGGTGGCCGAGCACGTCGCGCGGCTCACCCCGGAGATCTGGCAGCACCACGACGAGGGCCTGCGGAACGGCTGGATCTCCGAGGACGAGGACGGCTCCCGGCAGACGCGCCCCTTCCAGGGCTCCTGCGTCTTCCAGAACCGGCCCGGGTTCGCGGGCGGCGCGGGCTGCTCGCTGCACATCCTCGCCCTGAAGGAGGGCCGGGAGCCGCTGGAGACCAAGCCGGACGTGTGCTGGCAGCTGCCGGTGCGGCGGACGTACGACTGGATCGACCGGCCGGACGACACGCGCGTTCTGCAGGTGTCCATCGGCGAGTACGACCGCCGGGGCTGGGGTCCGGGCGGCCACGACCTGCACTGGTGGTGCACGTCGGCCACCTCGGCGCACGGCGCGGGCGACCCGGTGTACGTCACCTACCGGCCCGAGCTGACCGAGCTGATGGGCAAGGCGGGCTACGACCGTCTGGTCGAGCTGTGCGAACAGCGGCTGGCGTCGCAGCTGCCCCTGGTCGCCCCCCACCCCGCCGACCCCGCGCCGCAGCCTCCGGCATCCCGGACGCCCCTGACGCCCCAGGCGCAGACGCCACGGACGACCCAGCGGCCGACGCGGCCCGGACGGGACTGACCGGCGGCCCTGCCCGCCGGGCCTTACCGAACCGGCGTGGCCGGAGGGGACTGACCTGCGGGCCTGAGCGGAGGGGGCTGGCCGGCGGCCCTGACCCGACCGGACTGACCGGCGGACCTGCCCCCCGACCGGACTGACCGGCGGCCCGGCCCCGACGGGACGGACCGGCGGACCTGACCGGCGGGCCTGACCGAACCGGCCTGGCCGGAGGGGACTGACCTGCGGGCCTGACCGGAGGGGGCTGGCCGGCGGCCCTGACCCGACCGGACTGACTGGCGGACCTGACCCCCCGACCGGACTGACCGGCGGCCCGGCCCCCACCGGACGGACCGGCGGACCTGACCGGCGGACGGGCAGCGACACATGCCCTGTCCGCCCGGCGGCCTCCGCCGAGCCGGGATCCCTCCGCCGAGCCCAGTGTCTTCCGCCGCGCCCGGCGCAATCGCCGATCAGCTTCCCGACGGGGTCGGGGTGTCCTCGCCCGGTGGGGAGGAGGACGGGGGTGCGGACGGGCTCGTGGAGTCCGGAGGGGTGGAGTCCGGCGGGGTGGAAGGCGGGTCGCTGGGTGGTGTGGGCCGGCTGGACGGCGGCTCGGTGGGAGGCGTGTCGGACGGCGTCGGGTCGGGCGTGGGCGACGACGGCGGGGTCGGGCGGCCGCTCGGCGCGGTGCCGTAGCCGTCGATCGTGACCACGGCGCCGGCCGGGGAGATCGCCACCTGTGCGTGCCAGTGTCCGGACGGCTCGCGCAGGTGGTCGACGTACACCTTGATCGTCAACGTCTCGCCGGGCTGGAGGGTCCCCGCGGAGCGGCTGAGGTAGAGCCAGCCCGCCGAGGTGGACGCGGACCAGCGCACCGGGGAGGAGCCGGAGGCGGTGAGCGTGATCAGGGTCGTGTCGCCCTCGTTGGCCGCGCCGACCGTGAGCTGTCCGGCGCCCTTCTCGCCGGCCCCGGAGACGCTGACGACCTCCACGGAGACGTCCGGCTTGCCGTCCTTGCCGCCGTGCGCCCCGGGCTTCGCTCTGGCGTTGCCCGCGTTCTCGTAGCCGCCCGCCGCGTCGTCGCCGAGCGCGTCGGGGCCCTGCGCCTCGTGCGCGGTGGCGGGGTGGCCGTCCCCGTCGGCCGCCGGAGCCCCCCGGTAGGCGGCCCACAGGGCGAGCACGGGCGCGGCGACGACCGTGGCGACGACGGTCGTCGTCACGGCACGCGAGCGCAGGCGGTCGCGCCGGGCCGCCCGGTCCTTGGGATCCATCGGGAAGCCGCGCCGGTCGAACCGGGGTACCGCCGTCCCCCGCGCGCGTGCCTGGTGGGCGAGAGCCATGTGGAGGGCCGGCCGCGGGGCCTCCAGGACGGGCAGCTCCGCCGGGGTGACCGTGGCGCCCGGCCAGTGGCCGGAGGCGGCGCGTTCGGCGGTGCGGCGGCAGCGCGGGCAGTCGTCGACGTGCCGGACCAGCTCGCGGCGCAGCGCGGTGCTGAGGACCAGCCGGCTGTCCCCGGTGAGATGGGCCACGCTCGGGCAGCCGCCGGTCTCGACCACGGCGAGGGCCGCGCGGGTGCGCTCCACCTCGCAGGCGGCCGCGCCCAGCAGCTCGCGCGCGGTGGCGGGCTCCATGCCGAGGACGGCGGCGACCTCGTGGGCGGCCAGGTGGTGGCGGACGGCCAGCTCCAGGGCCTCACGCTGCTCGGGGGTGGTGCCGGCCGCCTCCGGCCAGGCGAGCAGGGCGAGTTCGCGGCGGCGCTGCTCATGGACCTCGGGGGCGACGGGCTGGTCCGGGACCGCCGTCCCGGTGTCCGTACGACCCGCGGCGTGCGGGGCCGTACGGCCCGCGGCGTGGGTGGCCTGACGTTTCTGCTTGGCCTCGGCCAGCTTGCGCAGGCACGCCCAGCGGGCCAGTGCGTACAGCCAGGCCCGGCGGTCACCGGTGGCCGCCGGGACGCGGTGCCCGCGCCGCTCGGCCAGCGTGAGGACGTCGCCGAGGGCGGCGGTGGCCGCGTCGTGGTCGCACAGCACCGACAGACAGTAGGTGAACAGACCGTCCAGGTACGGTTCGTAGCGCGCCGGCGGCCGCTGGGCGAGGGTGCGCGCGGCGGCGCGATCACGCGCCTCCCGGTGCACCCGGTGCGCGCCGGTGGTGCGGGTCGTGGTCTCCGGGCTGCTGCTCATCACCCGTGCGACCGTAGGCGGCGGAACAGCGCCCCTTCCGGAACCTTGAGCACTTTTAATCCGTACGGGTGAAACGATCCCTCATAAGGGGACAGGGGCTCTTTGTTCAGCGGCCGGATCCCGACGGGTGGTGGCCGATAACGGTCCACCCACATGCGCGGCCCGGCGGCGTTGTCAGTGGCGCGGGCTACGGTTTCCGCATGGCTGCCCGTACCAAGACCACCAAGGACCGCCCGTCCTACCGCTGCACCGAGTGCGGCTGGCAGACGGCCAAGTGGCTCGGCCGCTGCCCGGAGTGCCAGGCCTGGGGCACGGTCGAGGAGTACGGCGCGCCCGCGGTCCGTACGACGGCACCGGGCCGGGTGACCAGCTCGGCCCTGCCCATCGGCCAGGTCGACGGCCGCCAGGCCACCGCGCGCACGACGGGCGTGCCCGAGCTGGACCGGGTGCTCGGCGGCGGCCTGGTGCCCGGCGCGGTGGTGCTCCTCGCGGGCGAGCCCGGCGTCGGCAAGTCCACCCTGCTGCTGGACGTGGCCGCCAAGTCCGCGAGCGCCGAGCACCGCACCCTCTATGTCACCGGTGAGGAGTCGGCGAGCCAGGTGCGGCTGCGCGCCGACCGCATCGGCGCGCTGGACGACGATCTGTATCTGGCCGCCGAGACCGACCTGTCCGCTGTCCTCGGTCACTTGGACGAGGTCAAGCCCTCCCTGCTGATCCTCGACTCGGTGCAGACGGTGGCCTCCCCGGAGATCGAGGGAGCGCCCGGTGGCATGGCCCAGGTGCGGGAGGTCGCGGGCGCCCTCATCCGCGCCTCCAAGGAGCGCGGCATGTCCACGCTCCTGGTGGGCCACGTCACCAAGGACGGCGCGATCGCGGGCCCCCGGCTGCTGGAGCACCTGGTCGACGTCGTGCTGCACTTCGAGGGCGACCGGCACGCCCGCCTGCGCCTGGTCAGGGGCGTGAAGAACCGCTACGGCGCCACGGACGAGGTCGGCTGCTTCGAGCTGCACGACGAGGGCATCACGGGCCTCACCGACCCCAGCGGCCTGTTCCTGACCCGCCGTGCCGAACCGGTCCCGGGCACCTGCCTGACCGTCACCCTGGAGGGCCGCCGCCCGCTGGTGGCCGAGGTGCAGGCGCTGACCGTCGACTCCCAGATCCCCTCCCCCCGCCGCACCACCTCGGGCCTGGAGACCTCCCGGGTGTCGATGATGCTGGCGGTGCTGGAGCAGCGCGGCCGGATCAGCGCGCTCGGCAAGCGGGACATCTACTCCGCGACGGTGGGCGGCGTGAAGCTGTCCGAGCCGGCCGCCGACCTCGCCATCGCCCTCGCGCTCGCCTCCGCGGCCAGCGACACCCCGCTGCCGAAGAACCTGGTCGCCATCGGCGAGGTGGGCCTCGCGGGCGAGGTCAGACGGGTCACGGGCGTGCAGCGCAGGCTCTCCGAGGCCCACCGGCTGGGCTTCACGCACGCGCTCGTACCGACCGATCCGGGAAAGGTGCCGGCCGGCATGAAGGTCCTGGAAGTCGCCGACATGGGGGACGCGCTCCGGGTGCTGCCGCGCTCGCGTCGCCGAGAGGCCCCACGGGAGTCGGAAGAGCGCCGGTAGACTTTGCGCAGGTCTCGCCCGTCCGTACGAACCGAGTGCGGGGACGGAGGCGCGTCAGAACCTGCGACCGGAGGAGTGCAGTGGCAGCCAACGACCGGGCAGCAGCTCCCGGAAAGTCCGCTGGGAGCGCCGGTTCCGAGGGCCTGATGCGCGCCTCACTGAGCGCCGTGGCACCGGGCACCGCGCTCCGTGACGGCCTGGAGCGGGTCCTGCGCGGCAACACCGGCGGCCTCATCGTCCTCGGCTCCGACAAGACGGTCGAGGCGATGTGCACGGGCGGTTTCGTCCTGGACGTCGAGTTCGCCGCCACCCGGCTGCGGGAGCTGTGCAAGCTGGACGGCGGCATCGTGCTGTCCTCGGACCTGTCGAAGATCCTGCGCGCGGGCGTCCAGCTGGTCCCGGACCCGACGATCCCGACGGAGGAGACCGGCACCCGGCACCGCACGGCGGACCGGGTGAGCAAGCAGGTCGGCTTCCCGGTGGTCTCCGTCTCCCAGTCGATGCGTCTGATCGCCCTGTACGTGGACGGTCAGCGCCGTGTGCTGGAGGACTCGGCGGCGATCCTCTCCCGCGCGAACCAGGCGCTGGCCACCCTGGAGCGGTACAAGCTCCGCCTGGACGAGGTGGCGGGCACCCTGTCGGCGCTGGAGATCGAGGACCTGGTGACCGTCCGGGACGTGTCGGCGGTCGCCCAGCGTCTGGAGATGGTCCGCCGCATCGCCACCGAGATCGCCGAGTACGTGGTCGAACTGGGCACGGACGGTCGCCTTCTGTCGCTGCAGCTGGAGGAGCTGATCGCGGGCGTGGAGCCCGACCGCGAACTGGTCGTCCGGGACTACGTCCCCGAGCCGACGGCGAAGCGCTCCCGCACGGTGGAGGAGGCGCTGGCCGAGCTGGACGCCCTGTCCCACGCGGAGCTTCTCGAAATGGGCACGGTGGCGCGGGCGCTGGGCTACACCGGCTCCCCCGAGACCCTCGACTCGGCGGTGTCCCCGCGGGGCTTCCGGCTGCTCGCGAAGGTCCCGCGGCTTCCGGGCGCGATCATCGACCGCCTGGTGGAGCACTTCGGCGGCCTGCAGAAGCTGCTCGCCGCGAGCGTGGACGACCTGCAGACCGTGGACGGCGTGGGCGAGGCGCGGGCACGGAGCGTCCGCGAGGGCCTGTCCCGCCTGGCCGAGTCCTCGATCCTCGAACGCTACGTCTGAGACGGGCCCGCGCGAGCCCGGAGTCCTGGCGGCGCGAATCCCGGAAACCCGGCGACACAAGCCCGGAGACCCCCGGCGACTCTGAGACCGGCCCGCGAGCCCGGAGCCCCGGCCGCGCGAATCCCGGAAACCCGGCGACACAAGCCCCGGAGGCCCGGCGGGTCTGCGACCGGCCCACGGGCCCGGAGCCCCGGCGGCGCGAATCCCGAAAACCCGGACCCGGCGAGTCTGAGACCGGCCCGCGAGCCCGGAGCCCCGGCCGCGCGAATCCCGGAAACCCGGCGACTCTGAGACCGGCCCGCGAGCCCGGAGCCCCGGGGACGCGAACCCGGAGCCCCGGCGCCGCAACCCGGCCGTCCGCAACCCGGCCGTCCGCTACCCGGCGACACAACCCCGTCCGCGCCCCGGCCGTCCCCGTAGCCGCTGCCGGGTGCCCGCGCGGGCCGGCCGTGTCATCGCCCGCCGCCCGGTCCCGTCCGGCCCCGCCCGGTCCCGCCCGGTCCCGGCGGGTCCGGGCGGGCAGGTGGGCGGCTCAGTCGGCCGACAGCACGAAGGACGCCCGTACCTTCGCGAAGCCCGGCGCCTTGGCCTCCAGCAGGTAGGTGTCCGGCTTCGCCGAGCCGGCGGGCGGTGTGGCGCACTCGGGGGCACTCGGCCTGCGGTCCCACTTCACGGTGTACGTGATGCTCTTGCCCGCCGTCACCCGGAACGCCAGGCTGCCCGGCCCCTTGGGGCAGTCGGCCGACGACCAGTAGGCGTCGCTCCCGTCCGCCGGCGTGACGGTCAGCACCGTGTCCTTCGGCCCGAGAGCGATCTTGCAGTCGGCGGACGAGCCGTTCTTCACGGTGAGTTCGAAGGTGGGCGTCTGGTCGGGCGAGTAGGTGTTGTGCAGGCTCCGCAGGCTCAACGTCACTGCCGAGGAGGGGCAGTTGGGCAGGGTGGAGGACGCCGGAAGCGTGTCGCCCGTACCGACGTCGCCGGTGCCGGGACCCGAGCCCGAACCGCTGCCCGAGCCGTCACCGGAACCCGCGGAACCGGCGGAACCCGCGGAACCGGCGTCAGAGCCGCCGCCCCCGCCCGTACCGGCATCGCCGCCACCGGAGCCGCCGCCCGAATCGTCACGCCCGCCCGGGTGTTGACTGATCGCGGGCCCGGACGAGGACGGTCCCGGCGTGATCGTGTGCGTGGGATTCTTGCCGTCGGATCCACCGTCGTCCTTCTTGCCGCCCCCGCCGCCGGTGGTGACGATCCACAGGATCAGCAGGGCCGACACGGCGATCACCGACAGCAGTGCGACCCTCCTTCGCCAGTAGATGGAGGAGGGGAGCGGCCCGACCGGATTGCGCAGAGATCCCACGGCGCAAACTGTACGAGAGATCGCGGAGCTTGCTCGCGTCACCCGCCGCTCGAACACCAACTTTTCCGGATCATCATTCCGGCAACTTCCGCAGGCGGCACGGCTCTTCACACATCGCGACGCCGGGTGACCGCGCCGTCACGCGCCAGGGGTGCCAACCCGTGGCAGGATCGGAAGGCCATGACTGAGATGCTCCACGCCCCCGTGATCGCCTGGTTCGACGCCCATGCCCGTGATCTCCCCTGGCGCCGCCCGGAGGCGGGCCCGTGGGGTGTCATGGTCAGCGAGTTCATGCTCCAGCAGACCCCGGTCAACCGGGTGCTGCCCGTCTACGAGCAGTGGCTGGCCCGCTGGCCACGCCCCGCCGACCTCGCCAAGGAGGCTCCGGGCGAGGCCGTGCGCGCCTGGGGCCGGCTCGGCTATCCGCGCCGGGCCCTGCGGCTGCACGGCGCCGCCGTCGCCATAACGGAGCGGCACGGCGGTGACGTGCCGTCGCAGCACGCGCAGTTGCTGGCGCTGCCCGGGATCGGCGAGTACACCGCCGCGGCCGTCGCCTCCTTCGCGTACGGGCAGCGGCACGCGGTGCTGGACACCAATGTCCGCCGGGTCCTCGCGCGGGCGGTGACCGGTGTGCAGTACCCGCCGAACGCGACCACGGCGGCGGAGCGGCGGCTGGCCCGGGAACTGCTGCCGCAGGACGAGGGGACCGCCGCCCGGTGGGCCGCCGCCTCCATGGAGCTGGGCGCGCTGGTGTGCACGGCGAAGAACGAGGGCTGCCAGCGGTGCCCGATCGCCGCGCAGTGCGCCTGGCGGCTCGCGGGCAAGCCCGACCACGCGGGGCCGCCACGGCGCGGGCAGACCTACGCCGGTACGGACCGGCAGGTGCGCGGCAAGCTGCTCGCCGTGCTGCGGGAGGCGCACGCGCCGGTGCCGCAGACGATGCTGGACCGCGTGTGGCACGAGCCGGTGCAGCGGGCCCGCGCGCTCGACGGGCTCGTCACGGACGGTCTGGTGGAGCCGCTGCCCGGTGGCCTGTACCGGCTGCCGTTGAGCTGACGGGCGGCCAAGTAACGGCTCCCGTGGGCCCGTTACCGGACCTCTCGCCCGACAAAACCTAAAATAACGGACATTTGGGCCGTACTTCTTACCCTCCTCATCCTTCCGTTACACAACCGACGGACAGCCGATTGCTAGCCGCAGGCTGCTCCGCACAGCCCCGTGACAACCGCTCCGTAACTTCTCTTCCGTGCCCGGCAGACCACGGGACACGGGGACAGCAGGACTCGGGCGCAAGCCTGAGAACGGGGAACGGAGGCGGTTGATCATGGCGCAGGGCGAGGTGCTCGAATTCGAGGAGTACGTCCGCACACGGCAGGACGCGCTGCTGCGCAGCGCCCGCCGGCTGGTGCCGGACCCGGTCGACGCCCAGGACCTGCTGCAGACCGCGCTGGTGCGGACGTACGGCCGCTGGGAGGGCATAGCCGACAAGCGGCTCGCCGACGCCTATCTGCGCCGTGTCATGATCAACACCCGCACCGAGTGGTGGCGGGCGCGCAAGCTGGAAGAGGTCCCGACCGAGCAGCTGCCGGACGCCTCCGTGGAGGACTCCACCGAGCAGCACGCCGACCGGGCGCTGCTGATGGACGTCATGAAGGTGCTCGCACCGAAGCAGCGCAGTGTCGTGGTGCTGCGACACTGGGAGCAGATGTCCACGGAGGAGACGGCCGCGGCCCTCGGCATGTCGGCCGGTACGGTCAAGAGCACGCTGCACCGGGCGCTCGCCCGGCTCCGCGAGGAGCTGGAGGCCCGCGATCTGGACGCACGCGCGCTGGAGCGTGAGGAGCGGGAGCGTTGCGCGGCCTGACCGAGGCCGGGTCCGAGGGGATCCGAGGCAGCACACAGGCGGTGATCGCGGGGGGGTCCGCGCTCGCCGCCGTCGCCCTTTTCGCCGCCGCGTGCGGCACCGGGGGTACGGGGGCCCGGGACGAGGGGCCGGCCCACGCGTCGGCGGGGGCGGGAGCCTTCGCCTCGCCCAGCCCGAGCCCCGCCGGGACCTACCGGCGGGTGAACGCCGTCGAACTCGTCAAGAAGGACCCGGCGGTCTCCCCGGCGGTCAAGCGGGAGCTGAAGGCGTGCAGCGGTGACGAGTACCCGGTCGACGTCTCCTACGGCGATCTGACCGGCGGACCCGTCAACGACGTCGTCGTCAACGTGGTGACCTGCCGCGACTGGGTGGGCATCGGCACCTATGTGTACCGGGACGTCGGGGGCACGTACAAGAATGTGTTCAAGGCGGAGGAGTCGCCGGTCTACTCGGAGATCGACGGCACCGATCTGACCGTGACCAAGCAGGTGTACGACACGGACGATCCGGTGTCGAACCCGTCCCGGGAGACCGTGATCACGTACAGGTGGAAAGCGAGCCGGTTCGCCCGCATAGACAGCCACGAGACCGACTACAGCAAGGCCGGCGGCGACGCGACCCCCGCACCGGGCAACTGATTCCCGCCGGCCACACCCTGAGGACTGAGAGCACCGGATGGCAGACCAGACCCACGTCCTGTTCGTCGAGGACGACGACGTCATCCGTGAGGCCACCCAGCTCGCCCTGGAGCGGGACGGCTTCGCGGTCACGGCCATGCCGGACGGGCTGTCCGGCCTGGAGGCGTTCCGGGCGAACCGTCCCGACATCGCGCTGCTGGACGTCATGGTGCCCGGCCTGGACGGCGTCAGCCTGTGCCGCCGCATCCGGGACGAGTCGACCGTGCCGGTGATCATGCTGTCGGCGCGGGCCGACTCCATCGACGTCGTCCTCGGCCTGGAGGCGGGTGCCGACGACTATGTGACCAAGCCGTTCGACGGCGCCGTACTGGTCGCCCGGATCCGCGCGGTGCTCCGCCGCTTCGGGCACGCCGGCGGGGCCGCGCACGCCCAGGAGTCCGCCTCCGCCGTGAACGGCGGCACGCTGACCTTCGGTGACCTGGAGATCGACACCGAGGGCATGGAGGTGTGCCGGGCCGGACAGCCGGTGGCGCTCACCCCGACCGAGATGCGGCTGCTGCTGGAGTTCTCCTCCGCCCCCGGCACCGTGCTCTCCCGCGACAAGCTGCTGGAGCGTGTGTGGGACTACGGCTGGGGCGGGGACACGCGGGTCGTCGACGTGCATGTGCAGCGGCTGCGCCAGAAGATCGGCCAGGACCGGATCGAGACGGTCCGCGGCTTCGGCTACAAGTTGAAGGCCTGAGCGGAGCGGACATGCGGGGGATACTTCGGCGGCCCTGGGGGCGAGTGGAGCGCTCCCACCTCAGAACCGGACTGAGATGGAAGCTCAGCGCGGCGATCGCGCTGGTGGCCGGCCTGGTGGCGATCGCGCTCAGCCTGGTCGTGCACAACGCGGCCCGGGTCTCGATGCTGGACAACGCGCGCGACCTGGCCAACGAGCGGGTCCAGATCGCCCAGCGCAACTACGAGCAGAAGCGCGGGCCGAACTTTCCCAGCATCAAGGTCGACGATCCCGGGCTGCCGCCCGCGCTGCGGGAGAAGGTGGCGGAGGGCCGTCGGGTCAGTGACGTCACCGAACACGACGGGGTGCCGGACATCTGGGCGGCCGTGCCGGTCAAGGACGGGCACGTGCTGTCCCTGCACAGCCACCTGCCGGACCGCTCCGTCGACGTGATGAAGGACCTCGACCAGGCCCTCGTCATCGGCTCCGTCGCGGTCGTGCTGGGCGGCAGCGCGCTCGGGGTGCTGATCGGCGGGCAGCTGTCCCGGCGGCTGCGCAAGGCGGCGGCCGCCGCGAACCAGGTCGCCAAGGGCGAGACCGAGGTCCGGGTGCGGGCGGCCATCGGCGGTGTCGTACGGGACGAGACCGACGACCTCGCGCGCGCGGTGGACGCCATGGCGGACGCGCTGCGACTGCGGCTGGAGGCCGAGCGGCGGGTGACCGCCGACATCGCGCACGAGCTGCGCACCCCGGTGACGGGGCTGCTGACGGCCGCCGAGCTGCTGCCGCCCGGCCGGCCGACCGAGTTGGTCCTGGACCGGGCCAAGGCGATGCGCACCCTGGTCGAGGACGTCCTGGAGGTGGCCCGGCTGGACAGCGCCTCGGAGCGGGCCGAGCTGCAGGACATCCTGCTCGGCGAGTTCGTCGCCCGCCGCGTCGCCGCCAAGGATCCGGCCGTCACCGTGCGGGTGGTGCACGAGTCGGAGGTCACCACCGATCCCCGGCGGCTGGAGCGGGTGCTGTTCAACCTGCTCGCCAACGCGGCACGGCACGGCCAGCCGCCGATCGAGGTGACCGTCGAGGGGCGGGTCATCCGGGTCCGCGACCACGGCCCGGGATTTCCGGAGGAGCTGCTCGCCGAGGGTCCGAGCCGGTTCCGCACCGGCAGCATGGACCGCGCCGGGCAGGGCCACGGCCTCGGCCTGACCATCGCGGCCGGCCAGGCCCGGGTGCTGGGCGCCCGCCTCACGTTCCGGAACGTGCGGCCCGCGGGAGCCCCCGCCCACGTGCCCGCGGAGGGCGCCGTGGCCGTCCTGTGGCTCCCCGAACACGCCCCGACGAACACGGGGAGCTATCAGACGCTGCCCCTGCCCGGCGGCACCACCTGAGCCCGCCCGGCGCCGCCGGCTGAACCCTTCCGAGGGCACCGACCGGGCCACGGCCCGGTCCGGCCGGCGGTACCGACCGACCCGGCACACCTGTGCGGCGACCGGTGCCGGCGAAAGCACGCGGAAAGGCCGAAGGCCCCGGCGACGAGACACGCGCCGGGGCCTTCGGCCTTCGGGATCGAAGACGCAGGGCCGCAGGGCCCCAGGGGCTCAGGAGGGGCCAAGGGGCTCAAGGCCTCAGGGCGGGGCCTCAGGGGCTCGGAGACACTCGGGGACCCAGGAACCCAGGAACCCAGGAACCCAGGAACCCAGGAACCCAGGAACCCAGGAACCCGGGGACCCCGGGGTCCCCTGGGGGGACCCAGGGACCCCGGGGAAGCTCAGACCGCTTCGACCAGGGGCACCGGCGCGGCGTCCGCGCCGTCTCCGGCGGCCTTCTGCGGTCCGCCCTTCAACGGCACCTCCTTGACGAACAGCGCCGCGATCAGCACCAGCACCGCGATCGCCGCGCCCAGCAGGAACGCCGAGTGGACACCGGCGGTCACCGCGTGCTGGTACGCCTCGCGCGCCACGGCCGGCAGCTTCTCCAGGCTCTTCGCGTCCAGCTGCGCCGAGTGCTGGGTCATGCTCCTGCCGACGGTGCCGGCCCGCTCGGCCATGACGTCCTGGACCCGGTGGTTGAACAGCGCGCCCATGATGGCCACGCCGAAGGAAGAACCGAGCGTACGGAACAGGGTGGTGGAGGAGGACGCGACGCCCATGTCCCTCATCTGCACGCTGTTCTGCGCGACCAGCATGGTGATCTGCATCAGGCAGCCCATGCCCAGGCCCAGCACGGCCATGTAGAGGCCGGAGGTCAGCCGGGTGGTCTCGGTGTCCATCCGGGAGAGCAGGTACAGGCCGGCGATCATCAGCGCACCGCCGAGGACCGGGAAGACCTTGTAGCGGCCGCTGTTGGTGGTGACCCGGCCGGCGACCATCGAGGTGACGAGCATCGCGCCGAGCATCGGCAGGAGCAGCAGACCGGAGTTGGTCGCGGAGGCACCCTGCACCGCCTGCTGGTACAGCGGCAGGAACAGCGTGGCACCGAACATCACGAAGCCGGTGATGAAGCCGATGACCGACATCAGGGTGAAGTTGCGGCTCCTGAATATGTGCAGCGGCAGCACCGGCTCGGCGGCCTTCGTCTGCCAGAACACGAACCCGATCAGCGCGGCCACACCGATGCCGATCAGCTCCATGATCCGCGCGGAGGTCCAGGCGTACTCGGTGCCGCCCCAGGTGGTGACCAGCACGATGGAGGTGATGCCGACGGTCAGCAGGACGACGCCGAGGTAGTCGATGCCCGCCTTGGCCCGCTTCCTCGGCAGGTGCAGCACGGCGGTGACCAGCGCGAGGGCGAGCGCGCCCAGCGGCAGGTTGATGTAGAAGGCCCAGCGCCAGCCCCAGTTGTCGGTGATGGTGCCGCCGACCAGCGGGCCGCCGATCATCGCCAGCGCCATGACGCCGGCCATCATGCCCTGGTACTTGCCCCGCTCCCGCGGCGGTATGAGGTCCCCGATGATCGCCATGACCCCGACCATCAGACCGCCCGCGCCGAGACCCTGCACGGCCCGGAACCCGATCAGCTGCCCCATGTCCTGGGCCATGCCGCTCAGCGCGGAGCCGACCAGGAAGATCACGATGGAGCTGAGGAAGGCGCCCTTGCGCCCGAACATGTCACCGAGCTTGCCCCAGACGGGGGTGGAGGCCGCGGTGGCCAGGGTGTAGCCCGTGACGACCCAGGAAAGGTGCTCCAGGCCGCCCAGTTCGCCCACGATCGTCGGCATCGCCGTACCCACGATCATGTTGTCCAGCATCGCGAGCATCATCGCGATCATGAGAGCGAGCAGGACCACCCGCACGCTCCTGGGCCGCTTGCCGTCCGTGACGCTTTCGACCGTGTCCGCCATCGTCTTCCCGTTTCCCCCAGCGACGACTACTTACTTGTCGCCCGGCTAGTTGACTACACTGGGAAAGGTAGCCCCGTCACTAGCCGGGCGTCAAGTAAGTTTCCGCGGTGGCGGGAGGAGTACGAGGATGGGCGGCACCATGGACGGCACCAAGCACCAGCGCCGCGGCAACACCCGCCAGCGCATCCAGGACGTGGCCCTCGAACTGTTCGCGGAGCAGGGGTACGAGAAGACTTCTCTGCGCGAGATCGCCGAGCGTCTCGACGTCACCAAGGCGGCCCTGTACTACCACTTCAAGACGAAGGAAGAGATCCTCGTCAGCCTCTTCGAGGACCTGACGAAACCGATCGAGGACCTGATCGAGTGGGGCCGGACCCAGCCGCACACCCTGGAGATCAAGCAGGAGATCCTGCGCCGCTACAGCGAGGCGCTGGCCGGCGCGGAACCGCTCTTCCGCTTCATGCAGGAGAACCAGGCGACCGTGCGCGAGCTGCGCATCGGCGACACCTTCAAGGACCGGCTGCGCGGCTTCCGGGACATCCTCATCGATCCCGAGGCGCCGCTGGTGGAGCAGGTCCGCTGCATCAGCGCGATGTTCACGCTGCACGCCGGGATGTTCGTGATGCAGGACCTGAACGACGACCTCGAGAAGCGGCGCGCGGCCGTTCTCGAGGTCGCCATGGACCTGGTCACGCAGGCGCACGAGCGCACCCACGGCACCGACTAGGTCAGACCTTCACGCCCTTGGCGCGCAGGAACGACACCGGGTCGATGGCGGAGCCGTAGTTCGGCGTCTTGCGGATCTCGAAGTGCAGGTGGGGACCCGTGGAGTTGCCGGTGGAGCCGGACAGGGCGATGTGCTGGCCGGTCTTGACGATCTGGCCGATCTTCACGTCGATCCGGGACAGGTGGGCGTACTGCGAGTAGGTGCCGTTCTCGTGCTGGACGACGATGGCGTTGCCGTACGCGGGGCCGTCACCGGCGCCGTTCGGGCCGGCCTTGACGACGGTGCCGCCGTGCGCGGCCATGACCTCGGTGCCGGTCGGGACAGCGAAGTCCTGACCGCTGTGCTTGGCGACCCAGTGGCTGCCGGCCTGCATGAAGCTGGCCGAGAGCGTGTACTTCTGCACCGGGTCGACCCAGGCGTTCGCAGACGGGGCGGCGGCGCTCGCGACCCCGGTTCCCACGACGGCCGTGACGCCGATTCCGGCAGCCAGGACGGCCACGCGGTTGCGGAGCGAGGACGTACGGGAAGAGCGGGACGTGATGCGCTGGAACATCTGAACCTCGTGTGCTCGGAGACAGAGAGACCACCCGGCGCACAGACGTTCGCCGCAGCGGCTCATCCTTGGTAACCGAACACCCCAGTTCCGCCCAAACCGCCCATCTACGGCATCACGTAGTAGACGGCCGCCACATCGGCCCCCTTCTTGACGGCTCGCACACCACTGGGCACCAGGCCTGACGACGTCGTCTTTTGTCGCAAGTCTTTAGGTCGAAACTTTCCAATATGTCCGTTTTGCTATAGCGGCAGATACCACTATCTCGCCTAGTACCGGACATTTCGCCTGTGTGGCTTGTCACCACGGACCCCGCCCGGTGCCCCCGGAAATGTGACGCAGGCCCCTAGCGACCTACCGTCCGGTAACCCTACGGTTCCCCTCGCGCCATCCTCACCAAAGATCATGCCCCTGACATTCAGGCACGTGTACACGGACGTGAGAGGACCCCCCACCGATGACCAGACGCCCCTGGGCGCGCCGCACAGCCGCGACCGCCGTCTCCGTGGCCGCCCTGGCCGCCGCGATGACCGCGCCGGCCGACGCGGCGACCACGAGCGGCTCCACCGGCTCCACGAGCGGCTCCACCGGCTCCACGAGCGGCTCCACCGGCTCCACCGGCGTCTCCAGGACCTCCGGCGCCGCCGCGCCGGTCGACTACGCCACCTGGCAGAAGGACTGCCGGCAGGTGATGGACCAGGCCCTGCCGTACCTGAAGGCCCGCATCGCCGCCGCCCGGCCCGGTGAGAAGCCCGCGGTCGTCTTCGACATCGACAACACGACCCTGGAGACCGACTTCGGCTTCAGCTACCCGCAGCCGGCCAACAGGCCCGTGCTGGACGTCGCCCGCTACGCCCAGCAGCACGGCGTCAGGCTCTTCTTCGTCACCGCCCGGCCGGGCATCGTCTACTGGCCCACCGAGTACAACCTCGAGCACGACGGCTACGACGTCTCCGGCCTCTACGTCCGTGGCCTGTTCGACCTGTTCAACGACGTAGCCGCCTACAAGACCGCCCAGCGGGCCGACATCGAGAACAAGGGCTACACGATCATCGCGAACATCGGCAACAACGCCACCGACCTGTCGGGCGGCCACGCCGAGAAGACGTTCAAGCTGCCGGACTACGACGGGCAGCTGTCCTAGCCGGGCGTTCTCC
The DNA here is from genome assembly GCF_040426375.1 of Streptomyces sp. NPDC096012. Classification (NCBI taxonomy): domain Bacteria; kingdom Bacillati; phylum Actinomycetota; class Actinomycetes; order Kitasatosporales; family Streptomycetaceae; genus Streptomyces; species Streptomyces sp. NPDC096012. Next base: position 30,540 of record NZ_JBEOTD010000012.1, read on the forward strand.
AGGCAGGCGGAAGGGGCCGGTGCTCGAAAGCACCGGCCCCTTCCGTGCCGGCCGTGACGCTCGGGGCGCCCGGCCGGCCGTGACGCCTAGGCGTCCTTGCTCAGGTTCGGCCCGGCACCGCCGGCCGCCTGCTCGATCGGCGGGACGTCCGGCAGCGCCGACTTCTCCTCACCCCGGAAGGTGAAGGTCTGGGCGTCGCCCTCGCCCTCGGTGTCCACGACCACGATGTGACCGGGGCGCAGCTCGCCGAAGAGGATCTTCTCCGAGAGGGTGTCCTCCACCTCGCGCTGGATCGTGCGACGCAGCGGACGCGCGCCCAGCACCGGGTCGTAGCCCTTCTTGGACAGCAGCTCCTTGGCGGACTGGGACAGCTCGATGCCCATGTCCCGGTCCTTCAGGCGCTCGTCCACCTTGCCGACCATCAGGTCGACGATCCGCAGGATGTCCGCCTGGGTCAGCTGCGGGAAGACGACCACGTCGTCGACGCGGTTGAGGAACTCGGGACGGAAGTGCTGCTTCAGCTCGTCCGACACCTTGTTCTTCATGCGCTCGTAGTTGGTCTTCGTGTCACCCGCGGCGGCGAAGCCGAGGTTGAAGCCCTTGGAGATGTCCCGGGTGCCGAGGTTGGTCGTCATGATGATGACCGTGTTCTTGAAGTCCACGACCCGGCCCTGGGAGTCGGTCAGGCGACCGTCCTCCAGGATCTGCAGCAGCGAGTTGAAGATGTCCGGGTGGGCCTTCTCGACCTCGTCGAAGAGGACGACCGAGAACGGCTTGCGGCGGACCTTCTCGGTCAGCTGACCGCCCTCCTCGTAGCCCACGTAACCGGGGGGCGAACCGAAGAGACGCGAGACCGTGTGCTTCTCGCTGAACTCCGACATGTCGAGGGAGATCAGCGCGTCCTCGTCACCGAAGAGGAACTCGGCGAGCGCCTTGGACAGCTCGGTCTTACCGACACCGGAGGGGCCGGCGAAGATGAACGAGCCACCCGGACGCTTCGGGTCCTTCAGACCGGCGCGCGTACGGCGGATCGCCTTGGACAGCGCCTTGACGGCGTCGACCTGGCCGATGACCCGCTTGTGCAGCTCCTCCTCCATGCGGAGCAGGCGGCTGGACTCCTCCTCGGTCAGCTTGAAGACCGGGATGCCGGTGGCCGTGGCGAGGACCTCGGCGATCAGCTCGCCGTCGACCTCGGCGACGACGTCCATGTCGCCGGCCTTCCACTCCTTCTCCCGCTTGGCCTTGGCGGCCAGGAGCTGCTTCTCCTTGTCGCGGAGGGAGGCGGCCTTCTCGAAGTCCTGCGAGTCGATCGCGGACTCCTTGTCCCGGCGGACGCCGGCGATCTTCTCGTCGAACTCGCGCAGGTCCGGCGGCGCGGTCATCCGGCGGATGCGCATCCGGGAACCGGCCTCGTCGATCAGGTCGATCGCCTTGTCCGGCAGGAAGCGGTCCGAGATGTACCGGTCGGCCAGGGTGGCGGCCTGGACCAGTGCCTCGTCCGTGATGGAGACGCGGTGGTGCGCCTCGTACCGGTCGCGCAGGCCCTTGAGGATCTCGATCGTGTGCGGCAGGGACGGCTCGGCGACCTGGATGGGCTGGAAGCGGCGCTCGAGGGCCGCGTCCTTCTCCAGGTGCTTGCGGTACTCGTCCAGCGTGGTCGCACCGATGGTCTGCAGCTCACCGCGGGCCAGCATCGGCTTCAGGATGGAGGCCGCGTCGATGGCGCCCTCGGCGGCACCCGCACCGACCAGCGTGTGCAGCTCGTCGATGAACAGGATGATGTCGCCGCGGGTGCGGATCTCCTTGAGCACCTTCTTCAGGCGCTCCTCGAAGTCACCGCGGTAGCGGGAGCCGGCGACCAGCGCGCCGAGGTCGAGGGTGTAGAGGTGCTTGTCCTTGAGGGTCTCGGGCACCTCGCCCTTGACGATGGCCTGGGCGAGGCCCTCGACGACGGCGGTCTTGCCGACGCCGGGCTCACCGATCAGCACCGGGTTGTTCTTGGTACGGCGGGACAGCACCTGCATGACCCGCTCGATCTCCTTCTCGCGCCCGATGACCGGGTCGAGCTTGGACTCACGAGCGGCCTGGGTGAGGTTCCGGCCGAACTGGTCCAGGACGAGAGAGGTCGAGGGCGTGCCCTCGGCCGGGCCGCCCGCGGTGGCGGTCTCCTTGCCCTGGTAACCGGAGAGCAGCTGGATGACCTGCTGGCGCACCCGGTTGAGATCGGCACCCAGCTTGACCAGGACCTGGGCGGCGACGCCCTCGCCCTCACGGATCAGGCCGAGCAGGATGTGTTCCGTGCCGATGTAGTTGTGGCCCAGCTGAAGGGCCTCGCGGAGCGACAGCTCCAGGACCTTCTTGGCACGGGGGGTGAAGGGGATGTGGCCGGACGGGGCCTGCTGGCCCTGGCCGATGATCTCCTCCACCTGCTGGCGGACCGCCTCAAGCGAAATGCCGAGGCTCTCCAGGGCCTTAGCGGCGACACCTTCGCCCTCATGGATGAGACCCAGGAGGATGTGCTCGGTGCCGATGTAGTTGTGGTTGAGCATCCGGGCTTCTTCCTGAGCCAGGACGACAACCCGCCGCGCGCGGTCGGTGAACCTCTCGAACATCGTTAATCGCTCCTCAGAGCGGTCAGGCAGTGGGGGGAACTTCCCCTCCCTGTCCTTCCGCAGCTTAGTCCCGCAAGCGGGGACCGCTCATTCCAACTGCCGACACCGTCGATGGCCTCCTGACCCCGAACGCCGACATATGCTCCAACCCGATGGTGCGAGACGATGTTCCCGCAGGCCAGGCAGTTACCCCACTCGCCAGTACGCCCATGGCGAACGTGAGACGGCCCATTCTGCGTGTCGCCCCCTCCCACTAGGCATGTCTTACCCGCAGGGGGTGACACTCCATGCCGTCGGCGCCGGTTCCCTCCGCTATGGGCGAACAACCTTGCGCCTCCCCCACACCCCGCACGCCCCCCTTTTCCGCACCGTGTGCGTTCGGCGGACCACCCAGCGTAACTCTTCGGCTGTTTCGGTGGTTGCACTTGGCATGGCTGGCTCGGCCCACACGGCATCGGTCCCCCTTCCCCGCAGACCCCTCGGTCCACCACCGGATCCGCCCCGCGTCCTTCCGCCGGATCCGCAGACGCGGACCCGGCACTGGTACGAGAACGATCTGGGCTGGGCGACCGTGCCCGGGCGGCCGCTGCGGCTGCTCACCGGGGTGCGGTTCGACGTCCTCGAGGTGCCGGCCGAGGCGGGCGCGAGCGCGCTCCGGCATCTCGTCCCGGACTCTCCGGTGGCCCTGCTGGGTGACCGGATGGCCCTGCTGGTGGCCGCCGGCAGCGCTGAGGAGCTGCCGGGACTGCTGGACTGGCTGGAGTGGAGCGCCGTCAGCCTCGACCTACGGGTCCTGGGGGCGGGCGACACCATGGCCGCACCGATGGCGCCGGCGGCACGGCCCGGTTCCGTACCGGGGGCCGCCGTGTGGCTGCGGCCCCCCGGTCGGGGGCGTGAGGTCGAGGCCTCGCTGCCGGCGCTGCCGGCCATGGGGGGCGAGCGAAGCGCCCCCGATCTCGTACGTCTCCTGGACACGGTCGCAGCGCGGTGTCACCGGGCCCGGTTGCGGCGCGTGTGCGCCCGACCACCTGGCGGCCGGCGGAGTCGGCCGTCGGAGTTTCCCGAGGAGACGGCGTTCTCCGAGACGTCGGCGTTCTCCGGGACGACCCGAAATCAGCCGTTGGCCTTCTCGTAGGCCTCGCGGATGGACGCGGGAACACGGCCGCGGTCATTGACCTCGTAACCGTTCTCCTTCGCCCAGGCGCGGATCGCCGCGGTGTCCTGGCTGCCGCCGGAAGCGGCGCGCGCCTTTCCACGACCGCCCGAGGCGCGACCCCCGGTACGGCGACCACCCTTGACATAGGGGTCGAGAAGGCCACGCAGCTTGTCCGCATTGGCCGTCGTGAGATCGATCTCGTACGTCTTCCCGTCCAGCGCGAACGTCACGGTCTCGTCCGCCTCGCCGCCGTCGAGGTCGTCGACAAGAAGGACCTGAACCTTCTGTGCCACCGGATTTCCTTTCATCGATAACGTGAGGGCCGGGGCGTGTGCGGCGACCGCCGTTTTGCCGCCCCTGTTATATGCAGTACTGCAGTACGTCGGAAAGCAAACCGCTTTTGCCGGAAAAACACAAACCCCTGGGAGAGCCCCAGCCGACCGCCTCGGGCCGAAAACATGCGCGTTTCGGACATAGGCCACCGAGGCAATGACGATCACAGATGCAGAAGCATCCGGCTGTTGCCCAGGGTGTTCGGTTTCACTCGTTCGAGACCGAGGAACTCGGCGACGCCCTCGTCATAGGAACGCAACAGCTCCGCGTACACATCGGTGTCGACCGGCGTCTCGCCGATCTCCACGAAGCCGTGCTTCCCGAAGAAGTCGACTTCGAAGGTCAGGCAGAAAACCCGGCGTACGCCGAGCCAGCGCGCGGTCTCCAGCAACTTCGCCAGCACCTGATGGCCGACGCCCGCACCCTTGAGGCCGGGCTTCACCGCCAGTGTGCGGACTTCCGCGAGGTCCTCCCACATGACGTGCAGCGCGCCGCAGCCGACCACCTCGGCGTTGTCGTCGCGTTCCGCGACCCAGAACTCCTGGATGTCCTCGTAAAGCGTGACCGTGGCTTTGTCGAGCAGGATGCGGCCGCGCACGTAGGCGTCGAGGAGGTCGCGTACGGCAGGGACATCGCTGGTCCGGGCCCGCCGGACGGTGATGGCTTTTGCGGAGACTTCGGGACGCTCTGCTGACATGAGCGGACGCTATCGCCCGTCGCCGTCCTCCGCCGAGCCGGGGTTCTCCTCTTGCCGGGGTTCAGCGGCTCCCTGTTGCCGGGCCTGCTGTTGCCGGGCTTGCGGTTGCGCGGCCTCCGGCCGGCCTTCGGGTGCTTCCCGGGTTTCTTCCGGGCCCTGGACGATGCGTACGGCGTCCCTGAGGGCCTGCCGCTGTTCCTCGCTCATCATCCCGAAGAAGGCGACGAGAGCGGCGGCCGGGTTGTCGCTCTGCGACCAGGCGTCGTTCATGAGGGCGGCCGCGTACGCGGCCCGCGTGGAGACGGCCTCATATCGATAGGCCCGCCCTTCCGCCTCGCGGCGCACCCAGCCCTTCTGATGGAGATTGTCCAAAACGGTCATCACGGTGGTGTACGCGATCGAGCGTTCCTGCTGCAGGTCTTCCAGGACTTCTCGAACGGTCACCGGGCGGTTCCACTTCCACACCCGCGTCATGACCGCGTCTTCGAGTTCTCCCAATGGGCGAGGCACAGTTCAGAACAATAGTGGGAGAACCAGCCGATGACGCGCCGGACGTGCGCTAAGCACACGAATGACACGAACACGAACAAAAAGGGGCGTACGGCTCGGAAGGTGCCGGACGCCCGTGCGGGGCCGCCCCGTGGGGCCGGCCCGCCGGCTCAGGCCTGGCCGGGGCCGGGGGACCGGCGCGCACCCTCCGCGCGGGCGAGGGCGGCGTCGACGGCCGCGTCCTCCTTGGCCTTGGCGGCCCCGCCCTGGGTCGTCACGATGACCCTGACCACACCGATGAAGAACGCGGCCATGACGATCGGGGGCACGAGCGCGGAGACGTAGTCCATGCCCTCAGAGTAGCCGCGGCGGAACGGGCGAAAGGGGCGGGGTGCGCGAACCGCGCGTCGCGCGCGGTGCGGTGCCCGCGGCCGGCCCCGGGGGGGCGATCCCGGTCGCGGGCCGGGCGTCTCAGCCGGCGGCCAGTTGGCGGGTCTCCGTCGAACCCGCCGGCGGCGCCGGCTTGCGGCGCGGGAAGACCTCGCCCGGCGTGGGGATCGGGCGCTTCGGCGCCGCCGGTTCCCCGGCGGGCCGTTCCGCGGGCGCCGGCTTCGGGGCCGGCTTCTGCGGGGGCTTCTCCGGCTCCTCGGCCTGCGGGCCGCCGGAATTCTCCGTGCGGACCTTCGGGAGCCCGGGCTCCCCCGCGCGCACCTGCGGGAGGGCGGGTCCCGCCGCCCGGACCTGCGGGGCGGCGGACTCCCCGCCGCCGCCCGGCAAGGCCTGCAGGCGGGTGCGGGAGGGCGGTACGGCCGGGGCCGGGATCCTGCGTGAGCCCTGCGCGAACCGGGCCCGTACGTCCTGCTCGGCCAGTTCCCGGCAGCGGTCCAGGAGGGCGGCCGCGGCGGGATCGCCGGCCAGCCCCCGGAGTGCGGCGAGGTCGTCCGGCGTCGGCCGGTGCCCCGCGCCCAGCGCCTCCTCCAGCAGGCCCAGGTAGCCCGTGGCGGCTCCCGGAAGGGCGGCGCGGTACCGCCCGAGGTCGGCCACCAGGAAGGCGCGCAGTCTGGCGCCCTCGCACAGCGCCTCGTCGAGCGACTCGGCGAGCCGGAAGCAGTCCTGGACGTCCTCGGCGGACGCTTGGCCGGGCTGAAGGGCGAGGGCGAGGGCGCGGCGGAGCACACGCAGCTCCTCCGCACCGAACGCCATGCCGCCGCGGGATCCGTATGGCGTGGGCATGCAGCGACGGTACCGCTAATCGGACAAATAGGGACGGAGTGGACTCTTGTTTCGGCGCGTGTCGTTCCCGGTTTCCCTCGACCGGGGTCACCCGGAGGCTCGTACCGAGCCGCGGCGGCCATGCGGGAAGGACCGGCCTCCACCCCGAGCGGAAGGACCGGCCTCCACACCGAGCCGGCGGCGGCCGTACGACCCTGAGGGAGGACGCTCTCGTCCCGAGCCGCAGTCGCTGCGGCCCTGGGCCGGTTCCCTGGCGGGCGAGAGCCCTGAGGGCCGCGAGAGCCCTGAGGGCCCCGGGCGAGAGCCCTGAGGGCCCCGGGCGAGAGCCCTGAGGGCCCCGGGCGGGAGCCCTGCGGGCCGGGCCGGGGCCCGTCCAGCGCGGCGGCGCCGCGTTCACCGCCCCGGCGCCGCGTTCACCGCCCCGGCGCCCCGCGGACACGTCGGGGGGCCGGCCGGATCACAGGCGTGACACGTTCCGCTCGTACACCAGGCGCAGCCCGATCAGTGTCAGCCAGGGCTGGTGCTCGTCGATCACCGCGGACTCGCCCAGCACCACCGGCGCGAGGCCGCCCGTGGCGATCACGGTGACGTCGTCCGGGTCGTCGGCCAGTTCCCGGGCCATCCGGCCCACCACTCCGTCGACCTGACCGGCGAAGCCGTACACGACGCCCGACTGCATGGCCTCGACCGTGTTCTTGCCGATCACGTTCCTGGGCCGGGCCACCTCGATCTTCCGCAGCTGCGCGGCCCTGATCCCGAGGGCCTCCACCGAGATCTCGATCCCGGGGGCGATGACCCCGCCGACGTACTCCCCGCGCGCGGAGACCGCGTCGAAGGTGGTCGCCGTGCCGAAGTCCACGACGATCGCCGGACCGCCGTACAGCTCGTTCGCCGCGACCGCGTTGATGATGCGGTCGGCGCCGACCTCCTTGGGGTTGTCGAACTGGATCGGCACGCCCGTCTTCACGCCCGGCTCCACCAGCACCGCGGGCACGTCGCCGTAGTAGCGCCGGGTGACCTCACGCAGCTCGTGCAGGACCGAGGGCACGGTCGCGCAGATCGCGATGCCGTCGATGCCGTCGCCCAGCTCCTCGCCGAGCAGCGGGTGCATGCCCATCAGGCCGTGCAGCAGGACCGCCAGCTCGTCCGCCGTGCGGCGCGAGTCCGTCGAGATGCGCCAGTGCTCGACGATGTCCTCGCCGTCGAACAGGCCGAGGACGGTGTGCGTGTTGCCGACGTCGATCGTGAGCAGCATGGCCGTTACTCCGCCTCGCGCAGGTCCAGGCCGATGTCCAGGATCGGCGAGGAGTGGGTGAGCGCGCCGACGGCCAGGAAGTCCACGCCGGTGTCGGCGTACGCGCGCGCGTTGGCCAGGGTCAGCCGGCCGGAGGCCTCCAGCAGGGCGCGGCCGCCGACGATGCCGACGGCCTCCGCGCACTCGCCGGGCGTGAAGTTGTCCAGCAGGATCAGGTCCGCGCCCGCCTCCACGACCTCGCGCAGCTGGTGCAGGGTGTCGACCTCGACCTCGATCGGCACCTCCGGGAACGCCTCCCGCACGGCCTTGAATGCCTGTGCGACACCGCCGGCGGCGACCACGTGGTTGTCCTTCACGAGGGCCGCGTCCGACAGCGACATGCGGTGGTTGACGCCACCGCCGGCGCGCACCGCGAACTTCTCCAGCGAGCGCAGGCCGGGGGTCGTCTTGCGGGTGTCGCGCACGCGCGTCCTGGTGCCCTCCAGAGCGTCCGCCCACGCGCGCGTGGCGGTGGCGATGCCGGACAGGCGGCACAGGAGGTTCAGGGCGCTGCGTTCGGCGGTCAGCAGGTCACGCGTGCGCGTGGTGACCGACAGCAGCTTCTGCCCGGCCTCGATCCGGTCGCCGTCCTCGACGTGCCGCTCGACCTCGAACTCGTCCGTGCAGACCACGGAGAACACGGCCTCGGCGACCCGGAGGCCGGCCACGACGCCCGCCTCGCGCGCGGTGAGGTCCCCGGTGGCCACCGCGTCCTCGGCGATGGTCGAGACGGTCGTCACGTCCACGCCGCCGGCCAGGTCCTCCTGGATGGCCACGTGGGCGATGTCCTCGACCTCGACGGGGTCGAGGCCGGCGGCGGCCAGCAGCTCGGCGAGCGCCGGGTCGAGCCCGCACTCCGCGTAGTCCGTGGTCGCGTCGTCCCCCTCGGCGCCACAGGCGCAGCCGTCGCCGCAGCCGCCGGTCGGGGCGAGGGGAAGGTCGTCGGTGCTCACGTCTGTCACTGCTCCTGGGGGCGCTGGGATGGCCGGGTAGGGGGGAAGTCTGCGGTGTCCGTGGTCCGTACGGCCAGCGAACGGTCCGGGTTGAGCCGTACGACGATGTGGCGCCGCCAGTCGGTGTCGTCGCGCTCGGCGTGGTCCTCCCGCCAGTGACAGCCGCGGGTCTCCTCGCGCAGCCGGGCGGCGGCGACCAGGACGCGCGCCACGCACAGCAGGTTGGTGGCCTCCCAGGTGTCGACACCTGGCTCGGCCGTCTTGCCGTTCTCGTCGAGCGCGTCGCGGGCCTCGCCGTGCAGCCGCTCGAGCTGGTCCGCGGCCCTGGCGAGGGACTCCTCGGAGCGCAGTACGCCCGCGCCGTCGGTCATGATCCGCTGGATGGCGAACCGGGACTCGGGCGCGAGCAGCGGGTGCGCGGGCTTCCCGGGGTCCGGGACGGGCGCGGGCACGCGCGCGTGCAGGCGCTCCTCCGTGTGGGCCCGGGCGATGTCGGCGGCGATGCGCTCGGCGTACACGAGGCCTTCGAGGAGGGAGTTGGAGGCGAGCCGGTTGGCGCCGTGCACGCCGGTGCAGGCGACCTCGCCGCACGCGTAGAGGCCGGGGACGGTCGTGCGGCCCCGGGCGTCGGTGCGGACGCCGCCGGAGGCGTAGTGGGCGGCGGGGGCGATCGGGATGGGCTCGGTGACCGGGTCGATGCCGTGGGCGCGGCAGGCGGCCAGGATGGTCGGGAAGCGCTGCTCCCACATCTGGGCGCCGAAGTGCCGGGCGTCGAGGAGCATGTGCTCGGCGTCCCGCTCCTGCATCCGCCGCATGATGCCCTTGGCGACGATGTCCCGGGGCGCCAGCTCGGCCAGTTCGTGCTGGCCCACCATGAAGCGCACGCCGTCGCCGTCGACCAGGTGGGCGCCCTCGCCGCGTACCGCCTCGGAGACCAGCGGCTGCTGTCCCTCGGCGTCCGCGCCGAGGAACAGCACGGTCGGGTGGAACTGCACGAACTCCAGGTCGCTGACCTCCGCGCCCGCGCGCAGTGCCAGCGCCACACCGTCGCCGGTCGACACGGACGGGTTGGTGGTCGCGGAGAACACCTGGCCCATGCCGCCGGTGGCGAGGACCACCGCGGGGGCGTGCACGGCGCCCACGCCGTCGTGCTGGCCCTCGCCCATCACGTGCAGGGTGACACCGGCCGTGCGGCCCTCGGCGTCGGTGAGCAGGTCGAGCACGAGCGCGTTCTCGACGGTGCGCAGCCCTCGCGCGCGCACCGCCTCGACGAGTGCGCGGGAGATCTCCGCGCCGGTCGCGTCGCCGCCCGCGTGTGCGATCCGGCGCCGGTGGTGGCCGCCCTCGCGGGTCAGTTCCAGCGCTCCTTCGGAGGACTCGTCGAAGTGGGCGCCGGTGTCGATGAGGCGCCGTACCGCGTCGGGGCCCTCGGTGACGAGGATCCGTACGGCCTCCTCGTCGCACAGGCCCGCCCCCGCCACGAGGGTGTCGTCCAGGTGCTGCTCGGGGGTGTCGCCCTCGCCGAGGGCGGCGGCGATGCCGCCCTGTGCCCAGCGCGTGGAGCCGTCGTCCAGGCGTGCCTTGGTGACCACGACCGTGGTGAGACCGGCGGCCTCGCAGCGCAGGGCCGCGGTCAGGCCGGCCACGCCGGAGCCGACGACGACCACGTCGGCGGCGACGGACCACCCGGGTGCCGGTGCGTGCAGTCGTATGCCTGTGCTGGTCATGCGGCGCCTCCGAGGGATCCGAAGAGGAGGGGGAGGTTGTCGATCAGCCGGGTCGCACCGATCCGGGCGGCGACGGCGAGGACGGCCTCGCCGGTGAAGTCGTCGCCGATCTCGCTGAAGTCGGAAGGGTCCACCAGGGCGAGGTAGTCCAGCTCCAGCGGCGGGTCGAAGTGGGCGGCCTCGTCCAGGGCCTGGCGGGCGGCGGCCCGGACGGCGGCCGGGCCGCCGGGCGCGGCCGTGGCCACCGCGTGCGCGTCGGCCGCGGCGCGGGACTCCCCGATGGCGCTCAGCGCCTCGGCACGCGCGTGCGTGGCGGGCACCTCGCGGGCCCGCGCGCGCAGCGCCTCCTGTGCGGCGTGCCGGTCCCGGCCCGCGAACAGCGCCCGGGACAGCGCGAGCGCGGTACGGCGCTCGTCGGGCGAGAGGTAGCGGTTGCGGCTGGACAGCGCGAGCCCGTCCTCCTCGCGCACGGTCGGCACGCCGACGATCTCCACGCCGAAGTTCAGGTCGCGCACCATGCGCCGGATCAGGGCCAGCTGCTGGGCGTCCTTCTGCCCGAACAGGGCCACGTCGGGGCGGGTCAGGTGCAGCATCTTGCCGACGACGGTGAGGACGCCGTCGAAGTGGCCGGGCCGGGAGGCGCCCTCCAGCCGCTCACCCATGGGTCCGGCGGTGATGCGCACCTGCGGTTCACCGCCGGGGTACACCTCGTCCACCGCGGGGGCGAACACGGCGTCCGCGCCCGCCTGCTCGGCGAGCTTCAGGTCGGCGTCGAGGGTGCGTGGGTAGCGGTCGAGGTCCTCGCCGGCCCCGAACTGCAGGGGGTTGACGAAGACCGTGACGACGACCTCGCCGCTCGGGCCGGCGATCTCGCGCGCGGTGCGGATCAGGGTGGCGTGGCCCTCGTGCAGCGCGCCCATGGTCATCACGACGGCCCGGCGGCCGTGGCGCACGCGTGCGTGCAGTTCCTCGGCGGTGCTCAGCAGGGCGGTGCTCATCGGTCGTTCCCCTCGGTGCCGTTGGTGCCGTTCGTACCGGTGCCGTCCGTGCCGCCGGGGCCGGCACTTCCGTCGGCGAGCACGCCGAGCAGGTCCTCGGCGAGTTCCGGCTTCAGCAGTCCGTGCGCGAGCGCCCGGTCGGCGGTCGCTCGGGCCATCGCCAGGTAGCCCGCCACGGTCTGCGGGGCGTGCCTGCGCAGCTCGGTGATGTGGGCGGCGACAGTGCCGGCGTCACCGCGCGCGACGGGCCCGGTGAGGGCGGCGTCACCGGAGCGCAGGGCGTTGTCCAGGGCGGCGCCGAGGAGCGGGCCGAGCATCCGGTCGGGGGCCGCCACGCCGGCCGTGCGCAGCAGGTCCATGGCCTGGGCGACCAGGGTGACCAGGTGGTTGGCGCCGAGCGCGAGAGCCGCGTGGTAAAGCGGGCGGTTCTCCTCGCTGATCCACTCCGGCTCGCCGCCCATCTCGATGACGAGGGCCTCGGCGGCCAGGCGCAGTTCCCCGGGCGCGGTGACGCCGAAGGAGCAGCCGGCGAGGCGCTGCACGTCCACCGGGGTGCCGGTGAAGGTCATCGCCGGGTGCAGGGCCAGCGGCAGTGCGCCCGCGCGCAGGGCGGGGTCGAGGACCTTCGTGCCGTACCGGCCGGAGGTGTGCACCAGCAGTTGCCCCGGCCGGACGGCGCCGGTCTCGGCGAGCCCGGCGACCAGGCCCGGCAGGGCGTCGTCGGGGACGGTGAGCAGCACGAGGTCGGCGCGCTGCAGCACTTCCGCGGGCGATACCAGCGGTACGTCCGGGAGCATCGTCTCGGCCCGCCTGCGGGAGGCGTCGGAGACTCCGGAGACGGCGACCGGACGGTGTCCGGCGAGCTGCAGGGACGCGGCGAGCGCGGGTCCCACCCGTCCGGCGCCGACGACGCCGACGGTGAGCCGCGCGGGGCGGTCCTTGAGGTCTGGCTGGTGGACTGTACTCACGCTGCGGCGGCCTTCCCGTTCCAGTCCGCTCTGGGTACCGGACGATGTACCGAACGATTTCTCGTCATGTTAACGCTATCCGGTGGGGCGGGGACCGGTCGTCCACAGGCTGTGGGTTTCCCCACGCCCCGGCTCCGGGCCCGCGGGGGCGGGGCTCCCCCGTGCTCGGGTGCGGGTGCCGGCCGGGAAATCCCGGTGCCTTCCGCCGCCCGGCACGGCATGATCCGCGGCATGGACGACACGACAGGACACGGCACCGGGCAGGACGACGAGCGGGGCGGTGCGCAGGGCACCGGGCAGGCCGACGAGCGGGGCGGCGAGCAGGGCACCGGGCAGGCCGACGAGCGGGGCGGCGAGCAGGGCGCGGAGCGGCCGGCGCAGGAGCGGCTGCGCGAGCGGCGGGCGGCCGTCGGGCGAGGGGCGCGGCGCACGCTGTCCCGGAGGGGCTGGGGTGACACGATCCGCGAGCGCCTCGCGCTGCTGACGGAGGCCGGGCCCTCGGCATACGACCTGGACGAGGCGGGCGACGTCTACGGCAACCGGATCGTCGCCGCCCTGGAGGACCGCGTCGCGGCGCTGCTCGGCACGGAGGCGGCCGCGTTCTTCCCGACGGGCACGATGGCCCAGCAGGTGGCCCTGCGCTGCTGGGCGGGCCGCACGGGCGACCCGACCGTGGCCCTGCACGCACTGTCCCACCCGGTGCTGCACGAACGGGACGCCTTCAGCCGGGTCAGCGGCCTGCGCCCGGTCAGGGTGGGCGACGGGCCCCGGCTGCCCACGGCCGCCGAGATACGCGACTTCGAGGAGCCCTTCGGTGCGCTGGTGCTGGAACTGCCCCTCAGGGACGCCGGTTTCGTGCTGCCCACCTGGCAGGAGCTGACCGAGGTCGTCGAGGCGGCACGGGAGCGCGACGCGGTGGTGCACTTCGACGGCGCGCGCCTGTGGGAGTGCACGGAACACTTCGGGCGCCCGCTGGAGGAGATCGCGGGTCTGGCCGACAGCGTCTACGTGTCGTTCTACAAGTCCCTCCGCGGCTTCGGCGGCGCCGCCCTGGCCGGCCCGAAGACGCTGGTGGAGGAGGCGAAGAGCTGGCGGCACCGGTACGGCGGCATGATCTTCCAGCAGTTCCCGACCGCGCTGTCCGCGCTCATCGGCCTGGACCGTGAACTGCCGCGGCTGCCCGAGTACGTGCGGCACGCGCGCGTGGTGGCCGCCGCACTGCGGGAGGGCTTCACGGCGGCCGGGGTGCCCTGGGCGCGCGTCCACCCCGAGGAGCCGCACACCCACGAGTTCCAGGTCTGGCTGCCGTACGAGCCGGACGTGGTCGCCGAGGCGGCCGTGCGCCAGGGCGAGGAGACCTCGGTGCTGCTCTTCGCGACCCCCTGGGCCGGCGTCGGTCCCGGCGTCGCGATGACGGAGGTCACCGTCGGCCCCGAGGGCCTCGAGTGGACGGCCGACGACGTCCGCGCGGCCGTACGGGACTTCGCGGACCGCCTGCCGGACAGGCCCTAGCCGAGCGCGCGGGAGCGCAGCCGGCGCGCCGGCAGGTGCCGCAGCCGTCCCGCGCCGGCCGCTCGGCGAGGACCGCGCGCAGCGCCGGTGGCGGTGCGGCCCACGCATCGTCTCGACGTCGTGGCGGCCCGGCGCGGGCGGTTCCGGCTCGACAAGCTCCTCGTGGGCCGCACCGCCCCCGGCGAGGGCGGCCCGGTCCTCGTACCGAGCGGCCTCGGCCGCCCCACCTGATGGTCCGCCACGCGCCCCGTGCCGGAACCGCCCGCAGTCTCGGCTAGCCCTGCGCCGGGCCCGCGCCGGCTCCACGCGCCCCGCGCCCCGCGCCCCGCGCCCCGCGCCTGACCGTCCTGCCCCCAGCGTGTCCTGCCTGGACCGTTCGCCGCCCGACACGTGGTGTGCCGAGGCGCGCGCCTCGGCACGTCCCACCGCCTCAGCCGAGGCCGCCCGCGCGCACCAGGCCGGTCTCGTACGCCAGCACCACCACCTGGACCCGGTCGCGCAGCGAGAGCTTGGTCAGGATGCGGCCGACGTGGGTCTTCACGGTGGCCTCGCTCAGCACCAGCCGGGCCGCGATCTCGCCGTTGGACAGACCCTGCGCGACCAGCACCATCACCTCGCGCTCCCGGTCGGTGAGCCGGTCCAGCTCCTTGTGCTGGGACTCCTTGCCGGCGGAGGGCAGCATCGGCGCGAAACGGTCCAGCAGGCGCCGGGTGGTGGACGGCGCCACCACCGCGTCACCGCTGTGCACGGCACGGATGGCGGTCAGCAGTTCGCCCGGCGGCACGTCCTTGAGCATGAATCCGGACGCGCCCGCCTTGAGCCCCGAGAAGGCGTACTCGTCGAGATCGAAGGTGGTCAGGATGAGCACCTTCGGCGGGTCGGGCTCGGAGCAGATCCGCCGGGTGGCCTCCACGCCGTCCAGCTTGGGCATCCGGACGTCCATCAGGATGACGTCGACGGCGGTGGACCGCAGCGCCTGCAGGGCCTCGACACCGTCGCCCGCCTCCGCGACGACCTCCATGTCCGGCTGGGCGTCGAGCACCATCCGGAACCCGGTGCGCAGCAGCATCTGGTCGTCGACGAGCATCACGCGGATCGCCATCGGGTCTCTTTCATTCGGTTCATCCGGGTTCGGTCATGTTCGGTTCGGGTCGGTCGGATTCGTTCAGCGCGGGGCGCCCGGGCGGTGCCGGGCACGCCAGGGGACCTGCCAGGTGACGGCCGGGGCGCGTGCGGTCGTCAGTGCGCCGGTTTGAGCGGCAGCAGGGCGCTGATACGGAATCCTCCGCCCGGACGCGGACCGGCGTCCAGCGTGCCGCCGACCATGCCGACCCGCTCGCGCATGCCGATCAGGCCGTGCCCCTGGCCGTCGGCGCCGCCCTCCTCGTACAGCTCGTGCGGGGCGCCCTTGCCGTCGTCCTCGACGAGCAGACCGAGCCCGTCGTCGAAGTAGACCAGCCGTACGCTGGCGCCCGTGTTGGGCCCGCCGTGCTTGCGGGTGTTGGTGAGCGCCTCCTGCACGATCCGGTACGCGGTCAGCTCCACGCCGCTGGGCAGCGGGCGCGGGGTGCCCTCGACCTTGAAGTCGACGGGCAGACCGGAGCTGCGGCACTTCTCGACGAGGTCGTCGATCTGCTCGACGTCGGGCTGCGGGACGTACTCCCCGCCCTCCTGGGGCTCGCCGGTGCGCAGCACGCCCAGCAGGCGGCGCATCTCGGCGAGGGCCTGGCGGCCGGTGGAGGAGATCGTCTCCAGCGCCTTCTTGGCCTGGTCGGGTGCGGCGTCCAGGACGTAGGCGGCGCCGTCGGCCTGCACGACCATCACGGACACGTTGTGCGCGACGACGTCGTGCAGCTCGCGCGCGATGCGGGCCCGCTCGGCGGCCACCGCGACCTTCGACTGCGCCTCGCGCTCCTTCTCCAGGCGGGCGGCGCGCTCCTCGAGCTGGGCGAAGTAGGCACGCCGGGTGCGCATGGAGTCTCCGAGCACCCAGGCGAGGGCGAAGGGGACCGTCTGGAACACCGCTATCGCGCTCTGCCCGAGGAAGCTGCTGTGCTCGGCCGGCCAGCGGATCTGCGCGAGCGTCGCCGCGCCGAGGCTCACGGCGAGGGCGAGCCGGGAGGCCCAGCGCGCGCCGACCGCCGCGACCGTGTAGGTGATCACCAGCAGCGCGAAGTCGGCGACGTTCGTCTCGATGTCCAGGAGCAGCTGGGCCAGTCCGGTGGCGAAGGCGATCAGCAGCAGCGGTTCCGGGAACCGGCGGCGCAGCGCGACGACGACGCACAGGACGGCGGACACGGCCATGCCACCGGCGAGTGTCCCGTGGTGGCCGGGCGCCCCGTCGAGATTGACCACGCTCAGGCCGGACAGCCCGAACAGGACGACGGCCCAGAAGGTGTCGACCCAGGTCGGGTGGCGGCGGAGGAGGTCATAGAAGCGCGGCACGTAACCCAGCGTAGGGAAACCGGACACGTGCAGGGGTCAACCGGAGGGCCGATCCGCGCCCGGCGCACGTACTCCGCAAGGTGGAGGCGGTGATCACCTGTGTGCCTAGTCTGGTCCGGTGACGGATGAGACGACGGAGGGAACGCTCCGCGAGGAGCCCGGGCCGCGCGGGTGGCGCGCGGCGACCGAGGCGGCGCTGTACGGGCCCGGCGGCTTCTACCGTCGCCCGGAGGGCCCGGCCGGTCACTTCCGTACGTCCGTGCACGCGTCCCCGCTGTTCGCGCGGGCCGTGGCCCGGCTGCTGTGCCGGGTCGACGAGGCGCTGGGGCGGCCCGCGGTGCTGGACTTCGTCGACATGGGCGCCGGGCGGGGCGAGCTGGTCACGGGCGTGCTCGGCGCCCTGCCCGCCGACGTGGCCGCCCGCGCGCGGGTGTACGCCGTGGAGATCGCCGACCGTCCGGCCGGCCTGGACGCCCGGATCACCTGGCGGAACGAGCCCCCGGAGGCGGTCACCGGACTGCTGTTCGCCAACGAGTGGCTGGACAACGTGCCCGTGGACGTCGCCGAGGTGGACCCGGCGGGCGTGCCCCGGCTGGTGCTCGTCGCGGCGGACGGCTCCGAGCGGCTCGGGGACCGGGTGACCGGTCCGGACGCGGACTGGCTGGCGCGCTGGTGGCCGCTGCCGGCCGAGGAGGGGCTGCGGGCGGAGATCGGGCGGCCCCGGGACCTGGCCTGGGCGGCCGCCGTGGACCGGGTGGTGCGCGGGCTCGCGGTGGCCGTGGACTACGCGCACACCGCGGCCACGCGCCCCGCGTTCGGCACGCTCACCGGTTTCCGGGCGGGGCGCGAGACGGCACCGGTGCCGGACGGCTCGTGCGACATCACGGCACATGTGGCACTGGACGCCTGCGCCGCCGCGCGCACGGGCCACGCGCCCCCTGACCCGGCGGGCACGTCCTCCCGCGCGCCGCAGACCGTGCCGGGCGCCTCCACCGGCCCGGCGCACCGGTCCGTCGACGCGCCGGGCACGGACGCGGCGCGCACGTCCTGCGCGGCGGCGCGCACCTCCTCCAGCGCGCCCCCGAGTGAGCACCCGAACGCGCCTCAGGGCCTCGCTGAAGGGGCGCGGGCGCTCCCCGCCGCGCGCCTGCTCACTCAGCGCGCCGCCCTACGGGCCCTGGGGATCACCGGCGCACGCCCCCCGCTCGCGCTCGCCTCCACGGATCCCACCGCGTATGTGCGCGCCCTCGCGAGCGCCGGTGAGGCCGCCGAACTCACCGCGCCCGCCGGCCTCGGCGACTTCGGCTGGCTGCTCCAGCCCGTCGGTGTCGCCGACCCGCTCGGCTGAGCGGCGCCTACTTGGCGCCTACTTGTCGATGTCCCCGACCACGAAGAACATCGACCCCAGGATCGCCACCATGTCCGCCACCAGCGTGCCGGGCAGCAGCTCGGTCAGGACCTGGATGTTGTTGTAGGACGCCGAGCGCAGCTTCAGCCGGTACGGGGTCTTCTCGCCCTTGCTGACCAGGTAGTAGCCGTTGATGCCGAGCGGGTTCTCGGTCCACGCGTACGTGTGGCCCTCGGGCGCCTTCAGCACCTTCGGCAGCCGCTGGTTGATCGGCCCCGGCGCCAGCTCCGCGAGCCGGTCGAGGCAGGCGTCGGCGAGGTCCAGCGCGTTGTGGGTCTGCGCCAGCAGGACCTCGAAGCGCGCGAGGCAGTCGCCCTCGGAGCGGGTGACGACCTCCAGGGTGTCCTGGAGCTCGCCGTAGGCCAGGTACGGCTCGTCGCGGCGCAGGTCGAAGTCGACGCCCGACCCGCGCGCGATGGGACCGCTCACGCCGTACGCGTGCACGGTCTCCGGGGCGAGCGAGCCCACCGCGCGCGTGCGTCCCCGGAAGATCTCGTTGCCCAGCACCAGGTCGTCGTAGACGTCCATGCGCGAGCGCACGGCCGCGACGGCGGCACGCGCGCGTGCGGTCCACCCGGCCGGCAGGTCCTCCTTCAGGCCGCCGACGCGGTTGAACATGTAGTGCATGCGTCCGCCGGAGACCTCCTCCATGACGTTCTGGAGCACCTCGCGCTCGCGGAACGCGTAGAACACCGGGGTGATTCCGCCCAGCTCCAGCGGATAGGAGCCGAGGAACATCAGGTGGTTCAGCACCCGGTTCAGCTCGGCGAGCAGCGTGCGCGTCCACACCGCCCGCTGCGGGACCTCCATGCCGAGCATCCGCTCCACGGCGAGGACCACGCCCAGCTCGTTCGAGAACGCCGACAGCCAGTCGTGGCGGTTGGCGAGCATGATGATCTGCCGGTAGTCCCGCGCCTCGAAGAGTTTCTCGGCGCCGCGGTGCATGTAGCCGATCACCGGCTCCGCGCGCACGATGCGCTCCCCGTCCAGCACCAGCTTCAGCCGCAGCACGCCGTGCGTGGACGGATGCTGGGGACCGATGTTGAGCACCATGTCGGTGCTCTCGGCCGCACCGCCGACACCGACCGTGGTCTCCGTCGTAGGAGTCATGACCCCAGTTTCCCCTACGTACGCTGGCCCCATGGAAACGGGGAGCCGTGAAGAGACCGCGAGACCGGGGAACGAGCCGGTGTGGCGGGGGCTGGAACCGGGGCTGCTGCGCGTGCGCCGGCTGCTGGTGGTCGTGTGGACGGCCGTGCTCGCGGTCGCCGCGGGCCTGCTGCCGGGGTTGCTGGCGGGCCCCGGGTGGGCGGCCTTCACGCTGCTGCCGCCCGCCCTCGCCGCGTGGGCGTGGCGGCTGCTGGGGCGCAACTGGCGCTCCTGGCGGTACACCGAGCGCGCCGACGACCTGCTGATCAGCCGCGGTGTCCTGTGGCGGGAGGAGACGGTGGTGCCGTACGGGCGGATGCAGCTGGTGGAGGTGACCTCCGGGCCCCTGGAGCGGCGCTTCGGACTGGCCACCGTCCAACTGCACACGGCGGCCGCCGCGACCGACGCGACCATCCCCGGCCTGGACCCGGCCGAGGCGGAGCGGCTGCGCGACCGGCTCACCGAGCTGGGCGAGGCCCGATCGGCGGGCCTGTGACCTCCCCGGACCCCGACGGCATACCGGGGCACCCGCCCGTCACCGAACGCCGACTGCACCCGGTCACCCCCTTCCGGCGGGCGTGGGCGCCGGTCGCCGTCCTGGCCGGCTGGGCGGTGCACGACCCGAACGGCACCCAGGAGCAGCTGGCCCGGCTGACCACCACCATGCTCCTGCTGGGCCTGGCCGTCCTGATACCGGTGGCCGGCCTCTACGGCTTCCTGTCCTGGTGGTTCACGCACTTCGCGGTCACCGACGCCGAACTGCGCATCCGCACCGGCCTGCTGTTCCGGCGCACCGCGCACATCCGGCTGGAGCGCATCCAGGCCGTGGACGTCTCCCGTCCGCTCCTCGCGCGCGTGGCGGGCGTCGCGAAGCTGCGGATCGACGTCGTCGGCACCGACTCCAAGGACGAACTGGCCTTCCTCGGCGAGGAGGAGGCGCGCGCCCTGCGCGCGGAACTGCTGGCGCGCGCGGCCGGGTTCACGCCCGAGACGGCACGGGAAGTCGGCGAAGCACCGGCGCACCAGTTGCTGCACGTGCCCCCGCGCGAGCTGGTGCGCGCCCTGCTGCTGACGGGCGCCACCTGGGGCTCGCTGTGCGCCGCCCTCGTCGTACCCACCGTGCTGTGGGCCGTCACGCACAACCTGTGGACGGT
This sequence comes from Streptomyces sp. NPDC096012, assembly GCF_040426375.1. Taxonomy (NCBI): domain Bacteria; kingdom Bacillati; phylum Actinomycetota; class Actinomycetes; order Kitasatosporales; family Streptomycetaceae; genus Streptomyces; species Streptomyces sp. NPDC096012. The sequence continues at coordinate 50,668 of NZ_JBEOTD010000012.1, forward strand.
GCTGGTCAGCGCCGTTCCGCTGCTCGGCGCGGCCGGCGCGAGCAGCGCGGGACGGTTCGTCTCCGAGTTCGACTGGACGGTCGGCGAGTCCCCGGACGGTCTGCGCATCGACCGCGGGCTGCTCGACCGCGCGCACGAGACGGTGCCGCCCGGCCGGGTGCAGACCGTACGGATCGTGGAACCGCTGCTGTGGCGGCGGCTCGGCTGGGTCCGGGTGGAACTCGACGTGGCCGGGTCCGCGAACTCGGTGCTCATCCCGGTCGCCCCGCGCCCGCTCGCCGAGTCGGTCATCGCGCGCGTGCTGCCCGGCGTGGAGGTTCCCCGGGAACCGGCGTGCTCCCCGCGGCGGGCCCGGTGGTGCCTGCCGGTGTGGTGGCGCGGGCACCGCGTCGCCGTCACCGGCACGGTGTTCGCCACCCGTGACGGCCTGCTGCGCCGCCGGCTCTCACTGGTCCCGCACGCCAAGGTGCAGAGCGTACGGCTCACCCAGGGCCCCTGGAAGCGCCTCTGGCGGCTCGCCGACGTCCACGTGGACACGGGGGCGGGCAAGACCGTGACGGCCCGGCTGCGTGACGCCGGGGAGGCGGCACGACTGCTGGACGAACAGGCGGACCGATCCCGCACCGGCCGCCGGGACGCCCACCCGGACCGCTGGATGACCGGCTGAACACGGGGACCCGGCCACCCCTCGCGGGTGAGCCGGGCCCGGTGCGCCGCGGTGCGCCCGACGTCTCGTGTGCGGGGCCCGGCGGGACCGGCCGCCGGGCCCGGGAGAGCCGACTCCGGCGCCCCTCGTGCCGGACCCGCGTGTACTGGGCCCGCGAGTGCTGGGCCCGCGTGTACTGGCCCCGCGAGTGCTGGGCCTGCGTGCACTGGGCCCTACGTGTACCGGCCCCGGATGTACTGGCCGCGCATGTACTGGCCTGCGTGTGCCGGGCCCTGCGTGTGCCGGGCCCCGCGTGTACTGGCCCCGCACGTGCCGGGCCCCGCATGTGCCGGGCCTCGCGAGTGCTGCGCCCCGCGTGTGCGGGGCCCCGCATGTGCCGGGCCCCGCGTGTGCCGCGCCCCGCGGAGGTTCAGGAAGCCGCGCTGCGCAGGCCCTGGATGTCGATGTGCTGGGTCTCGTCGTGGGCGGTCAGGTCGATGACCTGGCCGACGCCGCGCGACCGCGCGTCGGCGGGCTTGAACTCGCCCTCCGCCTCGGCCTTGTGCACGGCGAGGGCCTCCTGGCCGACGACATCGGCGAGGTCCTCGTTCTGCACGGCGTCCAGCGCGGCCTTCGGGGCGCCCTTCTGGGTGCCGAAGAAGTCGAAGCCGCCCTCGACCACCGGACGCCGCACGGGCGCGGCCGGCACGACGGCCACCGCGGTCGGCACCGTGAAGTGCCCGGCGGGCCGCCGCCCCGCCGGATGCGCGGGCTCGGCCGGTGCGGTCGGGCCGGCGCCCGCGCGCGCGTGGACGCCGGACGCCTCGGGGCGCTCCCGCTCCTCGCCCGACTCGCGTTCCCCGGCCTCCTCAGCCCTGGGGAGACGCTCGACCCCTTCGGGACCTTCGGCCTCTTCGCCCTTTTCGGCGGACGACTTCGAGGCCGGCTCGCTCGGGGAAGCACCGGAGCCGCCCTTCACGGCCTCCGCGGCGCGTTCTCCTTTGGCGACGGGCTCCGCCCCGGCCACCTCGCCGTGCGAGGCCTCGGCCGCGGGAGCGACCGCCCCGGGCGCGTCCGGCACGGCACCGTCCGACTCGGACGCGTCCGGCTCGGCAGCCTCCGGACCGGATGCCTCCGCCGCCTCCGGCCCAGGTGCCTCCGAACCGGCGCCCCCTTGCCCCGCAGCCCGCGTTTCGGAGGACCCGCGCGCGGCCGGAACGTCCCCGACGGCGCTCGCGGCCGGAGCGTCCCCGTCGAACCGGACCAGGGCCGTCAGCGCCCGCTGGTACAGCCGAGCGCCCTCGGGCGAGAACACCGCGTACGGCTTCCCCTCATCACCGTTCATCCGAGATGTCCAGGACATACCCGACACCTCGGAGCCGTCGCCGTCCTCGAAGTCGTCGGCGTCGTCGGAGCCCTGAGCGCCCTCGGAGTTCTCGGCACCCTCAGGCGTCCCGGTCTCCTCGCCGGTCCCCCCGACCGCGTCGCGCTCGGCGCTCCGCGCGGGCGGCAGGGCGGGCGAGGACGAAGGCGAGGGCACGGCCGCCTCGATCTCCAGCAGCCGGCGTCCCTCCAGGGCACTCGCGCGCTCGGTCTCCGCCGTGGCGTACCGGCGCAGCAGGGCCGCGTGCTCGTTGCGCAGGCCCGCCAGTTCGGCCCGCCTGGCGCGCAGCCGCTGCTCCAGCTTGGCGCGCAGCTCGCGGGACTCCTCCAGATCGGTCTCGAGCTCGGCGACCCGTTCCTCGTACCGCCACTCGTCGCTCGCACGCGCGCGGACGAGGTCGGCGACCTGCTTGCCGGCGTGCGTGTCCCAGCGGCGCATCACGACGGCGCCGGTGACCGCGGTCACCGCGGCCGCGGCGGCCAGCGCGCGCAGCACCATGGCCTCGGAAAACGCCCAGGGCCCCAGCGCGCAGACGACGGAGACACCGGCGATCGCCGAGGGAGGCAACAGCCGGTGCAGAGGCGGGGAATGGCGGTGGCGTCCACGTGGCATGGCCAGAAACTTACCGCGCGTAGGCGAATCATGGGCCCCCGCCTCGCAAAAACACGGCCACTTCATGGGCGTCACGGGGCGTCAGGGGCGCGCGGGCTCAGTGGTCGGTGAGCCGCCCGCTCATCCACTGCAGCGTCGCCGGGATCTCGCGCCGCCAGGTGTTGAAGTTGTGACCGCCGCTGCCGAGGATGATCGAGGAGATCCGGGTCCGGTTCGTGGCCTTCACGCGGTCGATGAACTCGAGCGTGTCCTTGTAGTTGTGCTCGCCCGTCCTGCTGCTGGTGACGAGCAGGGAGGTGTCGGGCGCCGGCCGGTGCTTGAGCAGCCACCACAGGTCGGCCCGGTTCCGCAGGTTCTTGTCACCGCGGAAGAGGTCACCGGTCGTGGGGTCGATCGGCGCCCTGTAGTACGGCGACAGGCCCGCGGCGGCCGCGTACGCGCCCGGGTGGTTCATGGCGAGCTTCAGCGCGCAGTAGCCGCCCGTGGAGTCGCCGATGATGCCCCAGCTGCCCGGCCGCTTGCCGACCCGGTAGTGCGCGAGGAGGGCCTCGGGCAGATCCTTCGCGAAGAACGTCTCCGTCTGCGGGCCGCCCGGGATGTCCACGCACTCGGTGTCCCGCGGCGGCGCGACGGTCGGCCGCATCATCACCATGATCATCGGCTGCATGCGCCCGTCGCCGGCGAGCTGCTGCGCGGTGTTCGGGTACTTCAGCTTCTTCACCAGCGACTCGGCCGTGCCCGGGTAGCCGGTCAGCACGACGGCCGCGGGGAACGTACGCGTGCGGTACTGCGGCTGGAAGTACTCCGGCGGCAGGTACACGTACGCCGGGGTGGCGATGTGGGTCTTGCGGCCGACGATGTCGACCTTCTGGATCTGTCCCCCGATCTCCGGCCGCGAGCTGCGCACCCCCGTCACCGCGGACGAGGAGATCACCTGCAGGGGACCGCCGGAGCCGTCGGCCGAGTGGTCGACGACGATCCCCTGATCGGTCTCCTTGCCGAACAGGTCCGCCCAGCTGGCGTAGAAGCCGAAGGCCTGGTTGGCGGCGAGCCCGACGGACGCGAAGAGCGCGAGCTGGGTGGCCAGGAGCAGACCGACCCGGCCGCTGACGATCCGCCAGTCCTGCCGGGCCAGCCGCGGCCACAGCCACACCGTGCCGACGAACAGGACGATGGCGCACACCGCCGCCAGCATCAGCACTTTGTTGCTCGTGAGACCCATGGTCCGTTTCCTGCCTGCGCTTTTTCGGCCCGTGCCGGACCACACTTCGTCGTGCGGACTTGCCCGGGGCTTTCCTTGACCTTTGACCCGACTTTCCAATGGGGAGTGAACCTCTGTCCCCAAGACACCGTCCTAGAGGGCGCAATGTCGCCGGATGCCCGATCGGGCCCGGGTTCAAGGTCTCTCGCAGAACTACGGGATGCGATGTCTGTCAGGATAGATGGGGAAATGTCGGGCGAGGTTCCGGGGGGATCAAGCCGGGCGCGGCGCATACTGCGTGGCCCTCGTGCGGAGGCGGCGCCCGTCCTGGTCGCCAGGGCGGCCGCGCTCGTGGGCGTCCTCGACATCGCCGCGGGGGTGTTCCCGCGCTTCCGGCACAGCCGTATGCATGCCATAGCCGAGGTGCTGCCGGGTTCCTTCGGGCCCTTCGCGGCGGCGCTCTCACTCAGCGTGGGCGTGCTGTTGCTGCTGCTGGCGCACGGGCTCAAACGGCGCAAGCGCCGGGCCTGGCGGGCCGCGGTCGCCCTGCTGCCGGCGGGCGCGGTGGCGCAGTTCGCCTACCGGCACTCGATCATCGGCGTGCTCATCGCCGTCGTGCTGCTGGTACCGCTGCTGCGTCACCGGGACGAGTTCGCGGCCCTGCCCGACCCGCGCAGCCGCTGGCGGGCACTGGCCAACTTCGTCCTGATGAGCGCCGGTTCCCTCGCCCTCGGCCTCGTCATCGTCAACGTCCACCCGGACCGCACGATCGGCGACCCGAGCCTGGCCGACCGGCTCACGCACGTCGTCTACGGCCTCTTCGGCTTCGAGGGCCCGGTCGACTACCAGGGCAACACCTCCTGGACCGTCGCCTTCTCCCTCGGCGCGCTCGGCTGGATCACCGCGGCCACCACCGCCTACCTGGCCTTCCGCCCCGAGCACCCGGCCGCCCGCCTGACCGAGGACGACGAGGAGAAACTGCGCGCCCTGCTGGCCAAGCACGGCCGCCGCGACTCCCTCGGCCACTTCGCGCTGCGCCGCGACAAGGCCGTCGTCTTCTCCCCCAGCGGCAAGGCCGCGGTCACCTACCGCGTCGTCTCCGGCGTGATGCTCGCCAGCGGCGACCCCATCGGCGACGTCGAGGCCTGGCCCGGCGCCATCGAACGCTTCATGGACGAGGCCAAGGCCCACTCCTGGACGCCCGCCGTCATGGGCTGCTCGGAGACGGGCGGCGAGGTGTGGACCCGTGAGACCGGCCTCGACGCCCTGGAGCTGGGCGACGAGGCGGTGGTCGACGTCGCGGATTTCTCGCTCGCCGGACGCGCGATGCGCAACGTGCGCCAGATGGTCAAGCGCATCGAGCGGGCCGGCTACGAAACCCGGGTACGGCGTGTCCGTGACCTCGGAGAGGCCGAGCTGGAGCGCATCCGCCGGGCGGCGGAGGACTGGCGCGGCACCGACACCGAGCGCGGCTTCTCCATGGCGCTCGGCCGGATCGGCGACCTCGCCGACTCCGACTGCCTGATCGCCACCGCCCACAAGGCCGACGACGACCGCGGGGAGTACGGCGACCTGAAGGCGATCCTGCACTTCGTGCCGTGGGGCGAGGACGGGGTCTCGCTGGACCTCATGCGCCGTGACCGCAGTGCCGACCCCGGCATGAACGAGCTGCTGATCGTCGCCGCCCTGCAGGCCGCTCCCAAGTTCGGCATCACGCGGATCTCGCTGAACTTCGCCATGTTCCGCGCCGCCCTCGCGCGCGGGGAGAAGATCGGCGCCGGTCCGGTGCTGCGCGCCTGGCGCGGGCTGCTGGTGTTCCTCTCGCGCTGGTTCCAGATCGAGTCGCTCTACAAGTTCAACGCCAAGTTCCAGCCGCGCTGGGAGCCCCGCTTCGTGGTCTACCGGGCCTCCGCCGACCTGCCCCGCATCGGCTTCGCCGCCATGCAGGCGGAGGGCTTCGTCACGCTCGCCCTGCCGCTGCCGCGTTTCCTGCGCCGGCACCGGGCCGCCACCGGGCGCCCGTGCGCGCACGCCATGGCCGAGCGGGACGTCAGAGCGGCCTGAGCCCCCTGGACGGGTACGGCGCCCCCAGCGGGCCCGGGCGGACGTTCCACCCCCTCCAGCACAGGGACTTCCGCCCGGGCCACCCCCGCGGTCACCGCGCCACCGACCCGCCCCGACCCGGCCCAGGACCCGGCGCGCGTCGGCCGCGGTCCGGCGGAGCCTAGGCTGGAGGCATGACTAGCTTGTACGGGCGGGGCCACGTCACAGGACTTCCCCCATGGGACCGCTGCGCGGTCATGGGTGTGGTCAACGTGACCCCGGACTCGTTCTCCGACGGCGGCCGCTGGTTCGACACGACGGCCGCCGTCAAACACGGTCTGGAACTGGTCGCCCAGGGCGCGGACCTGGTCGACGTCGGCGGCGAGTCCACCCGGCCCGGCGCCACCCGCGTGGACGAGGACGAGGAACTCCGGCGGGTCGTCCCCGTCGTGCGCGGCCTCGCCTCCGAGGGGGTCGTCGTCTCCGTCGACACCATGCGCGCCTCGGTCGCGGAACGGTCCCTGGCGGCCGGCGCCGCCCTCGTCAACGACGTCAGCGGCGGTCTCGCCGACCCCGCGATGATCCCGGCGGTCGCCGACGCGGGAGCCCCGTTCGTCGTCATGCACTGGCGCGGCTTCCTCCAGGGCGGCAACGTCAGGGGCGCCTACGACGACGTCGTGGCCGAAGTCGTGGACGAACTGCACGCGCGCGTGGAGGCCGTTCTGGCGGGCGGCGTCGCCGCCGACCGCATCGTCCTCGACCCGGGCCTCGGCTTCTCGAAGGAGGCGGGGCACGACCTCGCCCTCCTCGCCCACCTGGACCGCCTGCGCGTCCTCGGCCACCCTCTGCTGGTCGCGGCCTCCCGCAAGCGGTTCCTCGGCCGGGTCCTCGCCGGCCCCGAGGGGGCGCCCCCGCCCGCCCGGGAGCGCGACGCCGCCACCGCCGCCGTCTCGGCGCTCGCCGCGCACGCCGGCGCATGGGCGGTGCGGGTGCACGAGGTGCGCGCCACCGCGGACGCGGTACGGGTCGCACGCGCCGTCGAGGGCGCCCGCGCGGACGCACCGGAACCCGGCGGGAAACCCGGACACGGGGCGCACGGCACCGATCACGCGCCCGGCGCCACCGGCGAGCGCGGGGCGGAGGGCCGGCGGTGAGCGCCCCCCATACCGACGTGGAGCAGGTGGAGGGCGCCAACACCGCCTTCTACGAGGCACTCGAGCGCGGCGACTTCGACGAGGTCTCCTCGCTCTGGCTGACCCCCTCCGACCTGGGCGTCGACGAGGAGTACCACGATCCCGCGGACACCGGCGTGGTCTCGTGCGTGCACCCCGGCTGGCCGGTCCTCACCGGCCGCGGCGAGGTCCTCAGGTCGTACGCCCTGATCATGGCGAACACCGACTACATCCAGTTCTTCCTTACCGACGTCCACGTCTCCGTGACCGGCGACACCGCGCTCGTGTCGTGCACGGAGAACATCCTCAGCGGCGGCCCGGCCCCGGAGGAAGGCGCGGAGCTGGGTCCCCTGGTCGGCCAGCTCGTGGTCGCCACGAACGTGTTCCGGCGCACCCCCTCCGGCTGGAAGCTCTGGTCGCACCACGCCTCACCCGTCCTGACCGAGAGCGACGAGGACGAGGACGGTGACGAGGGGGACGCCGTGAACGGCGTGGACCCGGGCGACGGCCCCCTCGCCTGAGCGGGCGCACGCCCCGGCGGCCGCCCGGGAAAGGATCGTGCGGCACAGAAGTGGTTGGAATCACCTACCCCCGGGTATGAGCGGCTACCACCCCATGAAGCCCCCGGGTTCCCCCGGGGAAACACGGAGTGAACCTCCAGGTCCCGGTCGGACCCTCCGCCCCCGCGGCCCGGCTTCGCCGGTGCCCGCAGGTAGATTCGTCTGAGGCCGGTGTACCGCCCGCACGCGGTACGGACCGGTCGTTCCCGACGATTGCAGGAGTGATTCGCGTGGATCGTGTCGCGCTGCGCGGCCTCAAGGCCCGCGGGCACCACGGCGTGTTCCCCAAGGAGCGCGAGGAGGGCCAGACCTTCATCGTCGACCTCGTGCTCGGCCTGGACACCCGGCCGGCCGCGGCGGACGACGACCTGGCGAAGACCGTGCACTACGGCATCGTGGCCGAGGAGGTCGTGGCCGTCGTCGAGGGCGAGCCGGTGAACCTCATCGAGACACTCGCCGAGCGGATCGCCCGGACCTGCCTGAAGCACGAAGGGGTCCACGAGGTGGAGGTCTGCGTCCACAAGCCGGACGCGCCGATCACCGTGCCCTTCGACGACGTGACCGTCACCATCACCCGGAGCCGAGTATGACCCGACCTTTCGCCCAGGGTCACAGCGACCCGACCGTCCAGCCGGTGCCCGCCTCGGTCGTCGAGAGGGTGGACGCCGCCGACACGACACTGAGCAACCCCAAATGGGCCGTGATCTCCATGGGCGCCAATCTCGGCAACCGCCTGGAGACCCTCCAGGGAGCCGTCGACGCCCTGGAGGACACGCCGGGCGTGCGGATCAAGGCCGTGTCACCGGTGTACGAGACCGAGCCGTGGGGCGTCGAGCCCGGCAGCCAGCCCTCGTACTTCAACGCGGTCGTGCTCCTGAAGACCACCCTGCCCCCGTCCTCCCTGCTGGAGCGGGCGCACGCCGTCGAGGAGGCCTTCCACCGCGTCCGCGACGAGCGCTGGGGCCCGCGCACCCTGGACGTCGACATCGTCGCCTACGCCGGCGTCACCTCCGACGACCCGCAGCTCACCCTGCCCCATCCGCGGGCCCACGAGCGCGCCTTCGTGCTCGCCCCGTGGCACGACGTGGACCCGCAGGCCCAGCTGCCCGGCCGCGGCCCCGTGGCCGATCTCCTCTCGGCCGTCACCCGGGACGGCGTCGAGGCGCGCGGGGACCTGGAACTCCGACTGCCCGAGTAGTCGTTAAGGTCAGGACGACCAGGATCCGGGAGCGGTCCGGGGGAACTGAAGGGACACCGTGAGAGAACTGCGCATCAGGGTGCTGATCGGCGTGTTCGTCGTGGCCGGCATCTTGTCCTGGGCGGGCGCCCGCCTCTGGAACTCGATCGGGACACTCCCCAGCGTCCCCCTGGCCGCCCCCGTCGTCCTCGCGCTCATCGCGGTGGTCCTGCTGTCGACCGCGCTCTCGCTGCGCGCCCGGCTCAGGGCCCAGCGCGAGCGCCGCCCCGGGGCCAAGGGCGTCGATCTCCTGATGGCCGCGCGTGCGCTCGTCTTCGGCCAGGCCAGCGCCCTGGTCGCCGCCCTCGTCGCCGGCATGTACGGCGGCACGGGCGTCTTCCTGCTGGAACTCCTCGACATCCCGGCCCGCCGCGACCAGGCCGTCTACGCCGGCTTCTCGGTCCTGGCGGCCCTCGCCGTGATAGCGGCGGCCCTGTTCCTGGAGCGGGTCTGCAAGCTTCCGGAGGACGACGACCAGAACAAGCCGGGCGCGGAGCCGGTGGCCTGATCGCCGCCTGATCGCGCTCGCCGCGCGGCGAAGCTTCGGAGGCGAAGGCTCCCGCCCGCTCAGCGCGCCATGATCAGGCTCATGGCCTCGTTCCGCGTCGCCGCGTCCCGCAGCTGGCCGCGCACGGCGGACGTCAGCGTCTTGGCGCCCGGCTTGCGTATGCCGCGCATGGACATGCACATGTGCTCGCACTCGATGACCACGATGACGCCCCGCGGCTCCAGGATCTCCATCAGGGAATCCGCGATCTGCGTGGTGAGACGTTCCTGCACCTGCGGGCGCCGCGCGTAGACGTCCACGAGACGGGCGAGCTTGGACAGGCCGGTGATCTTCCCGGTGACGGCCGGGATGTAGCCGACGTGGGCGACGCCCCGGAACGGCACCAGGTGGTGCTCACAGGTCGAGTACACCTCGATGTCCTTCACCAGGACCATCTCGTCGTGCCCCACGTCGAACGTGGTCGTGAGCACGTCCTCGGGCCGCTGCCACAGCCCCGCGAAGATCTCCCGGTACGCCCGCGCCACCCGGGCCGGCGTCTCCTTCAGACCCTCGCGGTCCGGGTCCTCACCGACCGCTATCAGCAGTTCCCGTACGGCGTTCTCGGCGCGCTTCTCGTCGAACTCACCGATGGTGCCCTCACCGTCCAGCGTCACGGGGTCGGTCATCTGGTTCCTCGTTCCTGTGCCTGTCACGCGCCGGGCACGCGTGCTGTCCGCGGACATGCGAAACGCCGCGCCCCCAGGCTAGAACCTCGGGGGGCGCGGCGTGCATTCCGGGCGGCCGGCCGGACGCTCAGCTCTCGGGGCGGTCCTCCGGGGTCTGCTCCGTCACCGGGGCGGACTCCGCGGCGGTGGACTTGGCCGTGCTGATCGCGGCCGCCGTGCCGTTCGCGCCGTTGGTCAGTGCCAGCTCCTTGGGGGAGAGCACCGGCGGGCGGGTGGACGGGGTGCGGCGGGAGGATCCGGTCCAGGCGGGCCGAGGCGGGCGCTTGACGATCGGGGCGAAGATCTCCGCGATCTCCTCCTTGCCCAGGGTCTCCTTCTCCAGCAGGTGAAGGACGAGCTGGTCGAGCACGTCGCGGTTCTCGACCAGGATCTCCCAGGCCTCGTTGTGCGCCGTCTCGATGAGCTTCTTGACCTCTTCGTCGACCAGCGCGGCGACCTCTTCCGAGTAGTCGCGCTGATGGGCCATCTCACGGCCGAGGAAGGGCTCGCTGTTGTCGCCGCCGAACTTGATCGCGCCGAGCCGCTCGGTCATGCCGTACTGCGTGACCATCGCGCGGGCCAGGTTGGTGGCCTTCTCGATGTCGTTGGCGGCACCGGTGGTCGGGTCGTGGAAGACCAGTTCCTCGGCCGCGCGGCCGCCCAGCATGTAGGCGAGCTGGTCGAGCATCTCGTTGCGCGTGGTCGAGTACTTGTCCTCGTCGGGCAGGACCATGGTGTAGCCCAGGGCGCGGCCGCGGGACAGGATCGTGATCTTGTGCACCGGGTCGGAGTTCGGCGAGGCCGCCGCGACCAGGGCGTGACCGCCCTCGTGGTACGCGGTGATCTTCTTCTCCTTGTCCGACATGATCCGGGTCCGCTTCTGCGGGCCCGCGACCACACGGTCGATCGCCTCGTCCAGCGCCTTGTTGTCGACCAGCTTCTGGTCACCGCGGGCGGTGAGCAGAGCGGCCTCGTTCAGCACGTTGGCGAGGTCGGCGCCGGTCATGCCGGGGGTGCGGCGGGCGACGGCGGCGAGGTCGACGTCCGGGGCGACCGGCTTGCCCTTCTGGTGAACCTTGAGGATCTCCAGACGGCCCTGCAGGTCCGGCGGGTCGACCGCGATCTGCCGGTCAAAGCGGCCGGGGCGCAGGAGGGCCGGGTCGAGGATGTCCGGGCGGTTGGTGGCGGCGATCAGGATGACGCCGCCCTTCACGTCGAAGCCGTCCATCTCGACGAGCAGCTGGTTCAGGGTCTGCTCGCGCTCGTCGTGACCACCGCCGAGGCCGGCGCCGCGGTGGCGGCCGACCGCGTCGATCTCGTCGACGAAGACGATCGCCGGGGCGTTCGCCTTGGCCTGCTCGAACAGGTCGCGGACCCGGGAGGCACCGACACCGACGAACATCTCGACGAAGTCGGAACCGGAGATCGAGTAGAAGGGGACGCCCGCCTCGCCGGCGACGGCGCGCGCGAGGAGCGTCTTGCCGGTACCGGGGCGGCCGTAGAGCAGCACGCCCTTGGGGATCTTGGCGCCGACGGCCTGGAACTTGGCCGGCTCCTGCAGGAACTCCTTGATCTCCTGGAGTTCCTCGACGGCCTCGTCGCAGCCGGCGACGTCGGAGAAGGTCGTCTTCGGGGTGTCCTTGGTGATGAGCTTGGCCTTGGACTTGCCGAAGTTCATGACCCGGGAGCCGCCGCCCTGCATCTGATTCATCAGGAACAGGAAGACGACCACGATGAGGACGAAGGGCAGCAGCGAGAGCAGGACGCCGAGGAACGGGTTCTGCTTGGACGGCGACACCGTGTAGCCGTCCGGGATCTGCTTGTCCTGGAACTTGGTCTGCAGCGTGCCGGCGATGGTCACGCCCTGGTCGCCGATGTAGCTCGCCTGGATCTTCGAGCTGCCATCGACCTTGGTGCCGTCCTTGAGCGTGACCTTGATGCTCTGTTCGTCACCGGTGGTGAGCTTGGCCGACTCGACCTTGTTGTTGTTGATCGCCGCCACGACTTGGCCGGTGTCCACCGTCTTGTAGCCGCCGGACGAGCCGACGACCTGCATCAACACGACCACGGCAAGGACGGCCAGCACGATCCACATGACCGGCCCACGGAAGTATCGCTTCACGTCCATCCATACGGAGCGGTGTCGCCCCGTCCCTCCTGCCACAGTGAGTTTGATAAGACAGTTCTTCTGACGGTACCCCAGCATCGATGCCCGAAGCCGCACGAAGCCGCTTCGACGACCGGGAAACCCGTCTCTCCTGCTTCAACGGCACGGAACCCGCCTGGGTTCCCGATCACCGCGCCGGGCTTGGGCCGACTGGCTCAGCCGCCGGCCCGGGGCCGGCGTCAGCCGCCGTAGACGTGGGGCGCGAGCGTACCCACGAACGGCAGGTTGCGGTACTTCTCGGCGTAGTCGAGGCCGTATCCGACGACGAACTCGTTCGGGATGTCGAAGCCGACCCATTCGACGTCGATCGCGACCTTCGCGGCGTCCGGCTTGCGCAGCAGCGTGCACACCTTGAGGGTGGCGGGCTCGCGGGAGCCGAGGTTGTTGATCAGCCACGACAGGGTCAGGCCGGAGTCGATGATGTCCTCGACGATCAGGACGTGCCTGCCCTTGATGTCCGTGTCGAGGTCCTTCAGGATCCGGACCACACCGGAGGACTGGGTGCCCGCGCCGTAGGAGGACACCGCCATCCAGTCCATGGTGAGGGGGGTGGACAGCGCCCGGGCGAGGTCCGCCATGACCATCACCGCGCCCTTGAGCACGCCGACGATGAGCAGGTCCTTGCCCGCGTACTCCGCGTCGATCTTCGCGGCCAGCTCGGCCAGCTTCGCGTCGATCTCTTCCTTGGTGATGAGCACCCGCTGGAGATCGGCACCCATGTCTTTCGCGTCCACCCGCATCACTTTCGGTCGTCCCGCACTTACGGCCGCATGCACGGCCTCCGGCTGCCCGGCCGGCCGCCGGAGGGTCGCTCCGGGAGGTCGGGATTCAGCCTTGCCGAATCACCAGTCTGCCACCCTGCCGCCGGGCGCTGACTTTGCCCGGGAGGTTGATGGCCCCCTGGCCGCGCCAGCCGGTGATCAGACGGTCGACTTCCTCGATGTGCCGGGCGAACAGCGAACCGGCCGGGGCGCCGGCCTCGATGGCGGCCCGGCGCAGGATCCGGCGGCGCACGGCGGGCGGCAGCGCGTAGAGCTTGGCGCACTCCAGCAGCCCCGCGGCGTCCCGTACGGAGGCCTCGGCCTGGCCGGCCCAGGCGTCGAGGGCGTCGGCGTCGTCACGGGAGAGCTGGGCGGTGCGGGCGAGCGCTTCGACGACGCCCTTGCCGAGTGCCTTCTCCAGGGCGGGCAGGCCTTCGTGCCTGAGCCGGGAGCGGGTGTAGGCGGGGTCGGCGTTGTGCGGGTCGTCCCAGACGGGCAGGGACTGGACCATGCAGGCCTTGCGGGCGGTCTGCCGGTCGATGTGCAGGAAGGGGCGCCGGTAACGGCCGCCGGCCCCCGAGACCGCGGCCATTCCGGACAGGGAGCGGGTGCCCGAGCCGCGGGCGAGACCCAGCAGGACGGTTTCGGCTTGGTCGTCCCGGGTGTGCCCGAGCAGGACCGCGGCCGCGCCGTGCCGTTCGGCCGTCGCGTCGAGGGCGGCGTAGCGGGCGTCCCGGGCGGCGGCCTCGGGGCCGCCGGCGCGGCCGACGGTCACGGCGACGGACTCGACCGGGTCGAGGCCCAGCGCGCGCAGGCGCAGGGCGACCTCGTCGGCGCGGAGGCCGGAACCGGGCTGCAGGCCGTGGTCGACGGTCACGCCGCCGGCGCGGAGGCCGAGCCTCGGGGCCTCGAAGGCGACGGCGGAGGCGAGCGCCATGGAGTCGGCACCGCCGGAGCAGGCGACGAGCACGAGCGGGGAGGAGGGCCGCTCGGCCGCCCGGTCCGGATGCCGGCCGGCGGTCTGCCCGTCCGGGAGCGTGCCGGAGGACTGGTGGTCGTTCAGGATGTCGTGGAGGACGCGGCGGACCGCCAGGCGTATCGCCGCGACCGCAGGATGGGGACCCATGTCCGGTTCCCTTCATGAAGTTTTCGGGGGGTGAGCCCGACGTCGGTCACTCAGAGTGTGTCGATGGTGACAGAACCGGGCCGTTCCCTGAGCATTGCACGCCTACCCATGGCTCACGGTCCCTCGGACGGGTGATTGGAGGGGCGTTCTCCTGCCGTCGGCCGGATTCCTCACACGACTCCCCCGTACCGTTCACGCCTCCGGCTAGCGGTGCACGCGCGCGACCCAGTCCGCCGGTTTGGCGATCTCCGCCTTGGTGGGCAGGGTGTTGGGGGAGGTCCACACCCGGTTGAAGCCGTCGATGCCGACCTCGTCGACGACGGCCCGCACGAAGCGTTCGCCGTCCCGGTACTGCCTGAGTTTGGCGTCCAGACCCAGCAGCTTGCGCAGGGCCTGGTCCAGGCGCGAGGCACCCTTGGCGCGACGCTGCTGGAACTTCTCGCGGATCTCGGCGACGGTCGGTACGACGCCGGGGCCGACGCCGTCCATGACGAAGTCCGCGTGGCCCTCCAGCAGGGACATCACCGCGGTGAGGCGGGCCAGGATCTCGCGCTGGGCGGGGGTCTGCACCAGTTCCACGAAGGAGCGGCCGCCGTCCTCCTCCTCGCCCTCGGGACGGCCGCCGGCGAGGGACTGGGCGGCGTCCCGGATGCGCTCGAGGAAGGTCATCGGATCGACGTCGGTCTCCGCCAAGAACGACTGGATTTCGCCCTCGAGATGGTCGCGCAGCCAGGGGACGGCCGTGAACTGGGTGCGGTGGGTCTCCTCGTGCAGGCACACCCACAGCCGGAAGTCGTGCGGGTCGACGTCCAGTTCGCGCTCGACGTGGACGATGTTGGGGGCGACGAGCAGGAGGCGGCCGCCGCCGTTCGCGCCGGCGGGCAGATCGCGGGTGGCCGGGGCGAACGTCTCGTACTGACCGAGGACGCGGGAGGACAGGAACGACAGCAGCATGCCGAGTTCGACGCCGGTGACCTTGCCGCCGACGGCGCCGAGGACGGCGCTGCCGGGGTTGCCGCCGCGCCGTTCCTGCATCTTCTCCAGCAGCGGCTTGAGGACCTCGCGGAAGCCGGCCACGTTGGCGCGGACCCAGCCGGGGCGGTCGACGACGAGCACGGGGGTGTCGTGGATCTCGTCGGTGCCCATCCGGGTGAAGCCCCGGACGTGTTCCTCCGCCGCCTTCGCGTGCCGGCGCAGCTCGGCGACGACGGCGCGCGCCTCGTCGCGGCTGACGTCGGGGCCCGGCCTCACGAGCCGTGTCGCGGTCGCCACCGCGAGGTTCCAGTCGACCATCCCGGGCGATGTGATGCCACCGAAGCCAGTCATGCGTCAACGGTACGTGAGCGTTCCCACTTGGGGCAGGGCGTGGGACTCGGGCAGCCGGCCGGGGTGTTGCCGTCGCACCGGCGGAGGGGGCCGTTCCCCCGCCCGCGCCGCCGCTTCGCGCCGCCGGGTCCGCGCCGCCCGGCTGCCGCTCGCGGCCTGGCCGGGCGCGGTCTCAGCGGCAGCCGCACGCCGCCAGCGCCGTGGCCGCCTTGTCCAGCGCCGACTGGGCCTGCAGGGGGTCGGTCGTACCGGAGGCCAGGAAGGCGAAGGCGAGGAGGTGGCCGTCGGTGTCGACCACGGTGCCGGCCAGGGTGTTCACGCCGGTGAGGGTGCCCGTCTTGGCGCGGACGACGCCGGAGGCGCCGTCGCTGTAGCGGTGGGTCAGGGTGCCGGTGAAGCCGGCGACGGGCAGGCCGGTGAGGACGGGACGGAGACCGGGCCGGGCCGGGTCGCCGGCCTTGACCAGGAGAGCGGTGAGGAGGTCCGCCGTCAGCCTGTCGCTGCGGTCGAGGCCGCTGCCGTCGTGGAAGACGGCGCCGGACATCGGCAGGCCGAGCTTGGTCAGCTGGACGACGATCGCCCGGGCGCCGCCGTCGAAGCTGGCGGGCCGGCCGCTCGCGAGAGCCGTCTGGCGGGCCAGTGCCTCGGCGATGTCGTTGTCGCTGTTGGTCAGCATCCGCTCGACCAGGGCGGACAGCGGGGGCGAGGAGGCGGTGGCGAGCGTCTCGGCGCGGGAGCTGGCCTTGGAGGGGCCCGGGGACGTCGTCGTGATGCCGGCGTCCCGGAGGTAGGCCGCGAACCTGGCGGCCGCGTCCGCCGCCGGATCGCCCACACGGGCCGCCGGACCACTGGCGGAGCCGTCCGTGCGGCCCTCGTCGACGATCAGGGCGCTGACGGCGGCGAGGTTGTCGTTGACGCCGATGGAGTGCAGGGCGGGGCCGGAGTAGAGGGTCGCGTCGTAGGAGAGCGTGATCTCGGCGATGCCGCGTTCGTGGAGTGCCTCGGCGGTGTCGGCGGCGAGGTCGCGCAGGCTCGCCCAGCCGCCGGTCGCGCGGTGGGCGGTGAGGGTGGGATCGCCGCCGCCGACCAGGACCAGTTCGCCCGTGTCGGGTTCCAGGGCGGTGCGGGTGGTGAGGCGGTGGTCGGCGCCGAGGGCGGACAGGGCGGCGACGGCGGTGGCGATCTTGGTGGTGGAGGCGGGGGCGAGGGCCCTGCCGGCGCCGGCGCCGTACAGGCGTTCGCCGGTCGTCACGTCGACGACCGCCGCGGCGCGGCCGCCGCCCAGCGCGGAGGCGCCCAGGAGCGGCTCCAGGACGTCGGACACGGCTTTCCCGCCGGGACCGGCCTTCTTGGTGCCGACGGCGTTCGTCGTGCCGCCCAGACCCGTCAGGACCGGTGCGGCACTCGGCGCGGGCCGTGCCGCCGCCGCCCCGTCCGGGCCGCCGTGATCTACGCCACCTGACCGCTCCAGGGCGACCGCCCGGTCCCGCTCGGCCGTACGCTGACCCGTGGCGTCCCAGGGGCCTGCCACGGTCACCACGCCGGCGGCCAGTGCCAGGCCCGCGGTCACGGCGCCCGCGGTGTACCGCCAGGTCCTGACGGTCCGCGATCGGGGGAGGTGCGCAGACCGGAGCCGCAGAGCGTTCGCCGACCGCGCGAGCCGCGGCCGAGCGGCCGTCACGGCGCGCGCCAGACGCGGTCGTACGGCGTTCGCGAGCCGCGCCACCTGCGGTCTCGCGGCTCGCCAAGGCCTCAGCTCTGGCACGAACACCAGCCCCTTTCGCGATCACACGTCTGCGTGAGGGACACTTAACCACCAGAACTATGTGTTGATCATGGAGGAGCCACCGGTGGAGTTCGACGTCACGATCGAGATCCCGAAGGGTTCGCGCAACAAGTACGAGGTGGACCACGAGACCGGTCGGATCCGCCTGGACCGTCGCCTCTTCACCTCGACCGCCTACCCGACCGACTACGGCTTCGTCGAGAACACCCTCGGCGAGGACGGCGACCCGCTGGACGCGCTGGTCATCCTGGACGAGCCGACCTTCCCGGGCTGCCTCATCCGCTGCCGCGCCATCGGCATGTTCCGTATGACGGACGAGGCCGGCGGCGACGACAAGCTGCTGTGCGTCCCGGCCACCGACCCGCGTGTGGAGCACCTGCGCGACATCCACCACGTGTCGGAGTTCGACCGCCTGGAGATCCAGCACTTCTTCGAGGTGTACAAGGACCTGGAGCCCGGCAAGTCGGTCGAGGGCGCCAACTGGGTGGGCCGTACGGACGCCGAGGTGGAGATCGAGCGCTCGTACAAGCGCTTCAAGGACACGGGCGGCCACTGACCGGCCGGTTTGTCGTGCGCGGGCCGCGGCACCCTGTGGGGTGGCGCGGCCCGTTTGCGTGCGATGCGCATACTGAGGCGTACGGAAGGTGTAGTTCAGGGAGGGTGCGAGGTGGCGGAGGCGGTGACGGAGGCGGAGGACCGTAAGCCCCGGTCGGACGAGGCGCGGTACGACCCGGAGATCACCTCCGAGTTCGCCGTCCCGAAGGGCCTGGACGTCCCCAGGGCGGGTGGTGAGCCGGAGACGACCTCCGAGTTCGCCGTGCCCGAGGGGCTGGAGACGCCGCAGCCGCAGAGTCCGGAGGCGGAGGGGTCGGCGTTCAGCACGCCGCACACCTACAGCGCCCGGTCCGCGCCCGGGGCGTTCACCCCGGCCGCCGGGGTGCCGCTGGTCAGCCTGGTCAAGGACGCGCCCTGGCAGGACCGGATGCGCGCGATGCTGCGGATGCCGGTGACCGAGCGGCCCGCCCCCGAGCAGGTGCAGCGCGTGGAGGAGGAGGGTCCGGCCGTTCCGCGCGTGCTCGACCTGACCCTGCGTATCGGGGAGCTGCTGCTGGCGGGCGGCGAGGGCGCCGAGGACGTGGAGGCCGCGATGTTCGCGGTGTGCCGGTCCTACGGCCTGGACCGCTGCGAGCCCAACGTCACCTTCACCCTGCTGTCGGTCTCGCACCAGCCGTCGCTGGTCGAGGACCCGGTGACGGCGTCGAGGACGGTACGGCGGCGGGTCACCGACTACACGCGGCTCGCGGCCGTGTTCCGGCTGGTGGCCGACCTGACCGACCCGGAGACCCATGTCTCGCTGGAGGAGGCCTACCGGCGGCTGGCGGAGATCCGCCGCAACCGGCACCCCTACCCCGGCTGGGCGCTGACCGTGGCCGGCGGCCTGCTGGCCGGTGCGGCCTCCGTGCTGGTCGGCGGTGACCTGATCGTGTTCGTCGCGGCCGCGCTGGGCGCGATGCTCGGCGACCGGCTCGCGTGGCTGTGCGCGGGGCGGGGGCTGCCGGAGTTCTACCAGTTCATGGTGGCCGCGATGCCACCGGCGGCGATCGGTGTGGCGTTCGCGCTGGCCCACGTGGACCTGAAGGCCTCCGCCGTGGTCACCGGTGGGCTGTTCGCGCTGCTGCCGGGGCGGGCACTGGTCGCGGGCGTCCAGGACGGCCTGACGGGTTTCTACATCACGGCCTCGGCGCGCCTGCTGGAGGTCATGTACTTCTTCGTCGGCATCGTCGCCGGGGTGCTGGTCGTCCTGTACTTCGGCGTGAAGGTCGGCGGCAAGCTGAACCCGGACGCGGCGCTGGGGCTCTCCAACCGGCCGCTGCTGCAGATCGCGGCCTCGATGCTGTTGTCGCTGACCTTCGCGGTGCTGCTCCAGCAGGAACGCTCCACCGTGCTGTGGGTGACGCTGAACGGGGGCGTCGCGTGGTCGGTGTACGGCGCGATGCACTACGCCGGGAACATCTCGCCAGTCGCCTCCACGGCCGTGGCGGCGGGGCTCGTGGGCCTGTACGGGCAGCTGTTGTCGCGGTACCGGTTCGCCTCCGCGCTGCCGTACACCACGGCGGCGCTCGGGCCCCTGCTGCCCGGTTCCGCGACCTACTTCGGGCTGCTGTCCATCGCCCAGAACGAGATCGACAAGGGGCTGGTGTCGCTGGCCAAGGCCGCGTCACTGGCCATGGCCATCGCCATCGGGGTCAACCTGGGATCGGAGATCTCCCGGCTCTTCCTGCGGGTCGGCTCCGCCGGCAAGCGCCGGGCCGCGAAGCGCACCAGGGGCTTCTAGGCCCCGGGGGCCCGCCCCCCGTCAGTGGTTGCGGTGGTCGTACGGGTACTGGTTCTGGCCGTACCGGCCCTGGTCGTACTGGTTCTGGCCTTGGTCGTACTGGTTCTGGTCGTACTGGTTCTCGGGCCGGCCGTACTGGTTCTGACCCTGGTCGTACTGGTTCTGACCCTGGTCGTACTGCTGCTGGTACGGCTGCTGGGCGTACGGCTCCTGCGGGTACTGCCGGCCGTACTGCGACTGCGGGGTGTCGTAGCCCTCGTTCCAGTACTGGTCGGGCTGCTGCGGCTGCTGCTCCCGCCGCTGGTACGACTGCTGCTCCTGCTGCTGGTACGGCTGCTGGTGCTGGTGGCCGTACGGCTGCTCCGGCGCGACGGGGCGCAGGCGGGTCGTGGCGTCGTCCATGACCGGGGGCTGCTGGTACTGCGGGGCCTGCGGGGTCCGGGGCCGCTGCGGGGCCTCGGGCGCCGGCTGCGCGGCCGCCTTCCGGCTCTTGCCGCGCGCGCGGAGGAACTCGATCGCGATCGGGACCACCGACACGAGGACGATCAGGATGAGGATCGCCTCGATGTTCTTGTTCACGAAGGGGATGTTGCCCAGCCAGGAGCCGAGCAGCGTGACGCCCGCGCCCCACAGGACGCCGCCGATGACGTTGAAGGTCAGGAACGAGCGGTACCTCATCCCGCTGACGCCCGCGATGATCGGCGTGAACGTCCGCACGACGGGGACGAAGCGGGCCAGGATCAGGGACTTGGGGCCGTACTTCTCGAAGAACTCGTGCGCCTTGGTGACGTTCTCCTGCTTGAACAGGCGCGAGTCGGGGCGGTTGAACAGGGACGGCCCGACCTTCTTGCCGAACATGTACCCCGCCTGGTCGCCCAGGACGGCGGCGGCGCAGATCAGGGCGATCGCGGCCCACAGCGGGAAGTCCAGCTGGTGGGACGTGATCAGCAGACCGCAGGTGAACAGGAGCGAGTCACCCGGCAGGAAGAACCCGATGAGCAGCCCGGACTCGGCGAAGACGACGAGCAGCAGGCCCCAGATGCCGTACGTCTGGAGCAGATGGTCGGGATCCAGCCAGCTCGGGCCGAGGGCGAGTGTCATCACGGGTCCGGGCTCCTGAAGGGGTGAAGGCGGCGACGGCTCCCTGTGGGGGCCGTACAAAGCTATCAACGTGCGGTGACCGCCCCAGGTTCCACCGGTGCCCTCAGGATGCCCTGTGCGAGGCGCCGGACAAAGCCGTGCCCCACGGGCCCCGGCGACCGAACGGTGACCCACGGGACCCGGCGACCGAACGGTGACCCGTGGGCCCCGGCGACCGAACGGTGACCCGTGGGCCCCGGGATCGAGCGGTGACCCGTGGGCCCGGCGACCGAGTGGTGACCCGTGGGCCCCGGGATCGAGCGGTGACCCGTGGGCCCGGCGACCGAGTGGTGACCCGTGGGCCCCGGGATCGAGCGGTGACCCCTGGGCCCCGCCCCGGCGACCGCGGCGGCGGCCGGGATCAGGCGGAGGCCGTGCGCCGGTCCGCGTTGGCGAGGATCGCGTCGCGCAGGTGCCCGGCGAATCCCGGGCGCATGGCCTCGTAGTACGCCGTGAAGCGCTCGTCGGAGACGTACATCTCGGCGAGGCACCGGTGCATGGCGTACGGGCACTCGTAGAACCACCTGGAGATGTGCTGCCGGTGTTCCTCGGCGAGATCCGCGGCGGCCTCACCGGCCGGCGGCTCCCCCGCGGCCAGCAGGGCGACGTACCGCTCGTTCCAGTCGTCGGCCTCGGCCCGCAGGCGCTTCCAGTCCTCCTTGGTGTAGCGGGACGCGCGGCGCTGTGACTCGGCGTACGCCGCCGTGTCCCCCCAGCGCTGCTCGGCCTCCTCGCGGTACTGCTCGGGATCGTTGCCGCCGAAGACCTCGAACCGTTCCTCGGGTGTGAGATCGATGCCCATCGTGCGTGCCTCCAAGGCGTGTTCCACGGCCGCGGCCATCCGCTGCAGCTTCTCGATCCGGGCGGTCAGCAGTTCGTGCCGGCGGCGCAGGTGCGTGCGCGGGTCCGCTCTTCCGGTCGCCTGGTCGTCGAGCAGGGCCGCGACCTCGTGGAGCGGGAAGCCGAGCTCCCGGTAGAAGAGGATCTGCTGGAGCCGGTCGAGATCGGTGTCGCTGTAGCGCCGGTGCCCGGCGTACGTGCGCTCGCCCGGTGCGAGCAGGCCGATCTCGTCGTAGTGGTGCAGGGTGCGCACCGTGATTCCGGCGAACCCCGCGACCTCTCCCACGGAGTAGCTCACTTTCCGCTCCTTGTCGTCGGTGGAGCACCAGGCTGAGGCCTCACGCCACGTGAGGTGCAAGCGCGATTCCGTTCGGGATGTTGGGTGCGTTTTGTCCGTTTATGGTGAGCCCGTGGCCCAGGAGACCGAGCAGCAGGCGCCGCCGACCGCTTCGACGGCACCGGCACGGGCGCTGCTGCCGTTCATCCTGCCCGCCGCCGTCGTGGGGGTGGCCACGAGCCTGGTCTTCGTCGGGGTGAGCTCGGCCGCGGAGCAGCTCCAGCACGTGTTGTGGGGGCCCTTGCCGGACGCCCTCGGCGTGGGCCGGTACTCGGTGCTGTGGATGTTCGCGATGCTCGTCGCGACCGGGATCGCCGTCGGGCTGGTGGTGTGGAAGGTCCCCGGCCACGCCGGTCCCGACCCGGCCACGCTCGGCCTGAACGCCCCGGTCCTGCCGCCACTCGTGCTGCCGGGCCTGCTGCTGGCGACCGCGCTGATGCTGGCGGGCGGCCCGAGCCTCGGCCCGGAGAACCCGATCATCGCGGTGAACGTGGCCCTCGCGGTCTGGGTCGGGGGGCGCCTGATGCCCCGGACCCCGGGCACCCTGTGGCCGGTGCTGGCGGAGGCGGCGACGATCGGCGCGCTGTTCGGCACGCCGGTGGCGGCGGCGCTGGTCATTTCCGAGGCGCTGGCCGGACAGCCGATGCGCGGGCGGCTGTGGGACAACCTCTTCGCGCCGCTGACCGCGGGCGCGTGCGGGGCGATCACGACCACCCTGGTGGCCCATCCGACCTTCGACCTGGGCCTGCCACCCCTGGGGCACCCGCGCTGGCAGGACGTGGCGGCCGCCCTGGTGGTCGCCCCGGCGGCCGCCCTGCTCGGCATGTGCGCCGTCTACGCCTTCCCGCACGTCCACGCGGGCTTCCGGCGGCTGCGGCACCCGCTGCTGATGCTTCCGGCGGGCGGGGTCGTCCTCGGGGCCCTGGCGGCTGCGGGCGGGCATCTGACGCTGTTCAAGGGGCTGTCGGAGGTCGGTGAGCTGGCCCGCGATCCCGGGGGCTGGTCGGCGGGACAGTTCGCCACGATGGCAGTGGTGAAACTGGCCGCGCTGGTCGTCGCCGCGTCCTGCGGTTTCCGGGGCGGCCGGATCTTCCCCGCGGTCTTCGTCGGTGCCGCGCTGGGCCTGTGCGCCCACGCCCTGGTGCCGGCCGTCCATCCCTCGCTGGGGGTGGCGACGGGCGTCCTGGGCATGCTGCTGGCGATCACCCGGCAGGGCTGGGTGAGCCTGTTCACCGCCGCCGTCCTGGTCGCCTCGCCCGCCATCATCGCGGTGCTGTGCATCGCCTCGCTGCCGGCCTGGCTGCTCGTGACCGGCCGTCCGCAGATGCAGCTGCGGGCGGACGGCACCCCTGTCCGCTGACCCTCATCCTCCTGGAGGCACGTCCATGGCCCTGCACAAAGGTTCCGCGCGGCACGAGGAACGGACGGTGTCGGTCAATCCGTTCTTCGGTGAGGCCAACCCCGTCGGCGGCATGACCGAAGCCCCGCCCAGGCACCGGCTGGCGGACGCCCCGCTGCCGCCGTCCACGGCGTACCAGCTGGTGCACGACGAGCTGATGCTCGACGGCAACGCCCGGCTGAACCTGGCCACCTTCGTCACCACCTGGATGGAGCCGCAGGCAGGGGTGCTGATGGGGGAGTGCCGGGACAAGAACATGATCGACAAGGACGAGTACCCGCGCACGGCCGAGCTGGAGCGGCGCTGTGTGGCGATGCTCGCCGATCTGTGGAACGTGCCGGACCCGTCGGCCGCGGTCGGCTGTTCGACCACCGGGTCGAGCGAGGCGTGCATGCTGGCCGGCATGGCGCTCAAACGGCGCTGGACCCGGCGGAACGCCGACCGCTACCCGGGTGCCCGGCCGAACCTGGTCATGGGGATCAACGTCCAGGTGTGCTGGGAGAAGTTCTGCAACTTCTGGGAGGTCGAGGCCCGGCTGGTCCCCATGGAGGGCGACCGCTTCCATCTGGACCCGCAGGCCGCCGCGGAGCTGTGCGACGAGAACACCATCGGCGTCGTCGGGATCCTCGGCTCCACCTTCGACGGGTCCTACGAGCCGATCGCGGACCTGTGCGCGGCCCTGGACGCCCTGCAGGAGCGCACCGGTCACGACGTGCCCGTCCATGTGGACGGCGCGTCCGGCGCGATGGTGGCGCCCTTCCTGGACCAGGACCTGGTCTGGGACTTCCGCCTGCCGCGCGTGGCCTCGATCAACACCTCCGGGCACAAGTACGGGCTGGTCTACCCGGGCGTCGGCTGGGCGCTGTGGCGGGACCAGGAGGCCCTGCCCGAGGAGCTGGTCTTCCGGGTCAACTACCTGGGCGGGGACATGCCGACGTTCGCGCTCAACTTCTCCCGGCCCGGCGCCCAGGTGGTGGCGCAGTACTACACGTTCCTGCGGCTGGGCCGCCAGGGCTTTCGGGCGGTTCAGCAGACGACGCGGGACGTGGCGACCTCGCTCGCCGGGCGGATCGAGGCGCTCGGCGACTTCCGGCTCCTCACGCGCGGGGACGAGCTGCCGGTGTTCGCGCTCACCACGGCCGACGACGTGACGGCCTACGACGTCTTCGACATCTCCCGGCGGCTGCGCGAAACCGGCTGGCTGGTGCCCGCGTACACCTTCCCGGCGAACCGGCAGGACCTGTCCGTGCTGCGCGTGGTGTGCCGCAACGGCTTCTCCCACGACCTGGCCGACCTGTTCGTGGACGACCTCACCCGGCTGCTGCCGGAACTGCGCCGGCAGCCGCACCCGCTGGTCCCCGACAAGAGCGTGGCCACCGCCTTCCACCACTGACGGCCCGGGCCGCCGGGTGATCCCCGGCGGACGGGCCCGGGCGCACCTGCTCGGTGCAGGTCGTCCGGGTGCCGCTCCCCCGTCGCGTACGGGTTCTCCCGGCCCTCGGCGAGGACCCCGGGGTGGATCGAACCCGGTCCGGCGCCGGACCATTCGTGCGCGCCCCCGTACTCGAGGTCGCTGCGCACCTGGTAACCGTGGGCGCGCCCGTGCCGGCGGACCGCGCCCAGCACGTGGAGACGGATCGCCGACATGCGGTCCAGGTCATTGCCGTACGGCTATCCCGCCTGCTCCAGGGCCACCAGCTCGAACGCGGTCTTCCCGTCCAGGGACTCGCGGATGATGTCGGCGTGACCGGCGTGCCGGGCCGTCTCGCGGATCAGGTGCAGGCACAGCCAGCGCACCGAGACGCGGCCCTCCGGCGGGAACCAGGGGTCCGGCGGCAGCGGGAAGGTGTCGTCCAGACTCGGCGCGGAGCGGATGAACTTCTCCGTGCCGGCGGCCACCTGCTCCCAGTAGGCCAGCTGCGAGGCGACCGTCTCGTCGCCGACCAGTTCGAACGTCTCGTGCCAGTTCGACTCGTCGCGCCGCACCGCCGGCGGTTCCTGGCGGGCCCGTGCGATCCAACTCTGTTCCACCTCGGCGACATGCTTGAGCAGGCCGCCGAGGCAGAGCGTGCTGGCGCTGGGGCGGGTGCGGGCCTGCTCCTCGGTCAGCCCGAGCAGGGCCCTGCGGACGCCGCCGCGCTGTTCCTCGAGGAACGCGAGGAGCGCTCCCCGCTCGTCGCCCTTCGCCTCCGCGGACACGTGAGTGACCATGGCCTGCCGCCTTTCATCGCGTCGGTGCCGGGGGCTGTTTCCCCCCCGACACCGGTGACGCTACGGGCCATTGAGGTCAGATCCTGTCCGCAAGGCGCCACTCGCCGGAAAGGCTGCCGTGGACGCCGGTCCGGGAGGCCGGTCGGGGCGGTCGCCGGGAGACCGGCCACGCGGGCCGTCCGGGAACACCGGCCACGGGGGCCTCCGGGATACCGGTCGGGCAGGCCGGTCACCGGGAGACCGGCCGGGGAGGCCGTCCGGGATACGGATCGGGCAGGCCGCCGGGAGGGGCCGCCGGGTCAGAACGGGAAGCCGCTGCGGCCGTGCTGCACGGAGATCCACTTGATCGTGGTGAAGGCCTCCAGCGTCGTCTCGCCGTTCAGCCGGCCGACGCCGGAGTGCTTCTCGCCGCCGAAGGGCACGAGCGGCTCGTCGTGGACGGTGCCGTCGTTCACGTGGAACATGCCGGTGTCGATCCGCCTGGCGAAGGCGACGCCCCGCTCGATGTCCCGCGTGTGCACGGCGCCGCTGAGGCCGTAGGGGGTGTCGTTGACGATCCGGACCGCCTCCTCCTCGCCGTCGAACGGGATGAGGAAGACCACCGGACCGAAGACCTCGCGCCGGAGCAGCGCGGAACCGGCGGGGATGTCGGTGAGCACGCTGGGCTCGACCAGGTTGTTGGTCGTGGCGCCGTGCACGAGAGCCGTGGCGCCCTCGGCGATCGCCTGCTCGACCGTGCTCGAAAGGGCGTTCGCCTGCGCGGAGTTGATCACCGGGCCGATGACCGTCTGCGGGTCGCGCGGGTCGCCGACCTTGAGCGTGCGGACCTTGGCGACGAACCTCTCGGTGAACTCGTCGGCCACCGAGCGGTCCACCAGGACCCGGTTGGCGGCCATGCAGACCTGGCCCTGGTGGACGAACCGGCTGAAGACCGCCGCGTCCACCGCGTAGTCGATGTCGGCGTCGTCCAGCACCACCAGCGCGCTGTTGCCGCCCAGTTCGAGGACCGAGCGCTTGAAGTGCTTCGCGCACACGGTGGCGACGTGCCGGCCGACCGTGTCGGACCCGGTGAAGGAGATGACCTTCGGGACCGGGTGCTCGATGAAGGCGTCGCCGATCTCGGCGATGTCGGTGACGACGACGTTGAGCAGGCCGCCGGGCAGCCCGGCCTCCTCGAAGATCCTGGCGAGCAGGGTGCCGCCGGCGATCGGGGTGTTCTGGTGCGGCTTCAGGACCACGGCGTTGCCGAGCGCGAGCGCCGGCGCGACCGACTTCAGCGACAGCAGGAACGGGAAGTTGAAGGGGCTGATCACGCCCACGACGCCGACCGGCACCCGGTAGACGCGGTTCTCCTTGCCGTCGGTGGGAGAGGGCAGGATCCTGCCTTCGGGGCGCAGCGCGAGGTGGATCGACTCGCGCAGGAACTCCTTGGCCAGGTGCAGCTCGAAACCCGCCTTGACGCGCGTGCCGCCCAGTTCCGCGATGATCAGGTCGGCTATCTCCTGCTCGCGGTCCTCTATCAGGCGCAGCGCCCGCTCGAAGACCGCACGCCGGGTGTAGGGGTTGGTCTCGGCCCACTTCTTCTGGGCGCGCTCGGCGGCCCGGTAGGCCTGGTCCACCTCGTCGACCGTGGCCACCGTGATCGAGGCCAGCTTCTCGTCGTCGTAGGGGTTGAAGTCGATCACGTCCCAGGAGCCGCTGCCCGGACGCCACTCGCCGTCGATGTACTGCTGGGCCAGGTCGGTGAAGTAGGACGACATGTGATCCCTCAATCGCTAGCGGAGGCCAGATCGACGCCACGTCTGATCACACGTCATCGTACTTGCGTATCAAGAGAGTTGGAGAAGACCCCGGAGCAGATCGCGACTCTCGCCGGGGCCGGGGCTGTCCTGCTGGAGCTCCTTGAGGGCCTGCTCGTACTGGGCGACGTCCTCGCGCTTGTCCAGGTACAGGGCGCTGGTCAGCTGCTCCAGGTAGACCACGTCGGACAGATCGGCGTCGGGGAAGCTGAGGATGGTGAAGGCGCCGCTCTCGCCGGAGTGACCGCCGAAGCCGAACGGCATGATCTGCAGCCGCACGTTGGGCCGCTCGGAGATGTCGATCAGGTGCTGGAACTGGCCGCGCATCACGTCGCGGTCGCCGTAGGGGCGGCGCAGGGCCGCCTCGTCCAGGACGATGTGGAACTCCGGGGCGTTGTCGGCGAGCAGGTACCTCTGGCGCTCCAGGCGCAGGGCGACCCGCCGCTCCACGTCCGCGTTGCTCGCGCCCTTCATACCGCGCCGGACGACCGCGCGGGCGTACTCCTCGGTCTGCAGCAGGCCGTGCACGAACTGCACCTCGTAGGCGCGGATCAGCGAGGCCGCGCCCTCCAGGCCGACGTAGGTGGGGAACCAGCTGGGCAGGACGTCGGTGTAACTGTGCCACCAGCCGGCCACGTTGGCCTCACGGGCCAGGGAGAGCAGCGACTCGCGCTCGGTCCCGTCGGTGATGCCGTACAGCGTCAGCAGGTCTTCCACGTCTCTGGTCTTGAAGCTCACCCGGCCCAGCTCCATACGGCTGATCTTCGACTCGGAGGCGCGGATCGAGTATCCCGCGGCCTCGCGCGTGATCCCGCGCGCTTCCCGCAGTCGCCTGAGTTGCGAGCCGAGCAGCATCCGCCGCACCACCGATCCGGGCTCTCCCGCGCTCACGTTCGCCAGCCTCCCCAACCCGTCTTCAGGTGCCGCAGTCTGCCACTAAAACACTTCGAGCAGTACTCGTACGGTTACGGAAACGGAAAGAGGTCGGCCGTTTCTGGCTGGTCACGACCGGGGAAAGGTCAAGACCACTGACTGAAACCGCGGCGAAGATGGCAGAAAAAATGGCCAAGAAGTGGTACGGGAAGGGCTATTTCGGTCACGTGCACGTGCATCTGCCCTTGCATCTGCTCTGCGCTTCCGAAACCATGGTGCCGCGCCACCGCTGCATCGCAACGACCGCGAATTCCGGGAGTGCCTCGCATGGGGACGAATGGATCGACCATGCTCAAGCCGTTACGGCAGGGCCTTCCGCCTCTGGACCCCACGGCCGCGTCCGATGCCGCCTCCTGTGCCCTGCCCGCCCGTTACGAGGCGGTGGGCGAGGCCCGGCGCTTCACCCGCGACACGCTCGGCAAGTGGGACGTCGGCGACCGCTTCGACGACATATGCCTCGTCGTCTCCGAACTCGTCACCAACGCCCTGCGGCACGCCGTGCCCGCCGATCAGTGCGGCCGCTGCGGCGAGCACAGCGGGTCCGTGCGGCTGCATCTGGTGCGCTGGACCGAGCGACTGGTGTGCGCGGTGCGCGACCCGAGCCACGAGACCCCGGTACCGCGCGACTCGGACGACTTCTCCGCCGAGTCGGGCCGGGGCCTGTTCCTGGTCGACTCCTTCGCCGACGGCTGGGGCTGGCATCCGCTGGCGGGCACCCTCGACGGCAAGGTCGTCTGGGCCATGTTCCGGCTCGCACCGGCCGGCTGACGCGTAGCCGCTCCGAGCGACGCGGGGTTTCTACGCGCGTCACCGCCCGCTCTCGGGCGCCATGGACATCGTTGCCACGGCGTCCCCCGGAGCCGGCGGTCAGCTCGCTATGAGATGGTCGAACTCGCCGTCCTTGATGCCGAGGAGCATCGCCTCGATCTCCGCGCGCGTGTAGACGAGCGCGGGGCCGTCCGGGAAACGCGAGTTGCGTACGGCGACCTCACCGCCCGGCAGCCGCGCGAACTCCACGCAGGAACCCTGCGAGTTGCTGTGTCTGCTCTTCTGCCAGGCCACTCCGTCCAGCTGCGTGGCAGCCATGCCGTTGTACACGTCGTACCCCCCGTAAACGCCGTCAGCGTCGCGGTCCACAGGTCGCTCCCCGCTGGTGCACTGGCTGGTGTGGCCATGGATGCTGTAGTCAACTGATCCGGATCATAGCCCCGTTCACGTGCAGCTGCTTGAGCAGATGCACGTGCACGGGGGGTGGTACCGCGGTTACAGCTTTACTCCGGAGCAGGAAGGACACGTCCTAGCCGGCCCCCGTTCATGATCACCCGCGCCGTCGCCGAACCGGGACGGCCGGATCGAAGCCCTCGCGTACTAGGAAGAGACGCATACCGCGCCGTTCCTGTTCCAGGGTTCCGGTGGATGGTCCGGTCCATGGGATTGGCCGGATCGGCAGCCGCCGGTCGGGGCGTCCGCCCGTCGGGGCGTCCGCCCGGGGCCGGTTGCCGTCGTGGTCGCCGTCGTGGTCGTCCGCGGTCGTGGTCGCCGTCGTGGTCGTGGTTACCGTCGTGGTCGTCCGCGGTCGTGGTCGTGGTCACCGTCGTGGTCGTCCGCGGTCGTGGTCGTGGTCGTGGTCGCGGTCGTGGTTACCGTCGTGGGCGCCCCGCGCCCCGCGCCCCCACCGCCGCCGCGGCTGCGGTTGCCCGTGCCGTTGCCGTGCCGTTGCCCCTGCCGTCGCCGTTGCCGTCGCCGTTGCCGTTGCCGTCGCCGTTGCCGTCGCCGTTGCCGTCGCCGTTGCCGTTGCCGTTGCCCGGAGCCTGCCCGGCGTGCGGAAGTCCGGCGGGGAACCGCTGCTGGTAGCTTGCTGCGGGCCGTCCGGCCGTGGGCGGCCGGCCGCTACAGCTTGGGAGCTTTCCGGTGACTTGTGCGAGTGCGAGAGTGCGGAGCGCGGCCCTGGCCGCGGGACTGGCGGGCGCACTGGCGCTGACGGCGTGCAGCGGCGGCGGCTCTGAGGACGCCTCCTCCTCGACCAGCCCCACGGCGGCACCGACGTCGGCCAGCGGCTCCCCGGCCGTGACCGGTTCCTCGGAACAGCTCCAGGGCAGCTGGGTCACCACCGCGGGCGGCAAGGTCGTGGCCCTGGTGGTGACCGGGAAGAAGGCCGGGGTCTTCGCGACCGGCGGGACCGTGTGCAGTGGCACCGCGGGCACCGAGGCCGGCATGCGGATGATCCATCTGACCTGCACCGACGGCAGCAAGGACCGGGGCACCGGCATGGTCGACTCGGTGGACGGCAAGACCATGAAGGTGACCTGGTCGGGCAAGCTCGGGCAGGAGACGTACACCAGGGCGGAAGGCGGCAAGCTGCCGTCGGGGCTGCCGACCGGGCCGCAGCGGTGACGTAGCGCCCCGGCGCGCCGGCCCCGGGGCACCTGGCGCCGCTGCACCGCGGTACGCCGGACACCGGTGCGTGGACCACCCCGGCACAGCCGGTCCGGCGACGACGACTCGGCGGTTCTCCGCGCCACCCGAGCGACCGTGCTCCGCGCCACCCGATGCGGCGGTCCTCTGCGTCATCCGAGCGACGGTGCTCGGGCGCCACCCGAGCGACGGTGCTCGGCGTCACCCGAGAGACGGTGCTCGGCGTCACCCGATGTGGCGGTCCTCCTCGGGCGTCCGATGCGGCCGCCGGCGGCCCGGGGGCTCCCGGCGCGGCGGTCCGGAAGGGCGGCCGGAGTGATCGTTCGGGAGGGGCGGGAGGCGGAGTCCGGTGCGCAGGCGGGATGATGCAGGGGCACCGTCACGACTCGATGGGGACCACATGCGCGCCTTTCCGCTCACCGTCACCGCCCTCGCAGCCGCCCTGCTGCTCACCGCCTGCGACGACGGCGGAGGCGGCAGCGGCAACAAGAACAGCTCGGCCTGCGAGATCGGCGGGGTTTCGCTGCAGATCGGGTCGGCGAGCGTGGCCCCGGCCGCCGGCGACACCGGGGAGGTGCCCGTCAGCATCACCAACCAGAGCACCCCCTGCACCCTGGACGGCTTCCCCGGCGCCGTGGTGAGCGCCGACGGCACCGAGCACAAGGTGCCCGTCCTCAAGGGCGCCAAGGCCCAGCAGCTGAAGCTCGCCAAGGGGGACTCGGCCTCCTTCACCATCACCTACGTGCGCGGCAAGGCGGCCGACAGGAGCAGCCTGGCGGCGAAGACGGTGAAGATCACCCTGCCGGGCTCCGCCGCCACCCGCAGCTTCCCGTGGTCCTACGGCCCCATCGCCCTCAAGGGTGCCGAGCCGGACGCCGGCGTCAGCGCCTTCCAGCAGGTCGGGGACTGAGGCCGCCCGCGGCTCAGGGCAGCCGGTGCCGGCTCTCGACCTGGGCCCGGTCGGCCGCCGCCATGCCCTCCGTCCAGCCCGCCGCGTCGCTCACGCCGCGCAGCCGGGTGGTGGTGGTCTCCGGGAACAACTGCTCCAGCCGGCCGGTGACGGCCACCGCGCGGGTGGCCAGCACCGGCAGCAGGTCCTGGGTGACCTGGGTCTCGGCGGCGGCCGCGAGCCGGTCGCCGACGCGATGGGCGTACGCGGCGAGGAACGACTGCCGGAACGTCTTGGTCCGCTTCCGCCCGCCGGCTCTCTGGGCCGCCTCCGCCTTGGCCATCGCGTGCGTGGCCTGCACCAGGAGCGAGGTGTAGAGCAGTTCGACGGCCTCCAGGTCCGCCTCGAAACCGACGACCGTGGAGAAGCCCAGCGGTTCGTTCCACACCGCGCGGCAGTGGTTCGCTGTGGCCACGGCGTCCAGCAGGACCGCCTTGGCCTGTTCGTACGGCGGCTCGACCCCGATCCGGCAGGCGCCGGGGGCGTCCGGGGCGGGCGCCCCGGCGGCGAGCAGGGCCTCGTCGACGCTGTGCCGGGCCATCAGCTCCTGCGCCTTGGCACTGAGCGCCTCCGCCTCCTCCGGGTAGCCGGTCGCCTCGGCCTTGGCGAGCAGCGCGCGGATCCGGCCGAGCATGCGGGAGGCGCCCGGGCCGGGCGCGCGCCGCGACTCGTCCTGCAGCGGTTCCAGGGTGGGCAGGCGCAGCAGCAGGCGGTACAGCTCCAGGACGGCCGTGGCGTGCGAGAAGCGGTCGGCGCCGGTGACCGGATCCGCGGGCAGCGCCTCCAGCTGGGCGGCCCAGCGGCGCCCGCGCGCGCGGTCGCGCCCGGCCTGCGCCCGGATCAGGGCCGCGGCCAGGCGTATGTGCGCCTCGTCCAGCTCGCGCCGCACCAGCCGCACGACGTCGGCGGGCTGCCAGCCGCGCCGCCAGGCCGCCGCCACGAACTCCTGGCCGCGCAGGGCGAGTTCGGCGTCCGCGGCGGTGTCGGCGGCGAGCAGGGAGGCGCCCGTGTCGAGGCCGGTGTCGGTGTCGTCGTAGAGGGCGGCCCGGAAGGCCCGTTCGACGGTACTGGCAGTGCTGGTCACGCCGTCGATCGTGCCACGCCCGGCCGACAGCGGGCACAATCTGTCCACAGCCTGTGGACAACTTCTGCCGGATGCGGACGCCGGCTCATGCGGGCGACTCCTCCGGCCCTCGAAAGGCCGGGGATCGAGAGGCCGGGGGGCCCAGAAAGCCAAGGGGGTCCGGAAGCCGAGGGTGTCCAGAGGCCGAGGGGGTCGAACACGGACCCCACGGAGGGCTGAACCTCCACGGACCCACCGGGGACCTGAAGCTCCACGGCCCTCAGCGAGGACCGAAGCTCCACGGTCCTCTCGGAGGACTGAAAGTCCAGGTCAGGGCCATTGTCAGAGCCGGCTGCCACACTCGTTGTCATGACCGACCGGTGGGCACTCGAACCGGCCGAGGACGGTGGCGTGGACGTCGCCCCCCTCGGCCCGGACGGGCTGCCCGCCGGGCCGGTGCGGCGGGAGAGCGATCTCGCCCAGGCGGTGCGGAGCCGCCCGGAGGTGACGCGCTGGGTGTGGCGGTCCACCCCCGAGGTCTACCCGCGTCTGCTCGCCACGGGGGTGCGAGTGGAGCGGTGCTACGACATCGAGGACGCCGAGACACTCCTGCTGGGCCACGAGGGGCGGTACGGCGAGCCACGCTCGGCCGCCGCGGCCCTGGCCCGCCTCCGCGGCGGCCCCGTGCCCCCCGACCCACCGCAGCGGGCCGCCGAACCGGGCGCGCAGCCACCGCTGTTCGAGCCGGCCGGCACGCGTCTTCCCCTCGACGACCTCCTCGCGGTCTACGCCGACCAGCAGCAGCGCCACCGGCGGACCGCCCACCCCGACCGGATGCGGCTGCTGACGGCCGCGGAGTCGGCCGGGATGCTGGTGGCCGCCGAGATGAACCGCTCGGGTCTGCCCTGGAGCGCCGACGTCCACCGCGAACTGCTGCACGACCTGCTCGGCGAGCGGTACGCGGGCGGCGGCGAGCCGCGCCGCCTCGCCGAGCTGGCGGACGAGGTCTCCGCCGCGTTCGGCCGCCGGGTGCGGCCGGACCTGCCCGCCGACGTGATCAAGGCCTTCGCGCAGGCCGGGATCAAGGTGAAGTCCACCCGCCGCTGGGAGATCCGGTCCGTCGACCACCCGGCCGTCGAGCCGCTGCTGGAGTACAAGAAGCTGTACCGCATCTGGGTGGCACACGGCTGGTCCTGGCTGCAGGACTGGGTGCGCGAGGGCCGCTTCCGCCCCGAGTTCCTCGCCGGGGGCACGGTCACCGGGCGCTGGGTGACCAATGGCGGGGGCGCCCTGCAGATTCCCAAGGTGATCCGGCGGGCCGTGGTGGCCGACCCCGGCTGGCGGCTGGTGGTGGCCGACGCCGACCAGATGGAGCCGCGCGTGCTGGCCGCCATCTCCCGCGACCCCGGCCTGATGGAGGTGGCCGGCCGCGAGAGCGACCTGTACCAGTCCGTCTCCGACCGCGCCTTCTCCGGCGACCGGAACCAGGCCAAGCTCGCCGTGCTCGGCGCGGTCTACGGCCAGACCTCCGGCGACGGCCTGAAGAACCTCGCCGCGCTGCGCCGCCGCTTCCCGAAGGCCGTGGCCTACGTCGACGACGCGGCACGCGCGGGTGAGGAGGGCCGGCTGGTCCGCACCTGGCTGGGGCGCACCTGCCCGCCGGCGGCCGGCTCCGGTGAGGACGCGGCGGAGGAGGCCGGGATCCCGGTCGGGGATGACGGCACGGAGGGGCACACCGACCGCCAGGGGTGGCTGCCGGGCTACGCATCGGTCGACTCGCGTGCGCGTGGCCGCTTCGCCCGGAACTTCGTCGTGCAGGGCAGCGCCGCCGACTGGGCGCTGCTGCTGCTCGCCGCACTGCGCCGGGCCTGCGCGGATCTCCAGGCCGAACTGGTGTTCTTCCAGCACGACGAGGTGATCGTGCACTGCCCCGCCGAGGAGGCCGACACCGTCGCCTGGGCCATCCGCGAGTGCGCCACCCTCGCCGGGCGCCTCACCTTCGGCGAGACGCCGGTGCGGTTCCCGTTCACGACGGCGGTGGTGGAGTGCTATGCCGACGCCAAGTAGGCGGTGGCCGGGGCCGCTCAGTGGCCGGCGGCCGCCGGCCCGCGTCACCACGGCGAGGACACGGCACCGTGCCCACGCCGAGTCGGACGCCGGGCCCGGCCCGGCGCGTGAGCAACCGCCGGGGCCCACTCCCCCACGACACGGACGCACAGCCGTTCCGGCGCAGGGCACGTCGCCGTCGGTGGGCCGCTCAGTCGGTGAGGAGTTGCCGTAGCTCCGTCACGACCGTCTGTTCGTCCGTAGCGGCCAGCGCCACGAGCGCCGAGCGCCAGGCAGCGTACGCCTCCGCGTCTCGCCCCTCTTCGCGCAGCAGCAGCCCCTGCTGGTGGCGGGCCAGGCCGCCGACGTAGCGGTCGGCGCGGGCATCGGCCCGGCGCAGCAGCTCGGCGCACTCGGCGGCCGCCCGTTCGCCGTCCCCCAGCTCCCGCAGTGCCCGGACCAGACCGAGCCGGGTCTGGGATTCGCCGTGCCAGTCGCCGTGGACACCGAGGATCCGCAGACTCTCCTCGAAGTGCCGGGCGCCGGCGGCCGCTTCGCCGAGGGCGAGGTGGGCGTAGCCGATGTTGCAGTGCGCCGAGTGCTGCACGATGACCGCGCCGATCGTGTTCCCCAGCGCCAGCGAGCGCCGGTGCTGGTCGATGGCGGCACGCGGGTCGGTGTGCTCGTAGAGGTTCCCGAGGTGGCTGTGGGTGACGGCCTGGCCGTACGGATCGTTCAGCTGGCGCGAATACGACAGGCTCTGCCTCAGCGCCT
The DNA here is from genome assembly GCF_040426375.1 of Streptomyces sp. NPDC096012. Classification (NCBI taxonomy): domain Bacteria; kingdom Bacillati; phylum Actinomycetota; class Actinomycetes; order Kitasatosporales; family Streptomycetaceae; genus Streptomyces; species Streptomyces sp. NPDC096012. Next base: position 86,142 of record NZ_JBEOTD010000012.1, read on the forward strand.
GCGCCGACTCCTCGTATCGCCCGAGCCCCTCCAGCAGCAGCCCGCGGTTGTTCAGGCAGCGCCTGATCCCGGCGCTCCTGCCGAGCCGTCGCCAGATCGCCAGGGCCTGGTCGGTGAGGGCGAGGGCGTCGCCCTGCTGCCCGGTCAGGAAGTGCAGGGCCGCCAGGTCCCCCAGCGCGTACGCCTCGGCCGCCGCGTCTCCGAGTTGCCGTGCCGCCCCGAGCGCGGCCCGACCCAGCACCTCCATCTCGGCGACCCGTCCGCTGCGCTGCACGTACGGGAAGAGCAGCCGCCCGAGCGTGGAGAGGTGGGCGGACCGCCGTACGTCGGCCGTGCCCGCGTTGCGCTCCACCAGGGTGACGATGTTCTCCACCTCCGCCTCGCTCCAGGCCAGGGCCGCCTCGGCGGACTCGAAGAAGGGCAGGGCGGCGACGTCCTCGGCGTGCTCGGGCGGCTGCGCGGCGGTCGGCCGGCGCCGGTCGTCGTGGTCGAAACCCGGCTCGGCGATCGCCGCCAGCAACCGGTCGGCGACGGCGGCGTACCAGCGGAGGGCGGCCAGATCGGCGGCGGCCGTACCGCCGGTTTCGCCGGGGCCGGCGGCACCGGTGCCCGCCTCGGGGGCGCCGGAGGTGGGCGTACCTGGAGCGGAGGCGCAGGGGGTGGAGCCGCCGGACGTGGGCAGGCCTGACGCAGAGGCACCGGGCTCGTGTGCGCCGGGCGCAGGTGCACCTGAGGCAGAAGCGCCGGGCGCGGGCGTACCTGGGGCCGAGCTGCCGGACGAGGGCGTATCTGGGGCAGAGCTGCCGGACGCGGGCGTAGCTGAGGCAGAAGTGCCGGGCACGGGCGTACCTGGGGCAGAGGTATCGGGCGCGGGGCGTGTGGCGGGGGCCCCGGTGGAGTCTTCGCTCGGGTCCGGGGCGTGGGTGCGGGCCGTGCCGTCGGGTGGGGTGCGGTCCGGGGCCGGGGCCGCCGGGGACCCTCCGGTGCGGGCGCCGGTGCTCCGCGCTGCCGTGTCGGCCAGTTCACGGGCGAAGTCGCGGACCAGGTCGTGCGGGGCGTAGCGGCCGAACGCCGTCTCCTCCAGCAGGGCGACGTCGACGAGACGGTCCAGCGCGGCCTCGGCGCGGCGCTCGTCGGTGCCGGTGAGCCGGGCGATCAGCGGGGCGCCGTAGACAGGAAGGTCGAGCGCGCCGATGTGCCGCAGCGCGAGGGCCGCGTCCCGGTCGACCTCGCGGTCCGCGGCGGCGAGCGCGTCATGGGCGACGGCCAGAGAACGCCGGACGCTCAGGTCGTCGTACTCCAGGTGGTGCAGACGTCCCTCGGTGGCGGTGAGTTGGCCCGCCAGTACGTCGGGGGTGAGCGCGCGCCGGGCGGCGAGCCGGGCGGCGACCACGCGCAGCGCGAGCGGGAGCCGGCCGGTCAGCTCGACCAGGGCGTGCCCGGCCCCCAACCCCTCGCGCCCGCTCACCGCACGCAGCAGGGCCGCACTGTCCTCGCTGGTCAGTGGACCGAGCGGGAAGCGCCGGGCGCCGTCGAGGGCGGTCAGCGGCGAACGACTGGTGACGATCACGGCACAGCCCGGCCCGGCCGGCAGCAGCGGCCGCACCTGGGCCGCGTTGGCCGCGTCGTCCAGCACCAGCAGTAGGCGCGCGGGCGCCAGCAGTGAGCGCAGCAACGCCGAGGCGGCGTCCGGGTGTTCGGGGATGTTGCGCGGTTCGGTCCCGAGGTCTCGGAGCAGTGCCGCGAGTGCCTGCGCGGCGGTGAGCGGGGGCATGCCGGGGGTGGCGCCGTGCAGATTGACGTAGAGCTGACCGTCAGTGAAACGTTCCCGCAGTTCATGCGCCACATGCAGGGCCAACGCGCTCTTGCCGACGCCCGCCATACCGCTGATCACGGCGACGGTGAGGGCAGGCGGGGGTGACCCGGTCAGCGCCCCGCGCAGCTCCCGGCGCACTTCCGCGCGACCGGTGAAGTGCGCCGGAGGAGCCGGCAGCTGGGCCGGGCGCGGGGTCTGCCGTACGGCGGAGCCGGCTTCACGCGGCGAGGCGGGGGGCGACTCGGCACCGGCCGCGCCCGACCGGCCGTCCGGCGCCGGCCGTTCCGCGTCCTTCGTGACGCGCCGCCGGTCACCGCCACCCTCGTTCCGCCGCCGCTCCTCGCCGCTCCCACGCAGTACCTCGGCATGCGCTTCGCGGACGGCCGGGCCGGGCTCGACACCGAGTTCGTCCACCAGGCGGGCCCGCAGGTCGCGGTGGACGGCCAGGGCCTCGGCCTGCCGGCCGGTGCGGTGCAGGGCGAGCATGAGCTGGCGGTGGTAGGCCTCGCGCAGCGGATACTCGGCGACGAGCGCGGCCAGTTCGGGGACGAGCGCGGCCACACGGGCGCCGCCCAGGGCGAGTTCGGCGTCGTAGCACCACTCCAACAGCAGCAGCCGCGCCTCCTCCAGGCGCTGCACCAGGGCGTAGCCGCCGAGGTCGGCGGGAAGTCCGCTGAGCGGGGTGCCGCGCCACAGCGCGAGCGCGGACGTACAGGCGCGTACGACGGCCGGCCACTGCCGCGCGGCGTGCGCCCCGCGCGCCTCGCCGACCCGCGCGTCGAAGACGTGCACGTCCAGCTCGCCGTGGTCGACGCGCAGGAGATATCCCGGGGGTACGGCCCTGAGCCGGTCGGGGTCGTCCAGCAGGCGGCGCAGCCGGGTGACGTGGTTGTGCAGGGAGGCCTGGGCGGAGACGGGCGGCATCCCGCCCCACAGGGCGTCCTTCAGCGACTCGACCGACACGACGCGGCCGGGTTCCAGCAGCAGTGCGGCGAGCAGGGCGCGCACCTTGGGGCTGCCGATGGAACGGACGCCGTCGTCGGGGTGGTCGTCGGGGACGTGGACGGTGTTGTCCGAGATACCGTACGGCGGTCGGTCGTAGAGGACCGGCGGTCCCAGCAGTCCGAACCGCAGCTCGTACCGCCGCATCTCGCCGCCTCACTGCCTTCCCTGTGCGGCCGTCACCGGCCGTGCTTGGACGCCGGGCCCGTGCCCGTCGCTCTTTGGCGGGATCCCGCCCTGTCGCAGCGGTTTCCCGCCACCTTCCGTCGACCGCTCGGGCTGCGAAACCGCCTGTCCCACGGCCTGTTCCGGTGCCACCGGGCGACTTCCGGCCATCCGGCCTCCTACCCGCCGACGAACCGTTGGCCACATGTTAGCGATCCGTTGGCGAGTCCTGATGTGATCATTTCATCGGATCCGGTCCGACGGCGCGCGCGTAAGTCGCGTAACTCGGGGGAGTGTCGCCGCAGGCTGGATCCGGGGACACAGAGGGGCCCCGGTCGGCGGAGGTGAACGACCGGGGCTCCGTCCCGTTCCTCCTGTCCGGCCGCAGAGCCGTGACGGCCCCGCGCACCGCACCGCTCAGATCACCGGCGGACGTCCCAGCCGGGTGAGCCGCCACACCGTGCGCCAGCGCATCGGCCGCCGTTCGCCGGCCGGCTCGCGCACCCCCTCCAGGAACCCGCCGAACCACGCCCTCAGCCCGGCCGCCGAGCGGGTACGGGCCAGCGTGAGCAGCGTCCACACCCCCAGGTGCAGCGGGACAAGCGGCAGGGGCAGCCGGCGCCGCACGAGCCAGACGCGGTTGCGGGCGTTGACCCGGTAGTAGACGGCGTGCCGGGCCGGTGAGGTCTTGGGATGCCGGAGCAGCAGCTCGGGGACGTAGCGGATGGCCCAGCCGGCGTCGGCGGCCCGCCAGGCCAGGTCGGTCTCCTCGTGCGCGAAGAAGAACTCGGCGGGCCAGTCCCCGGTCTCGGCCAGCATCGCCATGCACAGGGCGTGCCCGCCGCCGAGGAACCCGGTGACGTACCCCCCGCGCATCGGATCCGGCTTCCCCAGCCGGGGCACGTGCCGCTGCTGCGTCTCGCCGTGCTCGTCGGCGATGCGGAAGCCGACGATGCCGAGGCGGGGCTCGGCGGCGTACAGGTCCCGTACCCGCCGCAGGACGTCGGCGTCGACGAGCAGCCCGTCGTCGTCCAGTTCCACCACGACGTCGACGTCCCCGAACTCCCGCAGCCGGGACAGGGCGACGTTACGGCCACCCGGGCAGCCGAGGTTCTCCGCCACGTCGACGGTGGTGACCTCGCCGGGCAGGGACAGCCGGCGCGCGAACTCGGGCAGCCGGCAGCCGTTGCCGACGATCACGATGCGGGCCGGGGCGAGGTCCTGCTTGGCCACGGACTCCAGCAGGGCGTCGACCTCGGCGGGCCGGTTGCCCATGGTCACCACGGCGACGGCGATCCTCGGCTCCACCACGTCCCTCACCCCGTCCGGCCGGCGGCGGCACCACGCCTCGACCGCGCGGTGCCTGCCGTTCACCAAGATGTTGCCTCAGCCCGCCGAGTTCATCGGACTCCGGTTCACTTTGCCGCACCTTTGCTCCGCTTTTGTGCATGGCCGAGGGCCCTCAGGCTCGGGAACCGCCGGGAGCGGCGTGCCACACAGGTCGGCCACGGCCGGTGTGCCGGCCGTGGCGCCCGGCCGGCGGCACCCTTCAGCTCCCGTCGGCGGCGCGGGCCGTCCACCGTTCCTCGACCCTGCCGAGACGCCAGTAGGCGATGGCGACGGCCCAGACGACCACGAACAGACCGACGATGACGTAGCCGACGTTGTCCAGGTCCAGGGCCGCGATCCAGTCCGTGACGCCGTCGTGCAGACCGAGTTTGTCGTGCAGGACGCCGACCAGTTCGATCGTGCCGACGAAGAAGGCCACGGCGATGGACAGGCCGGTGATGGTGAGGTTGTAGAACACCTTCCGCACCGGGTTGGAGAAGGCCCACTGGTAGGCGAAGTTCATGAACGTGCCGTCGAGGGTGTCGAACAGGCTCATGCCGGCCGCGAACAGCAGCGGCAGGCACAGCACGGCGTACCACGGGAGTCCGGCGGCGGCACCGTTGCCGGCCAGGGCGAGCAGCAGGACCTCCGTCGTGGTGTCGAAGCCGATGCCGAAGAGGAAGCCCAGCGGGAACATCTGCCCCGGGCGCCGGATGGACCTGGTGAGCCGGCCCAGCAGACGGTTCATGAAGCCGCGCGAGTCGAGGTGGGCCTCCAGCTCCGCCTCGTCGTAGCGGCCGGCGCGCATCGCCCTGAAGACGCGCACGATGCCGAAGAGCGCGGCGAGGTTGAGGGCGGCGATGAGGTACAGGAAGCCGCCGGAGACGGTGGTGCCGACGGTGCCGAGGACCTGGTGGGTGCGGGATCCGTCGTTCATCAGGGTGCCGGCCAGCTTGGCGCCGCCGGCGACCAGCGCGGCCATGACGACCACCACGCTGGAGTGCCCCAGCGCGAACCAGAAGCCCACCGACACCGGCCGCTTGCCGTCGGCCATCAGCTTGCGGGTGGTGTTGTCGATCGCCGCGATGTGGTCCGCGTCGAAGGCGTGCCGCATGCCGAGCGTGTACGCCGTGACACCCAGGCCGACGCCGAACGCCTTGGTGCCGACCTCGTAGTGCTGCGGTATCACCAGCAGGAACAGGATGCCGAACGCGGCCACGTGCAGGGCGACGATCACGGCGAGGAGCCCGGCGGTGCGGACGGTGTCCTCACGGCGCCAGCGGAAGGACACCGCGGCGCCGGCTCCCGGCCCGCCGTCGGGGACACCTCCCGACACACCTCCGGACACACCTTCGGGCACGCCTTCGGACACGGTCATACGGTCACGCTCCAGCACCTCGTGGATCAGCTTCGTGATGCCGTGGCCGGTCTCCTGGCTGACGGGTCGACGCGCCCGCCCCTGCCTTCCCGGCTGTGTGGCCAGTGGCGTCCGTAGGGGGCGGGAACTTCCCGATCACAGTGGCGAGGGCCGCTCCGGCCTGGGCCCCTGAGGGGCCGTCACCGGTCTTCCCGAACACCACGGCCTGATCACCCTAGGAGGCGACGGTGACAGCTGCAAGGCTGCACAGCTGAGCAGATATGACGACTCGACAGATGGGACGGCAGACCGGGACGACAGAGCGGGACGACAGAGCGGGACCGCAGACGGATGGCGGGGAGGGCAGAGCGGGGACGGCAGGCGGACGGCCGGGACGGCAGACGGATGGCGGGGAGGGCAGAGCGGGGACGGCGGACGGACGGCCGGGACGGCAGACGGATGACTGGGACGGCAGACGGGCGGTCGTGGCCACCGAGCACACGGTGACGGCCACCGAGCACACGGTGACGGCCGGCGGACGGACAGGACGACTGAGCACACGGTGACGGCGGAGGACGGACACGGCGACCGAGCACACGGTGGCGGACAGCGGAGGGACAGGACGACTGAGCACACGGCGGCGGAGGAGGACGGCAGTCGGCGGATGTGGGCCGCCGTGCAGCCACGGAGGCGGGATCCTGCGAAGATGCGGCCATGCATCTGGTCCCCGCGGAACGTGCCGGGCAGCGCACCATCGACGGACATCGGGTCTGTGACGCCATCGCCGCCGTCGGCGAGCCGGAGCGGGTACGGGCCTGGGCGCACCGCTTCTCGCTGCTCTCCGACCCCGGACGCCTGTCACTCCTGCTCGCGCTGCACGCGGCCGGCCCCATCGCGGTCACCGACCTCGCCCTCGCCACGGGCATGCGGGACACGGCCGTCTCCCAGGCGCTGCGCCTGCTGCGCACCGCGGGCATCGTGGAGGGCCAGAAACACGGCCGCGTCGTGCGCTACCGGCTCGTCGACGGACCGGTCCGCGCCCTGCTGAGCCACTGCGGCCCACCCGGCTGACGGCAAGGCCGCGGCCAGCCGGCGGCCCGCGACGTCTACAATGCCGGCCGCCGCGCTGGAGGCTGAAGCCCTCTACCTGCACGGACTGTCCTCCGGCGACTTCGTGCCCGCGCTGGAGCAGTTCCGCCGGCTCCCGCACCGCCGCCCTGGCCATGGTCTTCAAGCGCGTCGGGTCCGCCCAGCAGCGGTGGCGGGCCGTGAACGCCCCGCACCTCGTCGCTCGTCCGTGCCGGAGCCCACTTCGAGCGCGGCCAGCTCGTCGAACGCCCCGCCGCCCTGGCAGCATGACCGGCTTCAGCCAAGCACCCAGAGAGGCATCTGCCATGTCCGACCTCGACAGCCAGGTTCCCTACTGGGATGCCGCCGCGGCCACCAAGACCTTCACCCACCCACTCCATCTGCCCTGGCTCGACGGGATCAGCAGGCACGCCGCGATCCTCGACTACGGATGCGGCTACGGCCGCATCATGAAGGAGCTCGAACAGCGCGGCTTCGGCGACCTCACGGGCGTCGACGCCTCACCGGCCATGATCAGTCGGGCGCGCAGCCTGCACCCCACCATGCGTTTCGCCGCCCTCGATGCACCACCGGCCTCGCCCTGCCCAGACGCAGGCTTCGACGCAGTCCTGCTCTTCGCCGTGCTGACCTGCATTCCCGGCGATGAAGCCCAGCACCGGTTGATCGCCGAGCTGAACCGCATCCTCAAGCCCGGCGGAGTCCTCTACATCAGCGATCTTCTGCTGCAGGACGACGAACGCAACCGCAGCCGTTACGGCCGCCATGCCGATCACTACGGCAGCTATGGCGTGTTCGAAACCGGCGACGGTGCGGTCTGCCGCCACCACCCCCGCGAGTGGTTCTCCACCCTGCTCGCCGGCTTCCAGACCATCGACACCCGGACCATCACGGTGTCCACCATGAACGGCCACGAGTCAACGGGGATCCAGATCCTCGCCCGCAAGCCCACATCGGCGTGAACGCAGCTCGGATCCACAGGTACCACCCGCAGTTCTCCACCGACCGGTGGGACCGGCTGGTGGAGCTGTCCGGGCTCCCGCCGGTCCGACTCCACGACGGCCGCCACGAGGCCGCAAGCCTGGCCTTGGCCGCCGGCGTCGCCCCGAAGGCCCTGCAGGCGATGCTCGGGCACGCCTCCCTGCGGATGACGAGCGACACCTACCAGACCGTCCTGCCCGAGATGCACGCGGCGACGGCTCCGGCGTCCCTGGACCTCGTCACCGCCCACCGGAAGGCCGAGCAGGCGGCGCAGCTCGGGCACGCCCCGGCCGAGGCGACGGTAACTACCAGGTGCAGCCGGCCCGGCCCGAGAACTCCACGGCCGCCCCAAAGGGCGTTGAAGCGGCAGCGCCGCCGGGTCGCCTGACAGGCCACCAGTCCCACTGGGCTCCGTCTCGGACCCGTCTCGGACCCATCCGGCCCGTTTTTCCGCCTGAGGGAGCGGCGGGCTGGACCGCATACCGATCATGGAACCGAAGAAGGCCCAGGTCAGAGGTGCTGACCTGGGCCTTTCTCATGGAGCCGCTTTCGGGATTCGAACCCGAGACCTACGCATTACGAGTTGTCCGATCTTGGTCCGCGAGCGTCCACACGGGTATGGAATCCCAGGTCAGCTACCTTTCGGGACCGCGATGGATGGGAGGGGACAAGTGCGGAACCTTTGGCAATCGAGACCACAAGTGAGACCGCTAGCGAGCTGCCGTCACAGAGCCGATCCCCTCCCTCGTGATCGGGTTCGGGCTCGCTCATGAGGAACGCAACCGCTCGCGCAGCCTTACGCCTGTCCACCTCCGCACGAGTCTGCCCAACCGCTCTGTCAGGTTTGGGGATCGCGTCCGCGGGGATGCACGCAACTGCCGCCAGCAGCGACACCGTGCCGATCACGATCGGCGGCCGGAGCGTTCCCTCTGCGCCCAAGTGGCCACTGAGCACTCTCCGCTCAGCCGTAGCGGTTATCGATAACTTCTAGGTCTAGCCATCTGTCGAACAATTCGGCACGGCCGTTGAATCGAGAGAGAACGGCTTGTGCAAGCTGATTCATGTGCCGGATCGAGGGTGCATCGATCATCAGAAAGTCTTCCCTCCCGACACTCATGTGAAATCCGCAACCGGCTGCCTCGACCAGGGGTTGAATCCACCGACACCTCTGCTCATCAATGGCGACACAGACTACAGGTATTTCGGACCACCCCCCCGAGTGCCCCCGACAACTCGCCACCGGGACAGCCCCAATGGTGGAAAGGCTGTAGGAAACGCCCGCCACCCCGAGTTCTAGTCCTTGGAGTGGATATTCGTCATCCTCGGCCAGCTCAAGAAGCTCTGGCGCCCCATCCCTGATTCGGGAGAGAAGGTGGTCGGGCACCCCAGTGCCGAATTCTCCATTTTCGATGACAGTGGCGGCCAGCTCGTACTCATCGACGGTCGTTGCCACTCGATCGACCAGCGAAATATACTCAATCTCCTTCTGCACGACACGCCGCGTGAACTCCGGCGGCTCATTGAGGATCATCCACACGCCTCGGAAACCGCCAATCCCTTCATCGTCGGGGATGTCATCCTCTGTAGGCAGCCAGAAGGTTGCTTGCTGAGGTATCTCAGCTTCGGGTTCATAATTGAAGGCAGGAATCATTTTCCCCCCAGTATTTGTGGTTTAGAGATGGTCGGATGCTTGCGCCGACCTGGTGCGAGCTACGGACGCTGGCCGTAAAAGACAATGGACTGGCCGCATTGTCGCACCAGGCATCGTCCCGCTAAGGTAGGGCTTGAATCACCTTAGAAATGCGCGCGAGGTCAGGTGCAGGAAATTGCATTGGCGAGATCCCGGCCCCCTCGAAGAGCTGGAGAAAGTCGTTCGGTTTGACTATCAGCAGCCCCAGTCGACGCGCGAAGGGCGCGGCCCTTAAAATCCCCTTGTCTTGAGTCAAAAACACGTGCATGTCGCGATCAACCGCTTCCTTGACGAGGATGCGGTCATGACCATTGGGTAGTGCAGCAAGTAGGCTCTGGTATTCAGGAATAGGAGTTTGCGCCGAGGGTTCGATTTCAAAGAGCGGTTCCTGGCCATGCTCACTTTCCCACCCCTCTCCCATTAGGCTCCCCTCCTCATTTTCATCACCCTCGCCCCATTCTACGTACATTAGAGCGCGAGCGAAGCGTTCAAGGGCATGCTCTCTGCGACTCCTCCGTTCAATACAGAGTGCGCGCTTCGCGTCGTTTAGGATTTCATCAAAGAGGTGTATCCTAATATCCCAGAAACAATAATGCGGGTCCATGATGCGACCTATTGCATGTACCTGCTTGGCATATTCCGGGTCGTCTATATCAAGATCATGGCCATTCCACAAAGCGTTGCCGAAGTTCAAATAGTCAATGAGTACGTTGGTATCCCATGCCATCTGCAACGGGCCGACCCCTCGCCTGTAGAGGAAGAGATGGGGAGCTGAGGCGTAGTCAAAGTGGCCGTATTCCATGCTTCATGGTGGCAGCTTGGGTGCCCGAAGGGGTGGGTTCCGCCTAACCTGACAGACCTTCATCCCAGTGCTGACCGGTACCTGGACGGAGGCACTTTCCTTGCGTCCGCGCACGCGCTGATCGACTCATGTTCCGCCCATGGGCTCCCATCGGCAGGCAGTCCGACGCGACGCGGCACCCGCTGACACAGTTGCTGTACTTCGCTGCTGTGCGGCACGACGCAAGAGGCCCCCGGATCTCTCCGGGGGCCTCTCACCTGTGTGCACTCGGCGGGGTTCGAACCCGCAACCTTCTGATTCGAAGGCGCGTTTGCTCCATGCACTCGGGGTGCCGACCCGCCACTCGGTGCCGTGATCCCTCAGTCGGGGAACAGCGTCGAGAGGAGGAAGGCCTACCGCGCTGGGAACCCGACGGCTCAAGACCGCAGAGCTTTCACCTAGTTCGGCAGGTCAGATGCCATACCAGTCTCATCTGAGGACTCGCTGACCCTCGTATGGCCCACACGCTGCCAGAACGCGGTACGGCAGGCGGACTCGGGTGGTGTGTCACCCTGGCAATGTGGCGTTGAAGGACGAGGGGGAGAGAGTGGCCGAGCCAAGCCCGCGCGGTACCTATCTGGTGATCGCTGACGCTCTGCGCACCACCCTGAACGAAGATGGCGCCCCGGAGCGGCTGCCATCCGAGAACGAATTGATCGCGCAGTACGACGTATCGCGCGGCACCATCCGCCGTGCGCTGCGCGCGCTCAAAGAGGAAGGGCTGATCGAAGCCCAACATGGCGCCGGCTGGCGGCGAGCCGTACCGGGTTCCGACCGGCGGACCCTTGCGGAACGCATCGAGGACATGATGCGCGCGGAGACCACCGTGGGTGAGCCGTTCCTGTCGGAAGCGAAACTCTGCGAGCGCTTCAACGTCTCTCGCGTCGCGGTACGGGACGCCCTGGCTCAGCTTCAGGGGCGCGGTCTCCTGGAGTCGCAGCCGGGCAAGCCACGCATCGTTCGCGCTCTCCCGCCGCCCCGCTCCGATTCGTAAGGTAGGCACATGTCTCTCACGAGCTGGGCATACGACCTGTCCGAGTCTGTCCTCGCCGACTCACTCCCCCGCCGGTGGGCTCACGTGCAGGGCGTCGCGCGGCGCGCCCGCGAGCTGCGCACGATCCTGACAAAGGGCGACGCGGAGGTGATGGAGGCGGCTGCGATCCTCCATGACATCGGGTACGCGCCGGCCCTTGCGAAGACAGGGTTCCACCCGCTGGACGGCGCGCGGTTCCTCAGGCAAGAGGAGCACGCGCCCGACCACGTCGTGAACCTCGTAGCTCACCATTCGTGCGCCCTTCTCGAAGCCGAGGAACGGGGGCTACGGCAGGAGCTGGAAGACGAGTTCCCATTGGAGCGTCCGGAGCTGGTGGACGCCCTGGTGTACTGCGATATGACGACCACGCCGGACGGTACGCCCACCGACTCGCACGCCCGTGTGCAAGAGATCGTGAACCGCTATGGGCCGGACACGATCGTCGGGCGCTTCATCCAGCGGGCCGCGCCCGAGATCCACGCAGCCGCCGGCCGGGTCCTGAGCCGCCTTGCACACGCCGAGAGCGGAACAAGCTGCTGATGATGCCGAGAACGGCCCGGCGACGCGGTCGCCGGGCCGTCTCCGCCTTTCCGAGCCGATTTGGACCTAGGGCCTGTCTTCCGGATCTTGCCGGAGTCGCGAGGTCTGGCTCCGTTGGCAGGGCCGGCCTGATCCGGACGACAGGCCCTAGTCCTCATCCTGTATTCCGCGCACCTCGCCCCGCCGCAGGAGCGCCCTCCCAGCCGCCATCGTCGCGTGGATCGATGGGGCGGTGATGGGGATTGACGCTTCTCCGCGCCTTCGGACGATACTGATGAATGCCCCCTCAACCGACCCGTCGACGATGGCCCCGTGGACAAGGAACGGCTTCAACTCTTCTGGCTGCGGGGGCAGACTCAGTATGACAAGCATGCCTTTCCCATGCGGCACCATTTCGATGGTCAAGTAATCAGGAGGTGGATATAGATGCTGCTCGATCGCTATCTCATATTTCCTCTGCATGCGGGCGTCCAAGGGAACCGGCTGTACGGCTTTGATGATTTCCCCGCTGGGAACCTTCTTAGCCTTCATCCCGACTACGATAACTCCACCATGCTCGGCATTCGCGAATCTAGCAACAGCCTGAGCGAGGGAAATTTTTCCTGAGCGTTCCGACAGGTCGTAATGGTCGACCTTTACATCCAGCCATGGCCCTTCTGGCTGGCCGATCAATAGATCACCCTTTTCTGCCCTGAGCAGGCTGACAGCGGTCTCCCTAGTGAGGACACCTCCCTGCAGGGCATCGATGAAAGCCAGTACGTCTTTTCCGATGGCGTACATATAGGCCAAGCTTTTGCCGCGCATCGGCGTGCGGACGTGGATCTCGGTGAAGTATGGGGGCGTCGCACCGGCGTTCGGGTGACCCCCCACATGGAGAAGCTCGCACCCTAGCCGCTCCAGCATGAGAGCTAGGGAGTCTTTGTAGGCTTCGGCTTCACCGTCGTCATATCCCTCGTCAAGGTAATCATCCAGCCAAGCCGTCAAAGACAGGCGAAGCTGTCCCTTTTCCAGGGAAAACGCGATCCCGTTCGGTGGCGCCTCGTCATCCAAATACTCCTCAGGCACATCCGTCACCGCGAGGTCGATTTCGCCTTCGCTAGGGTCTCCCCACATGTAATTGCAGTAGGACCGCAGGGCTGCCTGCAAGTCCGTTGCTGTTACGTAATCCAGGTCATTTTCATGGGCAATAAATCCATCTGCTGTTTCCCTCATCGGCCAGTCTCTTTTGCTCGTGATGAGTGACTGGCCTTCGCGCCCCATCCTTACGGTTCGCATCACACCCCCTAGTTAGCGGACAATGGTAACGGAGGTTCTCGGTTGCGATGAAATCCGGATGGGGCACCCCCATTCGGACAGACGCCTTCCTCGGCGTTGCATCTGCACGCGCCGGACCCCGCTCAGGTCGGCTGGGCAAATCCGTCGTTCCGAGTTTGCCTAATCCGGAAGGAAGTCCCTAACCGATGTATGGCTCATCTCGGGAGGCGTCCAAGCCGTGCTCGATTCGAAGCCGGATCGACGGGTGCACATTGAGGATCGCGATGTCGGCTGGCGGAACCCATCGGACTTCCTTGGATTCAGAGCTTGTCCTGAGTTCCCCGCCAACGGGTCGCGCTCGAAAGCAAATGGAGAACTGTTGGCGGACCTCTCCGTCGTCGTACGCCATCACGTGCTGAGGGTTCGTATACAGCCCTACGATGCTCTGCACTGCGACCTTAATTCCGGTCTCTTCTTCCACTTCACGGACCACTGTGTCGGCGATGCTTTCACCGACATCATGACCACCCCCAGGAATGGCCCACAAGTCGTTGTCGGTACGGTGAATCATTAGCAACTCACCTGAAGTATTCACAACGACCGCCGTGACGGACGGAACCACCGAGTTCGCCTGAGGGGCGTTCGGATCGTTGTAGTAGTCGGTTCGGCTCATGCGATCGTTCCTCTGAGGTCAGTGGGTGATGTGATGCGACGAGCCGTTTCCCAGATGCGCTCGAAGCTCTCCGCGTAGGAGTCGAAAAGCTCACCCCCAGGAATCCGCTGGAGATGAAGAACGGGTGCCATGTAGGCACCGACTCCGTATAGGTGACCGTTGGCCAGCATCTCATCATCGGCTCGATACAGCGAGTTGTAGAGAACCGTCGAATGCAGCCTGAATTCCACACCCGGAAGCCCGAAGAATCCTGCATAGTTGAGCAGAGCATTGCGAATCTTGAGCCCCATTGCAGAGCCGATCCCTTCGTCCGCACCACGCTGCGCGACGGCTTCGCAGTCCGGATCGCCGAGCAGGAACCGTACAGGGACGCCTGCGGCGGATTTCTCCTTGACGATGCGATGAAACGCCGCATCCTCCGTGAGCCAGAATCCCGAGTACACGAGAACGTCGAAGTGGTGCGTAGCCTTGGCGTATAGCTTGGGCCAAGCCGTATTCGGTACCACCGAGCGGTGCGGGTAGAGCTTCACCAGCTCAGCATTTCCGGTCTGTGCTACCTCCTCTGACGTGGCCTCATCTGGCCAGAGGTACGACATGTCCTGTTGCAGCAACGACGCAATGGCGTACTGAAAGCGGCGGTACGGCTTGCGGCGCGGCATGTTGATCCAGCGCTCAACGGTCTTCGGGTCGACACCGATACGTGTTGCCACCTGCTCGATCGTCAGGTTGGCCTCAGTGATCGCCCCACGCAGTCGCTCATTGGCCATGTACTCAACCTCATTGGGCGAGGGACGAGTTGGGACGACTTCACGCTACCCAAGGACGACTCCAGTCGTACAGGAGTCGTCCGGGACGTGCGTCTGATGTCTCGCCTGGTCACGCCACGCTGAGACACAGCACGACAAAGCGACTCGCGACTGAACTTCCCGATGGGGTTGACGCCGCGTCTTCTCCACCCCACCATGGAGAACAAGTAATACAGGTACTGCATCGCAGCCACCCGCTTGACCTGCAAGAACGCGCCGTCAGGTCCCATTCCTCGCGAACGGGAGCTCTTTCAGGGGCTACCGCGCCTGCCGGGAGCGCTCGTTGCTTGAGAACTGCATAGGTGGGCCCCGCCTCCCCGAGTCGAAAAGGCGGACCGCGCGGCGACTGGCTGCGCCTCAATCTCGCGGCGTAGGCCGCGCCGGTTGCCTCCGCTGCTCGTCTCGTACGAGCAGCGCTGAGGGGAGCCGGAACAGGCCGGACCCGAAACCGAGGGAGGACCTCGTGCCGAAGTACTGCTTCACCGCCGAAGAGCTGGCCGACACCCTGACGCCTGGGGAGACCACGAGCGTGAGCGGCACGCTGAGCGCCTCGTCGCCGCAGGCCGCCAAGAAGGCGGTCGAGAGCAGCTTGCGCAGCAGGGGATACGAGCCGACCGGCACCATCACGGTCACCCCGAAGTAGGCATACCTTCCTGCCCCACCTACACCCCATAAACGGCGCGCACCCCCGGAGCGGCTACTCCGGGGGTGCTGTTCGGGCCGTTCCTATGCGAGAGGAACACGACCCAATGGAACACATCGTCACTGTTCAGGACGCTGTTACCGCGTTCGCCAACTTCATGGAGCCGACGGACGCGGAGCTGGACGCGATCGAGCGGGAGATGCCCGTCATCCTGGCGGACGTTGACCTGCTGGACGCGCACATCGCCACCCTCGACCGCACACCCACGGAGCTGGACTCCCGCCGCATCCGCCGGGCCCGCCGTAGGGCGCTCGCCGCCCGCGTCGCCCTGATCAACAGCACGGCTGGTACGAGCCTGCCGGGCGGTGCAGCATGAACCGCAGGGAGCTGACGAAGCCCCAAGGGGTTGTGCTCGGGGCCGCGTTCGCCATCATGGCGGCCGTCGGCGGGATCGGCGGGTACGGCACGTTCTCCAACATCGGCCACGCCTACGGCACCGGCACCGCGCTCGGTGCGGTCGCCGCCGGCGAGGGCGCGACCGCCGTCCTCGGCCTGGTCCTGCTGGGCCTGACCATGCTGGGACAGTCCTCGCCCCAGATCGTCCGACTCGGTCTCTGGGCGCTGCCCGCCGCCGCGTCCGTCATGGCCGCGATGGCCGGCCCGGATGCCGGACGCACGGTGATCTACGCGGTGACGCCGATGGGCATGTGCGTGTCGGCGGAGGGCATGGCGTTCCTGGCCCGGCGGATCGTGGTGCACACCGACGGCCACGACGCCGAAGCCGAAGCCCGCGCCGCCTCGGTGGTGCGGCAGTTGGCCTATCACCGGGCCGTCGCCGCCAACCACCCCAGCGAGTGGGTCAAGAAGTGGTCGGAGCGCAAGTCGTGGCGGTTGGCCCGCAGGGTCGGCACCGGCGACCATGCCTTGGGGTCGAGGCTGCTCGATGTGCAGCGCGAGCGTGTCACGGCCGGTGCGGACGCCGCGCTGGCGGGCATGTTCACCGCCCCCACCGACGCACCGGCGCTGCCGTCGGCCGACCCGACTGGTCCGGAAGTCTCTGTCAGCAAGAATGCGGAGGAATCTACCAAGACCGAGAGGATTCGGTCTACGGCTGACCTGCCGGAATCGAGCCCGGTCACGATCACCCTGACCCGGCTCCCGGTGCCCGATCCGGTCCCGGCCGATGCGGGAAAGTCGAGCCTCCCGCTCAAGCCGATCCCTGCCCTCCCGGCCCCGGCCGAGTCGACCCCGGCACGGTCGACCATGCGCCGCTCAGTGGCGGCGGAATCGAGCCCGCCCCGCCGGGCCACAGGTCGGGTTCCGCAGGCCGCTAAGTCGACCCGCGTCCGCCGCACCCCGGAGCAGCTCCTCACCGAGGCGCGTGAGGTGACCGCCGGTTGGCCGGACGCGAAGGTGACGGCCGAGGGTATCCGCCGGGCCGTGCGCACCTCGCCGGCCAACGCCCGCCTGCTGCGCGACACGATCCTCACCGAGCGCACCACCTCGGGCGCAGAGGTGGAGGCATGAGCGCGCTCACCGCCGCGTTACCGGTGCTCGTGCTCGGGGCCGCCTGGTGCGTCCACACGGTGTGGATGGTGCGCCGGTTACGGACCGCGCGCCGTGACCCGCTGACCGGGCTCTGGACGCGGGAAGCCTTCACCCGCCGCGCCCGCCGCCTGCTGCGCAACCGGCGCGCCGTGGTCGTGCTGGCCGATGTGGACCACTTCAAGCGGGTCAACGACACCCACGGCCACGCCGCCGGTGACGCCCTGCTCGCCGCCACCGCGACCCGCCTCGCCCACGCGATCGGTCACGGCGGCACGGTCGGCCGATTGGGTGGGGATGAGTTCGCGGCCGTGTTCATCGACCGCGATGGCACCGCCCCGAATCGGCTGGACACCCTTGCCCGCGTCCTCGCCCGGCCGGTCGACGGGGCCCCCAAGGTGCACACCACGGTGTCACTCGGGTGGGTCCGCGCCGCCGACCACCACGGCGAGGAACTGCCCGGCCTGCTGCGCCGCGCGGACGAAGCGATGTACGCGGCCAAGCGGTCGTCGTCGTCCGTCCGCCGGGCGCGGATCGGTCGGCTGCTCGCATCGGTCGCCGGGCGCCGGCCCGGCCGCCGTGGTGCGGCATGAGCGCGCTGCCGGTCTACCCGTGGCGGCTCGCCCCGGACGGTTACGCCACCCGCCGCCAGCTCCGTGCCGCCGGGCTTCGGCCCGGCGGTCAGGACGTGGCCGCCCAGCTCGAACGCCCCCGCTACCGGCGGGCTCCGCTGGTCGCCTACCTCTACCGCGTCGACCTGGCCAAGCCCGTACGGCCGATGACGCCGGGCCGGTGGGCGGCTCTGGCCAAGGCCAACCGCGCGCGCCGCATCTGCCCGCAGTGCCGCACGGACGCGGGCTACGTCATCCCCGCCTCGCTCGGATCGTGCGTGACCTGCGCCTACCCCGAAGAACAGCGCGCCGCCTGAACAAGGCACGCACTTTGCGTGGCCTGCCGCCCGGGAACCGGGCGGCTGCTCAAGTTACGGGCCCGACCGCCTACCTCTCACAGCGCCGGCCGGGCCCGCCACCCTCCATCCCTGAAGGGGAGTGTTCAGTGAATCACCCCGACGAGAATCACGAGTTCTTCGAGCACCTCGAAGCCGAGATGACCGCCGACCGCACCGGCGAGGTGGTCGACCTCGACAAGGCCCGCAACGCCCGTGCCGGGTCGCCCGACCGCACCGGTACCGAGTCGGACGACTCGACGGTCGGTGAGTCGGCCATCCGCACCCTCGACGCGTCGGCCGACGCGGACGACGACGAGTCGGACGACTCGGCACGCCCGCGTCCGGCCGACCCGTCGACCCTGCCGGGGACCGGGATCACGACGTACAAGCGCAGGCCGATCCTGCCGTCCTGGCTGAAGTCCAAGCCCGGTTTCGTCTCCACCGCGCAGCGCGCTACCGGCAACGCCTTCTATGCCACCGCCTACCACGGCATCCGCACCCCCTGGTACGTGCTGCGCCTGTCCATGGACGCCCCCAAGGGTGCGGCCCGGCTGATCTCGCAGACCAACCGGTGGGTGTGGGACGCCGAAGCGGCCCCGCTGCGGGCGTACGAGGTGGAGCACGAGAACACCGGCGAGTACCTGAAGCTGTCCCGCCAGCGTGACCGCCGGGTGCGGCTGCGGATGCTGGTCATGGCGGTTGCCGGGCTCATCGGGGTGCCGCTGGCGGGGGCTTGCTTCGTGCTCGCGCCGGGCTGGCTGACGCTGTTCGCGTCCGCTGCGGTGCTGGTCGCCGGGTTCAAGGGCGGCAAGGCCGATGAGCCCGTGATCGGCCGGGCCGTTTTGAAGACCGAGTTGGAGAAGCTGACCACCTCGATCGTGCTCCGGGCCCTGGACAACATCGGCAACCCGAAGCTGACCGCCGCCATCAAGAAGGGCGGCGACATGAACGGGATGCGGTTCACCTCCGAGATCACCCGCGACGGGCCCGGCTACCGCGCCGACCTCGACTTGCCCTGGGGAGTCACCCCGGAGGACATCATGGAGGCCCGCAAGTCGCTCGCCTCCGGCCTGCGGCGCAAGGTCGGCTGCGTGTGGCCGTCGGCCGACCCGACCGAGCACGAGGGACGGCTTGTGCTGTGGGTCGGGGACAAGCCGATGAACGAGACGACCAAGCCCGCCTGGCCGCTGCTGAAGTCGGGTGTGGTCGACCTGTTCAAGCCGGTCGTGTTCGGCAACGACCAGCGCATGGGCGACGTGTCCGTGACGCTCATGTTCGCGTCGGTCATCGTCGGCTCCATCCCGCGCATGGGCAAGACGTTCCTGATGCGGCTGTTCCTGCTCATCGCCGCCCTCGACCCCCGCGCGGAAGTGCACGCGTTCGACTTCAAGGGCACCGGTGACTTCGGCGCCCTCGAACCCGTCTGCCACCGCTACCGCGCGGGCGACGAGGACGAGGACATCGAATACGTCCTCAACGCCCTGCGAGAGCTGCGGGCGGAGCTGCGCCGGCGGGCCAAGGTCATCAAGTCGCTGCCGCGCTCGCGGTGCCCGGAGTCGAAGGTGACCCCGGAGCTGGCCAACGACAAGAGCCTGCGGCTGCACCCGATCGTGGCCGGGTTCGATGAGTGCCAGGTCCCCTTCGAGCACGAGAAGTTCGGCGCGGAGATCGAGGAGATCTGCACCGACCTGGGCAAGCGCGGTCCGGCGCTGGGCATGACGATGCTGTTCGGCACGCAGCGACCCGACGCCAAGTCACTGCCCACCGGCATCAGCGCGAACGCGGTGCTGCGGTTCTGCCTGAAGGTCATGGCGCAGCCGGCCAACGACATGGTGCTGGGCACCTCGATGTACAAGGCCGGATACCGGGCCACGATGTTCTCCCGCACCGACCGCGGCATCTGCTGGATGGCCGGTGAAGGAGACGACCCGCGCATCGTCGCCTCCGCGTTCGTGGACGCGGTCGGCGCCGAACAGGTCGTGGCCCGTGCCCGGCAGATGCGCGAGGAGTACGGCAACGTCACCGGCCACGCCATCGGCCAGCTCCCCGAGACCGAAGAGGCATCCTTCGACCTGCTGGCCGACGTGCTGAAGGTCGTGGCGGTCGACGAAGAGAAGGTGTGGAACGAGAAGGTCGCCACCCGTCTCGCCGCCCTGCGCCCCGAGGTCTACGCCGGGTGGAAGGCCGAGACCGTCGCGAAGAACCTGCGCCCGCACGGCATCACGGTGCAGGACGTATGGGCCACCAGCGACAAGGGGAAGGGCACCACCCGGCGCGGCATCGCCCGCGCCGACATCGTCGCCGCCATCACCGAGCGTGACGGGAAGGCTGGCAAGGGCTGACGCGGACCGCTGCTAGGTCTAGCACCCCACCGGTGCTAGACCTAGCAGCCCCGCTAGCACCCCATTCCCTGTCTGATCAGGTAACTCGTATCTAGCACCTCACCTGCGGGAATCCCCGAAAACCGCCCTGGAGGGCACCCCATGACCCCCTTCCTCCTTGCTAGCGCCTGCCTGCTCATAGTTACGCTCTGCTACATCAGCGTGTGTGCGGGGAGCCCGTACGGCGACTGCCGGCGCTGCCACGGCATGGGCCACGCCATCAAGCACGACCGCAAGGGCCGCGCCAAACGCGGCAAGGACTGCCGCCGCTGCCACGGCCACGGCAAGCGCCTGCGCGTCGGCCGCCGCCTGTACAACCTCTGGCTGCGCATCTACCGCGAGGGCCAGACCGACACCCCCGCCCCCGCCGCCCGTCCGTTCGCGAAGAAGGGCTGACCCATGGCCGTCACCATCTCGCTCGTCCTGCTCTTCGGGATCTTCCTGGCGCTGATCCTGCGGTCCAACAAGAGCTACGGCACCGCGCTCGTGGCCGCCCTGTTCGGCTTCTACGTCGCCAGCACCGGCGCCGCCGGAACCATCAACAACCTCATGACCGCAATCGTCCACGCACTGCCCAACTGACCCTGAGAGGAACGGCCGTGAACGAACACCTCGCCCACGAACCCGTCACCGGTGCCGTGGCCGTCCATCACCCTCACCCTCTCGACCTCTACGCCCCGAGCCCGGCGCTGCCGGTCGACCCGTACGGCGAGCGTCAGCCGGTGGTGTGGGTGCCCGACGCGTACGGGCGCATGGTCCCCATGCCCAAACGCCTCGCTCCCGCCCCGGTCCAGCCGACGCAGCCGCGTGACCTCACCCCGGTGCCGCTCCTGGACCCCATCGCCCAGCGCTTCATGGGCGCCGGCCTCGGCGGCGGCGCCCTCGCCGCCGGCGTCGGCTACGGAGTTGGCGAGATCGTGAGCGCCGCAGCCGGAATCAGCGGCGGCGCCCTCATATGGGTCGCGGTCATCATTCTCGCCCTGCGCGCCCCCGCCCGCGTCATCAGCGGCGGCAAGGGCGGCACCGTCAACATCCGCCGGGCCGTGATCAAGCGCAACCACTTCCACAGCTAGCTACGCCAAGGGCGACCCCCCATTCCGCCAAGAACCGGGGTCGCCCTTGCCCAACCTGCCGTCAACGACCTGTTGGAGGTCTCCCAGCATGACCCAACCCACCCCCGTCCGGCGAGCGCCGAACGTCTTACGGCCCTTCCGTGTTCTGGATGCCTGCTGCTGCATCGGTGGCGGCACCGAGGGCTACCGGCGCGCATTCGGCCCCGACTGCCACATCACCGGCGTGGACATCGAGCCCCAACCCGACTACCGGGGCGACGACTTCCACCAGGGCGACGCCATCGCCTTCATCCTCGCCCACGGCCACGAATTCGACTTCATCCACATCTCGCCGCCCTGCCAGGGCGAGGGCGCCCCGACCAAGGGCACCAACAAGGCCCGCAACGCCGCCATCGGCCGCACCTACCCCCACCTCATCGGCCCCGCCCGCGCCGCCCTTCAAACCACCGGCCGCCCGTACGTGATCGAGAACGTGCCCGGCTCCGAGGTCCGCAAGGACATCCGGCTGTGCGGCGAACAGTTCGGCCTCGGCGTGCTCATGCACCGCTACTTCGAACTCGGGGGCTGGACGGCTTCGCAACCGGTCCACCCCCGGCACCGGGGTCGGGTGCGCGGCTGGCGTCACGGCGAATACCACGAGGGCCCCTACGTCGCCGCCTACGGCAAGGGCGGCGGCAAGGCCACCGTGGAGGAGATCCGCACCGCGAAGGGCATCGACTGGGCAACCGATCACCTGCGCCTGCGCGAGGCGCTGCCGCCCGCCTACACGGAGTGGATCGGCGCCGCCTACCTCGCCACCCTCGTCCCCCGGCTGGAGGTGGCGGCATGAGCGAGCACCTGCGCACCGCGCTCTACCTCGCGGCCCACGGCGTGCCGCCATTGCCGTTACGGGCGGGGAAGGTGCCGTTCGGGAACTGCCCGACTTGCGCCAAGAACGCGTGTGGCGGCCGACCGAACATGAAGACCCCCGGCCCCTGCACCTGCGCGAATCCGTGCCACGGATGGGCAGCCGCCACCACCGACCCCGACATCATCAACTCGACTCCCTGGGTACGGGCGTGGCGCGAGGCGGCGGGCGTGGCCTACCACCCCGGCGGTGCCGGCCTCACCGTCGTGGACCTCGACAATCCGGCCGCCATCGCGTGGGCCCGCGCGAACCTGCCAGCCACCCGGACCGTGCCCACGACCCGTGGCGAGCACTGGCTCTACCGAGGAGCGATGCAGGGTGCCAACGGCGTACGGCCCGGCGTGGACATCAAGTCGACCATGGCCTACGCCCGATGGCTCGGACCCGGCACCGGCACAATGGCGGCGCTCCCAGACGTGGTGCGCGCCCTGGTCGTGAAGGAGCCCCGCCCCGTCCGGCCGGTGTCCGTCACCGCCCCCGTGGGAGCCAGCGGCGGCCAGTGCCCGCACCGCACGCCGACCTACCTGGATCGTGGCATCGCCATGGCGGAGCAGCGCATCACGGACGCCCGCAGCGCGGTGCACGCCACGGTCTATCGCACGTTCCTCGCGGTGCTGTCCACGCACGGCCGGTGCGGCTGCCTCACCGAGACGCACACCGCGCGCCTGTTCACCGCAGCGCAGGCCAAGGGCGAATCGCCCCGGCACTGCACCGAGGCGTGGACCAACGCCCTGACCACGTTGGGACTGACCCATGGCTGAGGACGACAAGACCCCCGCCCGCCAGATCATCGCGGACTACGCGCAAGAACACTTCCGCTACTTCCGCACTGCCGACGGGACCGTATACGCGCAACGCAACGGCCACCCCGTCGCCCGCCCGATCCGCTCCCAGGGCACCACCGGCAGCCACCGCCAGGAACTCATGGTCGGCCTGTACCGGGACGGACGCGGCTCCTTCAACGGGTCCGCGATCAAAGAGGCGTTGGACCTGATCGAAGCACTCGCGCTGACCGAGGACGTGCAGCCCGTCCACATCCGCGTAGCTCCGGGGTTCGACGGGGCGACGTGGTTGGACCTGGGCCGCGATGACGGGCAGTCCGTCCGCATCCATCCGTCGGGATGGGACATCCTCACGCCGGACCCGCGCGAGGTCTGCTGGCGGCGCACCCAGCTCACCGGGGAACTCCCGCTGCCGGCCAAGGACACTGACGGCAAGGGCATCGACCTGCTGATGCGCCTGTGCAACTTCGCCAACGCCGAGACCGAATGCCTGGCCATCGCGTGGCTGATCGGCTGCCTCGGGCCCTCGGTGCCGGTCCCAGCGCCGTTCCTCACGGGTCCGCAGGGCGCGGGCAAGTCGACCGGCGGCCGGATGCTCACCCGGATCATCGAAGGCATGAGCGGGGACCTGCGCCGGGCGCCAAAGGATGAGGAGAACCTCATCGCGGCCGTGGCGGCGGGATGGATCACCGCGCTAGACAACCTGTCCCACATGACGCCGGACCTGTCCGATGCCATGTGCTGCATCGTCACCGGAGCCGAGAGCGTCAAGCGCGCTCTGTTCACCGACGGGGACGTGTTCCGCGTCGGCTACCGCCGGCCCCTGCTCCTGACCGGCATCGACGTGGGGGTCATCCGCCCCGACCTTGCCGAACGGCTCCTGCCCCTGCGGTTGGAGCGTCCCAAGGTCCGGCGCACCGAAGCCGAACTGTGGGCCGACTACGCGGAAGCCCTGCCCGTCGTACTCGGCTCGCTCCTGGACCTCACGGTCAAGGTCCGCGCCGTGGACGCGGAGACACCGACCGATCTGCGGATGGCGGACTTCGCCCACCTGTGCGCACAGTTCGACGCGGCAACCGGGCTCGGGGCTCTGCCTGCGTACCGGGCGAGTCTGGACGATCTGAACGACGACGTGATCGAGGGTGATCTCCTCGCGCAGACCGTCCTTCTGCATGCCGAGAGCATCGAGCCCGGCGCGGCGCAGCAGATGACCTCCACGGAGTGGCTGGCATGCCTGAGCCGCCTCTACAGCGGCGACGACTGCCGGGCGCTGCCCAAGGGGTGGCCGACCACCGGCAAGGTGCTCTCGGACCGTCTCAAGCGCCTTCAGCCCACCTTGGCGGCTCGGGGGGTGCTCATCGACTCCGGGCGCACCAAGGCAGGCCGCTACCTCGAAATGACCCGCACGGCCGCCCTGACCCTGCCTCCGCACGAGCAGACGCAGGCGTTCTGATCCGCGATCCGCAGGCTCAAGCGAACGGCAAGAGGAGCACGTGCTCCTCTTGCCGTTCGGCGGAACGCCGCCCGAAGGACGCGCCGCGCAGCGGCTCCTTCTTCGCTCTGTAAGGCGCACCCAAGTACTACAGGCAGCCCCTTCTTTGTCCTAAGTAGGAAGACGCTGCGTCACCTGCGTCACCACGGCCGGAAAACGGCCCCTGACCTGCGGCAACAGCGGTGACGCAGACGGACTTCTCTGCGTCACCCGTGCGTCACCTGCGTCACCCGATGACGCAGACGATGACGCACGGGTGACGCAGGCCCGTCCCACCTCGTCACCGAAAACCGCAGGTCAGGACCCTAAATGACGCAGGTGACGCGGTGACGCAGAAATCCGAGCTTCGGACACACACCGGCCTAGGACCCGCACACCACTCCCCCTGGCAATGCCGAACTGCCCTGGAGGCACCCCGGATGAGCACCGCACTCACCGCCCCCATTGATCGGCTCCTCTACAAGCCCGAAGAAGCAGCCGAAGCCCTCGCGATCGGCCGCTCCACGGTCTACGAGCTGATGGCCGAAGGTTCTCTGAAGTACATCAAGTTGGGCCGCACGCGCCGGATTCGGCGGGCCGACCTTGAGACGTACGTGGCGAACCTCGCTCCCCTGCCCAACTGACCCCGAACACGTCACCGAGGCGCCCCGAGCATCAAGCTCGGGGCGCCTCCCGCATGGAGGAGCACATGAGCCCCCGGAAGCAGAACATGGAGTCGTCCATCTACTTCGGCTCGGACGGCTGGTGGCACGGCCGCGTGACCATGGGCGTCCAACCCGACGGAAAGCCGGACCGGCGACACCGCCGAGCACGCACCGAGGCCGAGATCAAGCGCAAGGTCCGAGAGTTGGAGGCGCTGCGCGACAAGGGACGCGCGCCGAAGGCCGGCCGCAAGCCCACGGTTGAGAAGTGGATGACCACCTATCTCACCGACATCGCGTCGCTGAAGCTCCGGCCGCGCTCCCTGGACGACTACTGGTCCAAGACTCGGAACCACATCATTCCCGGCATCGGGCAGCACCGGCTGGACAAGCTGGAACCGGAGCACCTGGAGCACATGTACCGCGTGCTGCTCGACAACGGGTATGCGCCCTCGCACGTGCTGAAGGTGCACCGGATCTTGTCCCGCGCGCTGAAAATCGCTCACCGCCGCCGGCTCGTGGTGGAGAACGTCGCCACGCTCGTGGACCCGCCCACCGTGGACGAGACGGAAGCCAATCCGTTCACGAGTGCGGAGGCGAAGGCGTTCCTGGAAGCCGCAGCCAAGCGACCCACCTTCATGCGGTGGTGCATCGGCGTCGGAATGGGGCTCAGGCAGGGTGAAACCCTCGGACTGCGCTGGCCATACGTCGATCTCGACAACGAGCTGTTCCACCCTCAGTGGCAGCTTCAGCGGCTCACCTGGCGCCACGGCTGCGTTGACCCGCACACGTGTGGCGAACGCTTCCACCGATTCGACCGGTGCACGTTGGATTGCGCAGCTCACAAGGGATACAAGCGGGGCTGCCCGAAGCCGTGCCCGAAGAACTGCACCGCGCACGCCCGCTCCTGCCCCGACCGCAAGGGTGGGGGACTGGTCTTCACCCGGCCCAAGACCAAGAAGAGCCGGAATGCTGTCCCCATCCCGCCCCCGTTCATCCCTTACCTCCGGGAGCACAGGGCACAGCAGCGGGAAATGCGGACCGCTGCCGGCGAGCTGTGGCAGGAGCACGGCGTCGTCTTCTCCCGGCCGGACGGTCGTCCGCTCGACCCGAGGCAGGACTGGGCAGAGTTCAAGGAGCTGCTTGAGGAAGCCGGGATCGATAACCGGCGCCTGTACGACGGGAGCCGCCACACCGCCGGCACGATCCTGAACGAGCTGGGGGTGGACATGCCGACGATCATGGAGATCCTGCGGCACACCCAGATCAGTCAGACCCGGCGGTACGTGAAGGGGCGCCCCCACCTGTCCAAGGACGCGATGCGTCGCATGGGAGACCACTTCATGCCGCGCCCTGAACCCACCACTGAGACCAGAACTGAGCCCACGGACAGTCGCGCGGCCCGCGCTCAACGTCGTCGCCGCATCCGCTGAACGCAAAAGCCCAGCTCAGACAATGTCTGAGCTGGGCTTGGAAAGAGCCGCTTTCGGGATTCGAACCCGAGACCTACGCATTACGAGTGCGTTGCTCTGGCCATCTGAGCTAAAGCGGCGCGTCGCCGGCACCATGGTGCGATCAGCGACGTCGGTAAGTCTACACAGTTTCCGAGGGTGCTTCGTACCCGCCCCGGAGCCGACGGCCGCGGGGCGGGCGCAGGGGCTATGAGCAGCGCTTTCCTCCGGCCGGAGGGGTACCGCGGAGCAGGTAGGTGTTGATCGCCGAGTCGATGCAGGCGCTGCCGCGGCCGTAGGCGGTGTGGCCGTCGCCGGCATAGGTGAGCAGGCGGCCCGAGGAGAGCTGGTGGGCCAGGGACTGCGCCCAGCGGTAGGGGGTCGCCGGGTCGCGGGTGGTGCCGACCACCACGATCGGCGCCGCGCCCTCGGCCGTGATGCGGTGCGGTTCGCCCGTCGCCTTCACCGGCCAGTACGCGCAGTTCAGCGAGGCCCAGGCCAGGCCCTCGCCGAAGACCGGGGACGCCTTGCGGAACTGCGGCAGCGCCTTCCGCACCTGCTCCGGGTGGTTGAAGGCCGGAGGCAGGTCCACGCAGTTGACGGCGGTGTTGGCCGACATCAGGTTGCTGTAGCGGCCGCTCGCGTCACGCTCGTAGTAGCTGTCGGAGAGCGTGAGCAGGCCCGCGCCGTCGTTCTCCTTCATCGCCGAGTTCAGCGCCCCGCGCAACTGCGCCCAGCTGCCCTCGTCGTACATCGCCGCGATCACCCCCGTGGTGGCGAGCGCCTCGCCGACCTTGCGGCCGTCCGCGTCGCCCGCCGGGATGGGGTGGGCGTCCAGCTTGCGGAAGAACGACCTGAGGTGGTCGCCGACCTGCGCGGGCGTCGTGCCCCTGCCGCCGAGCGGGCAGTCGGCGTGCCGTACGCAGTCCTTCGCGAACGCCTGGAACGCCGCCTCGAAGCCGGCCGTCTGGTCCAGGTTCAGCCGGCGCGCGTCGAGCGTGGGGTCCATCGCGCCGTCCAGCACCATGCGGCCCACCCGCTCCGGGAACAGACCCGCGTACGTCGCCCCGAGGAACGTGCCGTAGGACGCCCCGACGTAGTTCAGTTTCCGGTCGCCCAGCGCCGCCCGCACGATGTCCATGTCCCGCGCCGCCTCGACGGTGGAGACATGCCTGAGCAGCCGCGCCGAGTGGGCCCCGCAGCTCTCCGTGAACTTCTTGTCCGCCGCTACCAGCGCGTCGCGCTCCTTGCCGTCGTCGGGCGTCAGGTCCGTCTGCGTGTACGCGTCCATCCGCCGCCCGTCGAGGCATTGGACGGGCTCGCTGCGCGCGACGCCCCGCGGGTCCACGGCGGCCATGTCGTAACGGGCACGGACATTCGCCGGGTAGCCGACACCGGCGTACTGCTGGAGGTAGTCGATCGCCGAGCCGCCCGGGCCGCCCGGGTTGACCAGCAGCGAACCCAGCGGCTTGCCCCGGCCGGTGGCCTTCTTGCGGGCGACGGCGAGCCGGACGTCACCCGCGCCGGGCTCGGCGTAGTCCAGCGGGGCCTTGACCGTCGTGCACTGGAAGCCGGAGACACCGCAGCTGCGCCAGTGCGGCCGCTGCGAGTAGTACGGCGCAAGCGCCGACGGCGTCGGACGCGGCAGCGTGGCCAGCGCCGCGTTCACCGTCCCCTTCGACGTGGTCGTACCCCCGGCCGAGCAGGCGGTCACGAGCAGCGCGGCGGCCGTGAGGAGCGGGGCGAGGAGGCGGGCCGTCGCCCGGGTGCGGGAGAGCCGGGCCCGGTGCGGGGACGGGCGGCGGGAGGTTGACCTGGTGTGCATCAGGCGAGCGTAACGCTGTGCGATCATCCGGGCGCGATGCGTGCGAATTGTTGCTCGTACGGGGGACACCACCGGGGGCTCGGGCGGAGTGGCGGAGACCGGGGGCTTGAGCGGAGTGGCGGAGATCCGGGGCTCGGCCGGAGCGGCGGAGACCTGGGGGCTTGAGCGGAGTGGCGGAGACCCGGGCTCGGGCCGAGCGGCGGAGACCTGGGGCTTGAGCGGAGTGGCGGAGACCTGGGGTGCCGGGCGGTCGGCGCGCCCGCGCCCCCACCGGCCTGCGCGCACGACGCTCACCCCGCCCGCAGGGCCATCGTCATCGCCTCCACCGCGAGCAGCGGGGCCACGTTGCGGTCCAGGGCGTCGCGGCAGGCGGCGATCGCGTCGATGCGGCGGAGCGTGGACTCCGGGCTGCTGCCCCTGGCCAGCCGGTCCAGGGCCTCCTCGGCGTCGGTGTTGGCGATCGCCACGCGGGAGCCGAGCTGCAGGGCCAGGACGTCGCGGTAGAAGGCGGTGAGGTCACCGAGGGCGACGTCCAGGCTGTCGCGCTGTGTGCGGGTCCGGCGGCGCTTCTGCATCTCCTCGAGGTCCTTCATGACCCCGGCCGTGCCGCGTGGCAGCCGCCCTCCCTGCACCGCCCCCATGGCGGCCTTCAGTTCCTCGGTCTCCTTGCCGTCCATCTCCTCGGCGAGCTGCTTGGCGTCCTCCGCGGCCGCGTCGACCAGCTCCTGGGCGGCCTTGAGGCACGCGCCGACCTCGTCCAGGCGCAACGGCAGCCGCAGCACGGCCGTACGGCGCTCGCGGGCCGCCGGGTCCGTGGCGAGGCGGCGGGCCCGGTCGACGTGGCCCTGGGTGGCGCGCGCGGCGGCCGCGGCGACCGCGGGCTCGACTCCGTCGCGGCGCACGAGCATGTCGGCGACGGCGTCGACCGACGGCGTGCGCAGGTTCAGATGGCGGCAGCGGGAGCGGATGGTCGGCAGCACGTCCTCGATGGACGGGGCGCACAGCAGCCACACCGTGCGCGGGGCCGGCTCCTCGACGGCCTTGAGGACCGCGTTGGCCGACTTCTCGTTCAGCCGCTCGGCGTCTTCGACCAGGATGATCTGCCAGCGACCGGTCGCCGGGGAGGTGAACGACTTGCGGACCGTGTCCCGCATGTCCTTCACCAGGATCTCGGATCCCACCGCGGCGACCGTCGTGACGTCCGCGTGCGTGCCGAGCAGTGCGGTGTGGCAGCCGTCGCAGAAGCCGCAGCCGGGCGAGCCGCCCAGGGCGCGGTCGGGGCTGACGCACTGCAGTGCCGCGGCGAAGGCCCTGGCCGTCTGGTTCCGTCCCGCGCCGGGCGGGCCCGTGAACAGCCAGGCGTGCGTCATCTTCGACGTCTCGGGCAGTGGCTCGTCGGCCGCGACGGCGGTGACGAGGGCGTCGGCATCCCGGGCGGCGGCGTCGAGCACCGCGCTCACCTTCTCCTGTCCGACGAGGTCGTCCCACACGGTCATGGGTCAGGCCGCCCTTTCGTCACACTTCGCGTTCCGCCATCCATTGTGCGGGTGGGCACTGACAACGCCGACCACGGCGACGCCGACGCGAGACCACGGCACCGCCGACGCGCAGGGCGCCGACGCGGGGCCACAGCATCGCCGACGCCCAAGGTCACCGCACCACCGACGCGCGGCCACAGCACCACCGACGCCCCAAGGCCACCGCACCACCGACGCGGGACCACCGCACGGGCGGTGCAGAGCCCCGCCACCGCCGACGCGGGTCACGGCCGCCCCACCGGTGGCCTTGGCCGCCGCCCCTTCGGCCTGCACCACCCTGGCGGCAGCGGCGGCCCTCAGCCGCGCCGCCCCCGGCCACGGCCCCTGCGGCCCTGGTCCTCGTTCCGGTCCTGGTCCTGGTCACCGGTTTCCTGGCCGTCGTACGAACCCAGCAGTTCGTCCGCCAGCGTGGGCAGGTCGTCCAGCGGGGTCTCCTCGGCCCAGTCGGGACGCGGCCGGCGGCGGGGCGTGCCGTCGATGTCGATCTGGGGCATCTCGCGCGTCCGGCTCTCGGAGCCGTCGGGGCCGGCATGGTCCTCGAAACGACGGGGGCCGTCGGAACCCGCCGCGGAACGCTCGTCCCGGAAGAAGCCGGACGGCACCCGGTTCGCCGGGTCGTCGTCCCGCACCGGCGGCAGTACGGCCGTCTCGTCCGCCGCACCCGAGGGCACCGGCGGCAGTACGGCCGTCTCGTCCGCAGCGCCGACCGCGTCCGCCGGCGCCACCGGGGGCAGGACCGCGGTCTCGTCGGCCGCGCCCGCCGGGCCCACCTGAGGCAGTACGGCGGTGTCGTCGGCGGGTCCGGAGGCGGCCGGCGGCTGCGGCAGCTCGGCGGTCACCTCGGACTCGGAGTGGGCACCCCGCGCGCCCGCGACGGATCCGCCACGCCCCTCGCGCACCGGCCGCAACACCGTCGTGTCCTCGACACCGGGCTGCGGCCTGTGCGTGTTCAGATCCGCTTCCGGCGTGCCACCACTGCTCAGATCCCGTTCCGGAGCGCTCCCGCTGCTCAGCCCTGCTTCCGGGTCGCCCCCGCTCCTCAGACCCGCTTCCGGGCCGTCCCCGGCGCGCGTGTCGGCCGCCCCGGACGTGACAGGTGGGAAGGCCGGGGCCTGGAAGGCCGGCTCGGCGCCATGCGCTCCCGGCGACTCCACCGGCGTGGCGACCGGAGCCGCGCCGGGCGTCAGACCCGGCGCCTTCGGCTGCGGTGTGCCGGGCCTGCGGGCCGCCGCGTCGGCCGCCGCCGCGGCCTCGGCCGCCTGCCGGCGAGCCTCCTCCGCACGCAGCAACGCCTCCTCGGCCTTGCGCTGCTTCTCCAGGCGCCGCGCGTCCTCCTCGGCGCGCAGCCGGGCCTCTTCCTCCGCCTGCCGGCGCCGCCGCTCCTCCTCGGCCCTGCGGCGGGCCTCCTCCTCGGCGCGGGCCTTCTCCTCGGCGAGCAGCCGCTGCCGCTCCTCCTCCGCACGACGGCGCGCCTCCTCGGCCCGCAGCCGGGCCTCCTCCGCCTGCCGTTCGGCCTCGCGGCGCTGCGCCTCCTCCAGCTCGCGCCGCTTGCGCTCCTCCTCCTCGGCGCGCAGCTTGGCGAGCTGCTCCTGGCGCTCGCGCTCCAGGCGCTCCTCCTCGGCCTTGCGGGCGGCCTCTTCCTCGGCCTTGCGGCGGGCCTCCTCCTCGGCCTTCTTCCGCGCCTCCTCCTGGGCCTTGATCTCGGCCTCGGACAGCGGCAGCACGGTGTCGAGCCGGTGCCGGATCACGGTGGTGACGGCCTCGGCCTCCTGTCCCGCGTCGACGACGAGGTAGCGGCCGGGGTCGGAGGCGGCCAGCGTGAGGAAGCCGGAGCGCACGCGCGCGTGGAACTCCGCAGGCTCGGACTCCAGCCGGTCCGGCGCCTCCGTGAACCGCTCGCGGGCGGCCTCCGGGGAGACGTCCAGCAGGACCGTCAGGTGCGGGACGAGCCCGTCGGTCGCCCAGCGGTTGATGCGGGCGATCTCGGTCGGGGACAGGTCACGGCCCGCGCCCTGGTAGGCCACGGAGGAGTCGATGTAGCGGTCCGAGACGACGACCGCACCCCGCTCCAGGGCGGGACGTACGACGGTGTCGACGTGCTCGGCGCGGTCGGCGGCGTACAGCAGCGCCTCCGCGCGGTGGGACAGGCCCGCCGAGGACACGTCGAGCAGGATCGAGCGCAGCCGCTTGCCGACTGGGGTGGCCCCCGGCTCGCGGGTGAGCACGACCTCGTGGCCCTTGGCCCGGATCCACTCGGCGAGGGCCTCGGCCTGGGTGGACTTGCCGGCGCCGTCGCCGCCCTCCAGGGCGATGAAGAAGCCGTTCGACGCCGGTGCCTGGACCGGGTCGTCGCCGCCGAGCAGCGCGTCCTTGAGGTCCTGGCGCAGCGGCACGCCGGAACGGTCGTCGACCTTGGCGAGCACCAGCGCGGCCACCGGCAGCAGCAGTGCCCCGACCAGCATGAGCGTGAAGGCCGCGCCGCCGTGTGCGAAGACGAACTTGCCGTTCTCCAGCCGGTGCGGGCCGATCAGCGCCGCGACCAGGGGGGCGACGAGGGCGCCGAGCGCTATGAAGACGCGGACGACCGCGTGCAGGTGCTCGGTGGTGCGGGCCCGCCGGTGGTCCTCGGTCTCCTGGTCGAGGAGGGCGTGCCCCGTGTTGGCGGCCACGCCCGCGCCGATGCCGGCCAGCGTGACGATCAGCAGCACGGTGGTGACGTCGGGGACGAGGCCGGCGACCAGCAGCGCGATGCCGGTGAAGGCGATCGCGAGGGCGAGCAGCCGGCGGCGCGAGAGCGAGGGCAGCAGCGCGGGGGCCGTACGGATGCCCACGGCGACGCCGCCGGTCAGGCCCAGCACCAGCAGGCCGTACAGGGCGGGGCCACCGCCCAGGTCCCTGGCGTGCAGCACGCACACCGAGACGGCGGCGGCGATGGCTCCGGCCACGGCGGCGCAGGCCGGGACGAGCAGGGGGACGGCGCCCGTACGGCCCTTGTCGACACCGGATGGGGTGCGGGGGCGGCGCAGGCCCTCCAGCGGGGACCGCGGGCGCGGGGTGCGCGTGTCGGGCAGTTCGAGGAAGGTCAGCACAGACAGGGACCCGGCGAACAGGCCCGCGGCCACATAGGACCCGAGGGCCGCCTGGTGCTGGTCGAACCACGCGACGCCGGTGCCCAGCAGGTTGTTCAGCAGAGCGGCCACGACCAGGGCGGCGGCGGCCAGCGGGACCGCCAGGAAGCCGGTGCGCAGCCAGAGCCGGCGCAGGCCGTCGAGGTGGTCGGGCAGCGGCCGTACGGTGGCGCCCTCCGGGGGCGGGGCGGGCAGCAGGGCGGGGGCCGCGCTCTCCCGGCACACCGTCCACAGCCGCTCGGCGACGCCGACGACGAAGGCGGTGACCAGCAGGAGGAGCAGTGCGTTGTCCGGGGTCCAGTCGATCCACAGCGGGGCGACGATCAGCAGCAGGGCGCGCACGCCGTCGGCGCCGACCATGGTCCAGCGGCGGTCGAGCGGTCCGTCCTGCGCGGTGAGCGCGGTGAGCGGGCCGAGGAGGACCGCGCCGAAGAGGAACACGGCGAGGACGCGCGCGGCGAAGACCGTCGCCACCGCGAACGCCACGCCTCGGTAACCGCCCCCGAACGTGCCCTGGGCGATCGCCGCCTGGAGGGCGAGGACCACCAGCACAAGCAGGGCGAGGGCGTCGCCGACCCCGCTCACCAGCTGTGCGCTCCACAGGCGCCGCAGCTGCGGCGCGCGCAAGAGGGCACGGACGGCGCGCTCGCGGGAGTCCGCGACGAGGGCGTCGTCCGGGGTGGTGGTGGGGGCCGTTGGCTGCTCGGCTCGCGTCATGCGTTCAGCCTATCCGCAGCCGCCGACACCACACCTAGCCCGTCCATACGTACGTCGGCCCCGGCATCGAAGTGATGCCGGGGCGTTCGTTCGGCGAAGCCACCGGGACGGCGGTGGTCCGTGACCCGGCGGGTACCGCAACGCGGTGGTCCGTGACCCGGCGGGTACCGGAGGGGGTTCAGTCCTCCGGACCCGAAGCCGTCGTCTTGGAAGCCGTCGTCTTCCTCGCGGTGGTCTTCTTGGCCGTCGTCTTCTTCGCGGCGGTCGTCGTCTTCTTCGCCGCCGTCTTCTTGGCCGCGGTCTTCTTCGCCGGGGCGGTCTTCTTGGCCGCCGCCTTCTTCGCGGTCTTCTTGGCGGGCCCCTTGGCGCGCTTCTCGGCGAGCAGTTCGAAGCCGCGCTCCGGCGTGATCGCCTCGACGCTGTCATCGGACCGCAGGGTCGCGTTGGTCTCGCCGTCGGTGACGTACGGACCGAAGCGGCCGTCCTTGACCACGACCGGCTTTCCGGAGACCGGGTCCTCGCCCAGCTCCTTCAGCGGCGGCTTGGCGGCGGCGCGGCCACGCTGCTTCGGCTGGGCGTAGATCGCCTGCGCCTCCTCCAGCGTGATGGTGAAGATCTGGTCCTCGGTCTGCAGCGACCGCGAGTCCGTGCCCTTCTTCAGGTACGGGCCGTAGCGGCCGTTCTGCGCGGTGATCTCGACGCCGTCCGCGTCGGTGCCGACGACGCGCGGCAGCGACATCAGCAGCAGCGCGTCCTGGAGGGTCACCGTGTCCAGCGCCATGGACTTGAAGAGGGAGGCCGTGCGCGGCTTGACCGCGTTCTTGCCAGTCTTCGGGGTGCCCTCGGGCAGGATCTCCGTGACGTACGGGCCGTAGCGGCCGTCCTTGGCCACGATCTGGTGGCCGGTCTCCGGGTCGGTGCCCAGCTCGAAGTCGCCGCTGGGCTTGGCCAGCAGTTCCTCGGCCAGCTCGACGGTCAGCTCGTCCGGCGCCAGGTCGTCGGGGATGTCCGCCCGCTGGTGCTGTTCGGTGTCCTTCTCCCCGCGCTCGATGTACGGGCCGTAGCGGCCGACGCGGAGCACGATGTCGTTGGCCACGGGGAACGACGACACCTCGCGGGCGTCGATCGCGCCGAGGTCGGTCACCAGTTCCTTGAGGCCGCCGAGGTGGTCCCCGTCGCCGTTGCCGGCGTCGGCCGCGGCGCCCGCGACCGTGCCCTCGCCGAAGTAGAAGCGCTTCAGCCACGGCACGGCCTTGGCCTCGCCGCGCGCGATGCGGTCGAGGTCGTCCTCCATCTTGGCGGTGAAGTCGTAGTCGACGAGCCGCCCGAAGTGCTTCTCCAGGAGGTTGACCACGGCGAAGGACAGGAAGGACGGGACGAGTGCCGTGCCCTTCTTGAAGACGTAGCCGCGGTCGAGGATGGTGCCGATGATCGACGCGTACGTCGACGGGCGGCCGATCTCTCGCTCTTCCAGCTCCTTGACCAGGGAGGCCTCGGTGTAGCGGGCCGGGGGCTTGGTGGCGTGGCCGTCGACCGTGATCTCCTCGGCGGACAGCGGATCGCCCTCGGAGACCTGCGGCAGCCGGCGCTCGCGGTCGTCCAGCTCGGCGTTCGGGTCGTCGGCACCCTCGACGTAGGCCTTCAGGAAGCCGTGGAAGGTGATCGTCTTGCCGGAGGCGCTGAACTCCACGTCCCGGCCGTCGGCGGCGGCGCCGCCGATCTTGACGGTGACGGAGTTGCCCGTGGCGTCCTTCATCTGGGAGGCCACGGTCCGCTTCCAGATCAGCTCGTAGAGCTTGAACTGGTCACCGGTCAGACCGGTCTCGGCCGGAGTGCGGAAACGGTCACCCGAGGGGCGGATCGCCTCGTGGGCCTCCTGCGCGTTCTTGACCTTGCCGGCGTAGGTGCGCGGCTGCGGGGGCAGGTAGTCGGCGCCGTACAGCTGCGTGACCTGGGCGCGGGCGGCCGCGATGGCGGTCTCGCTCAGCGTCGTGGAGTCCGTACGCATGTACGTGATGTAGCCGTTCTCGTACAGCTTCTGCGCGACCTGCATGGTCGCCTTCGCGCCGAAGCCGAGCTTGCGGCTGGCCTCCTGCTGGAGCGTCGTCGTACGGAACGGGGCGTACGGCGAGCGGCGGTACGGCTTGGACTCGACGGACCGGACGGAGAAGCGGGTGTCCTCCAGGGCGGCGGCGAGGGCGCGGGCGTTCGCCTCGTCGAGGGGGAGGGTGTTCGCGCTCTTGAGTTGCCCGAGGGAGTCGAAGTCGCGGCCCTGCGCGACCCGCCTGCCGTCGACGGTCTGCAGGCGGGCGACCAGCGACGACGGGTCCGAGGTGTCCCCCGCGCGGCCGGTCGCGAAGGTGCCCGTCAGGTCCCAGTACTCGGCGGAACGGAAAGCGATGCGCTCGCGTTCCCGCTCGACGACGAGCCGGGTCGCGACGGACTGGACGCGGCCGGCCGACAGGCGCGGCATGACCTTCTTCCACAGGACCGGCGAGACCTCGTAGCCGTAGAGGCGGTCGAGGATGCGGCGGGTCTCCTGGGCGTCGACCAGTTTCTGGTTGAGCTGGCGCGGGTTGGCGACGGCCTCGCGGATCGCGTCCTTGGTGATCTCGTGGAAGACCATCCGCTTGACGGGGATCTTCGGCTTGAGGACCTCCTGGAGGTGCCAGGCGATCGCCTCGCCCTCCCGGTCCTCATCGGTGGCGAGGAACAGCTCGTCGGAGTCCTTCAGCAGGTCCTTGAGCTTCTTGACCTGCGCCTTCTTATCGGCGTTGACCACATAGATCGGCTGGAAGTCGTGTTCGACGTCCACACCGAGGCGGCGGACCTCGCCGGTGTACTTGTCCGGCACCTCGGCGGCGCCGTTGGGAAGGTCACGGATGTGCCCGACGCTCGCTTCGACTACGTAGCCGGGGCCGAGGTAGCCCTTGATCGTCTTCGCCTTGGCAGGCGACTCGACGATGACGAGTCGGCGGCCGCCCTCTGCGGTCTCGCTGGTCGGGGACAACTTGGCTCTTCTCTCCGGTCGACGCTGGGGCCTCCCCAGGCCTTCGAGTCCCGGGGTCGCGGCGTACTGCTGGCTGGTGTGACGCTGCGGAGTGTGACGGTACATCCCGCCCCCGTGTCAAACGGGAAAAGCCCACAACGGCCACTCGAACGGTAACCCGACTACCGCCATTCCTGCCGCCCGGAGTACCCGGCGACCCCGCGGCCCATGTCCGGAGCGTAACGCCCCCTTCACTCTCGCCACACCGTCCCGGCGGTGCGCCCGCCGTCGTCAGAGGCGCGTCAGGCAGTACGCGGCGAGGGCCAGCGCGGCCGTCCCGATCACGCTCGCGAGGGTGGCCGATGCGACCGGGTTCACACCCTCGGCCACCGGCTCGCGGCGCCGCGAGCGCACGCCGGTCCACACCAGCAGGGCGCCTCCGAACAGGGCGAACACCGTTCCAGCGAAGATCGACGGCGCACTCTCCATCGCCTGCCCACCCCTTCCGTCCCGTCGGCCCTGCCCAGGGTCGGGAGGGTGGCACACGCGGGCGTCCGGCGGCCGACATCGGGGTGAACGGAAGGCCGCCGAGCCTTCGAACGGACGATCGAATCCTCGGGCGGGAGAAGGAGCGCAGGTATTTTTCCGGCCTTTTTCCGCGGGTCCCCCGTCGCGCGCCCCCGGAGACCGTGCGCCTCGCATCCCGGAGACCGCCCGCGCCGCGCGCCGGCCGGCTCTGCCCGGCATCTGACACCGGCATACGACAACGGTCCGGGCGCGGCTACGACGGCCTGAGGAGCCCGGGTACGCCGCCCGCCCGGCTCGGTCTCCCGGCTCCGGGGTCCCAGCCGGTCCCCGAGCTTCGGGGTCCCGGCCGGTCCTGCGGCTCGGGGGCTCCGGGGGTCCGGGCCGGTCCTGCGCTCCGCGGTCGCGGCCGGTCCTCCGGCTCCGGGATCCCGGCCGGTTGCGCGGCGGCGCGCCCTCCGAGTCAGCGCACCGGCTCCAGGAAGCCCTGTTCCACCAGCAGGCGGATCTGGGCGGGGGTCTGGTCGCGGAGCGTCACCGGGTCTTCGCCGACGATCTGGGCGATGGCGTCCAGGATCCGCCCGGCGGTCAGCGTGCCGTCGCACACGCCGGCGAACCCGGCGCCGACCGTGTCCACCTTGGTGGCCCGGCGCATCCCGCGGTGCTGGCGCAGCACCACGTGCTCGGGGTCCTCCGCGCCGGGCAGCCCGACCTGCTCCTGGACCACCTCGGCGGCGAGCGTGAAGTGGCTGTCGAGCAACGCCGCGTCGTCGTGCTCCCGGAGATAGTCGAGGCGCTCGAAGTGCGCCCGGACCGTGTCCCCGAGGGGCTGCTCGACCGAATGCGGCCACTCCTCCACGGTGACCGAGGGCTCGGCGGAGCCGGTCCTGCGCAGGGTGATCCAGCCGAAGCCGATGGCCTTGACCTTGCGCGCCTCGAACTCGTCGAGCCAGGCGTCGTACCGCGCCTGGTACTCCACCGGGTCACCGCGGTGGTCACCGGCGTCCCTCAGCCACAGCTCGGCGTACTGCGTGACGTCCTGCACCTCGCGCTGCACGATCCAGGCATCGCACCCGCGCGGCACCCACGACCTGAGTCTGTCCTGCCAGTCCTCCCCTGCCACGTGCTGCCAGTTGGCGAGGAACTGCGCGAACCCGCCCTCGTTCAGCCGTTCCCCCGCCTGCTGAACGAGCGAGCGGCACAGATCGTCCCCGCCCATGCCCCCGTCGCGGTAGGTGAGCCGGGCGCCCGGGGAGATCACGAAGGGCGGGTTGGACACGATGAGGTCGAACGTCTCGTCGTCCGCGACCGGCTCGAACAGCGAGCCCTCGCGCAGGTCGGCGGCGGGCGCGCCGGAGAGAGCGAGCGTGAGCGCGGTGATGTGCAGCGCGCGCGGGTTGAGGTCGGTCGCCGTGACGCGGGTGGCGTGCTGGGCGGCGTGCAGTGCCTGGATGCCGGAGCCGGTGCCGAGGTCCAGGGCGGACCCGACGGGCGTACGGACGGTGATGCCGGCGAGGGTCGTGGAGGCGCCGCCGACGCCGAGGACGACGCCTTCGTCGTGCTGCCCGATCCCGCCCGCGCCGCCGACCGCGCAGCCGAGGTCGGAGACGATGAACCAGTCCTCGCCGTCGGGACCGCCGTAGGGCCGGACGTCGACCGTCGCGGCCACCTCGTCGCCGCCCGCGCGGGTGAGCCAGCCCGTGTCCAGGGCCTCCTCGACCGGCAGTACGGCCGCGGCGCGCGCGTGGGGCACGGGCTGCTGGAGCAGGAACAGCCGTACGAGTGTCTCCAGCGGTGTGTCGCCTCGGGTCGCCCGCAGGGCGGGCACGGTCTCACTGCGGGCCAGCGCCGCGTACGCGGGGGCGCCGAGCAGGTCCAGCAGCCCGTCGGCGGTGAAGGAGGCGGCCAGCAGAGCGTGCCGCAGCCGCGCCGCGGTCTCGGGCCGGTCGGAGGCGGGCAGGGGGGCGGGTCCGGAGTCAGTCACGCCCCCCATTGTGGCCCGCACCGCGGCCCGGAGGGGCCTCAGCACACCCCGCGACGACCAGAGACCGGCCGGTCCGGCAGAGGCCCGCCGCCTGCCCCGCCGAAGGGGGGTGCGAGAGGGCCGTCAGCCTGCCTACGCGTTGCACGAGAGTCGGCCGTCAGCCTGCCTACGTGTTGCACGAGAGCGGGCCGCCGGCCCGGCCGACACGCGATCGACGCGTGCGAGGGGCCGTCAGCCCGCCGAAGGCGACGCGTGTGAGAGGGCCGCCGGCCCGAACCGATGCGCGAGAGGGACCGTCAGCCCCGCCGAAGCGACGCACGAGAGGGGCCGAGCCCGCGGACGCGTTGTGCGAGGGGACCGTCGGTCCAGCCAGCCGGCGAGAGGCCGTCGGTCCAGCCAGCCGGCGAGAGGCCGTCGGTCCAGCCAGCGGGCAACGGGATCGTCGGTCCGGCCAGCGGGCGAGAGGGGCGTCAGCCTGCCGAGGGCGACGTGGAGGAGGCGACCTTCTTGCAGCTGGCCTGCTGGGCGATCGCGTCCTTGACCTGGCCCTGCTGCAGGTTCTTCAGCGCCTCGGTGCCGCTCTGGTGCTTCTTCTCCAGCTCCGCCATCTGCACGGCGACGTCGTGCAGGCCGGAGGCGAACTTCCCCTGGTTCTTGGTGTTCAGTTCGTCGACCTGCTTCTTCAGGCCCGAGTAGGAGGCGGCGAGGCTGTTGAGGTTGCGCACCACGTCCTGCTGCCGCCTGGCACCGCCGTCCACCCCGGGAGGCGCACCGGCGTCACTGATCGCGGCGGCGATCGCCTTGTAGCCGTCGGCCATGTCCTGGAACGCCTGCGAGTCGGTCTTCTGGAGGGTCTCGGGCTTGGCGGTGTCGGCGGCCGTCGTACTGATCGCCGCGTTCGCCGCCTTGATCTTCGCGTCCTGCGTGGGCACCGCGTCGCACACCGACTTGGCCCAGGCCTCCAGCTTGGGGTCGGGCCCCTTGCCGCCGCTGCTGGAGCATCCCGACAGCGCCGCCACCAGTACCGCACCGCCGGACAGTGCGGCCGTGAGCTTCTTGTTCACCGGATTGGTCCCTTCCATGGCTCTGGGCCACCGGAATCTACACGGCGGACGGTCGCCCTCCGTCCACCGAACGGCCCTAAAGTCAGCTTTTGTGACTCTTCGCACCATGGGAGAGAAGGCTCACGGACGTGGGCGGACCCACAAGGAAGCGGGCGGCCGGCACGTCGGTACGCGCCGTCCGCCCGCCGATCGAGCAGGCCTTCCTTACGCGGCCTACGAAACCACCGCCGCGTCCGCCGAGTTGGCGACCCGCTCGGTGCTCTCGTCGTCCCCGACGGCGATGCCGCGCCGCTTGGAGATGTACACGGCGACGACGATCACCAGGAGCGCGAGGACCGCGATCCCGATGCGCACGCCGATGTTCTTGTCGTCGCCGTAGGAGAACTTGATCACCGCGGGCGCGATGAGCAGCGACACCAGGTTCATGACCTTCAGCAGCGGGTTGATCGCCGGTCCCGCGGTGTCCTTGAAGGGGTCACCGACGGTGTCGCCGATCACGGTGGCCGCGTGTGCCTCGCTGCCCTTGCCGCCGTGGTGGCCGTCCTCGACCAGTTTCTTGGCGTTGTCCCAGGCGCCGCCGGAGTTGGCGAGGAACACCGCCATCAGCGTGCCCGCACCGATCGCGCCGGCGAGGTAGGAGCCGAGTGCCCCGACGCCGAGCGTGAACCCGATGAAGATCGGCGCCATCACGGCGAGCAGACCGGGCGTGGCCAGCTCCCGCAGGGCGTCCCTGGTGCAGATGTCGACGACCTTGCCGTACTCGGGCTTCTCGGTGTAGTCCATGATCCCCGGGTGCTCGCGGAACTGCCGCCGCACCTCGAACACCACCGAACCGGCCGAACGCGACACGGCGTTGATGGCGAGTCCGGAGAAGAGGAAGACGACCGCGGCGCCCGCGATGAGGCCGACGAGGTTGTTGGGCTGCGAGATGTCCAGGGACAGGGTCAGCGGCGAGCCGGGCCCGGTCAGCTTCGCCCCCACGTCCTGCACGTTGGTGGTGATCGCGTCGCGGTA
Organism: Streptomyces sp. NPDC096012; assembly: GCF_040426375.1. Classification (NCBI taxonomy): domain Bacteria; kingdom Bacillati; phylum Actinomycetota; class Actinomycetes; order Kitasatosporales; family Streptomycetaceae; genus Streptomyces; species Streptomyces sp. NPDC096012. Next base: position 127,363 of record NZ_JBEOTD010000012.1, read on the forward strand.
CGACCCGAACAGCGCCGACGCCGCGAGGACGGCGGTGGCGATGGCGATGCCCTTGGTGATGGCCTTGGTGGTGTTGCCGACCGCGTCCAGGTTGGTGAGCACCTGCGCGCCCGCCCCCTCGACGTCACCGGACATCTCGGCGATGCCCTGGGCGTTGTCGGAGACCGGTCCGAAGGTGTCCATGGCGACGATCACACCGACCGTGGTGAGCAGGCCGGTGCCGGCCAGGGCCACCGCGAACAGCGCCAGCATGATCGACGTACCGCCGAGCAGGAACGCCCCGTACACGCTCAGGCCGATGAGCAGCGCGGTGTAGACGGCCGATTCCAGGCCCAGCGAGATGCCGGAGAGGATGACCGTGGCCGGTCCGGTGAGGGAGGTCTTGCCGATGTCCCGCACCGGGCGGCGGTTGGTCTCGGTGAAGTAGCCGGTCAGTTGCTGGATGACCGCGGCGAGCAGGATGCCGATGGCCACCGCGACCAGCGCGAGGATGCGCGGGTCGCCGTCCTTGCCCTTGATCGCCGCGTCGGTGACGCCGTCGAGGGCGGAGTACTTCGCCGGCAGATAGACGAAGACCGCGACCGCGACCAGCACCAGGGAGATCACCGCGGAGATGAAGAACCCGCGGTTGATCGCGGACATGCCGCTGCGGTCGGCGCGTCGCGGGGCCACCGCGAAGATGCCGATCATGGCGGTGATCACGCCGATGGCGGGAACCAGCAGCGGGAAGGCCAGTCCGGAGTCGCCGAACGCGGTCTTGCCGAGGATCAGCGCCGCCACGAGGGTGACGGCGTAGGACTCGAACAGGTCGGCCGCCATGCCCGCGCAGTCGCCGACGTTGTCGCCCACGTTGTCCGCGATGGTCGCGGCATTGCGCGGGTCGTCCTCCGGAATGCCCTGTTCGACCTTGCCGACCAGGTCGGCGCCGACGTCGGCGGCCTTGGTGAAGATGCCGCCGCCCACACGCATGAACATCGCGATCAGGGCGGCGCCGAGGCCGAAGCCCTCCAGCACCTTCGGCGCGTCGGCGGCGTAGACCAGCACGACACAGGAGGCGCCCAGCAGGCCGAGCCCCACCGTGAACATGCCGACGACGCCGCCCGTGCGAAACGCGATCTTCATCGCGGTGTGCGAGACGGTGGTGAGATCCTTTTCGGGTTCGCCGGGGGCCGGAGTGGCTTCCCGGGCCGCGGCGGCGACGCGCACATTACTGCGCACGGCCAGCCACATGCCGATATAGCCGGTGGCTGCCGAGAACACCGCTCCGATCAGGAAGAACACCGAGCGTCCGGCACGCTGATTCCAGTCGTCCGCAGGCAGCAGCATGAGCAGGAAGAAGACGACGACGGCGAATACGCCGAGCGTGCGCAGCTGCCGGGCCAGATAAGCCTTGGCACCTTCCTGGACCGCCTCGGCGATCCGTTTCATGCTGTCGGTGCCCTCGCCGGCCGCCAGAACCTGACGCACCAGGATCCCCGCGACCACCAAGGCGGCTACGGCGACGGCCGCGATGACGGCCACCATGATCCGGTTGTCGTCGGTCAGTACCGCGGCCGCGAGGGTTGTGGGGTGACCCAACTGATGAGGGGTAGAAAGCCCCGCCATTCGTCCTCCTTGACGCTTGGGCTGAGCTCAAGATGTGGACGGATTGTAGGTACCCGCGAGTGATCTAAACAGGGGACGGTAAGCGGAATTGGCCTTCTTGTGCTCTCCAGCAAATGATCGAGGTCCGGCCATCGAACCCGAAAGCGGTAACGCCCTGAAGGCATTGACGACCACATTGAAGCTTGATCAAATGATCGGGATATCGATCGTGAATTACTTCACGAATTCGCAGGGTGTCCGGGAAATACGACAAGGGCCCTGCTCAGCAGGGCCCTGCGGGTGCGCGGGGTGAGTCGAACGACCGCCACGGGGACGGGTGGGACTCAGTCGACCGCCGTGGCCGAGGTGGGACTCAGTCGGCCGCCGTGGCCGACGATGTGGCCGAGGTGGGACTCAGTCGACCGCCGTGGCCGACGATGTGGCCGAGGTGGGACTCAGTCGACCGCCGTGGCCGACGATGTGGCCGGGGTGGGACTCAGTCGGCCGCCGTGGCCGAC
>NZ_JBEOTD010000012.1:129563-166165 GCF_040426375.1 Streptomyces sp. NPDC096012
CGATGTGGCCGGGGTGGGACTCAGTCGGCCGCCGTGGGCCATGGGGCAGGACTCAGTCGACCGCAGTGGCCGACGGGGCGACTCGGACGACCGCCATAGCCCTGGGGCACGACTCAGACGACCGCCACGGCCGGCGGTGCGGCCGGCCACGTCATGCGGATCAGGCCGCCGTTCTGCCCGGCGCTGACCTCCACGTCGTCGACGAGGCCGCTGATGACCGCGAGGCCCATCTCGTCCTCCTCCGTCTCCGCGTCGCCGTCCTGATCGGCCCCGGGCGTGTCGCCGCCCACGGCGGCATGCGGGGCCTCGTCGCCGACCTCGATGGAGAACTGTTTCTCCTCTTCGATCAGCGACACCTTCACCGGCGCGGTGATGTCATGGCTCTGGTGCAGGCCCACGGCACGGGAGCAGGCCTCGCCCACGGCGAGGCGCACCTCGTCAAGGACGGCCTCGTCCACTCCGGCCCTGCGCGCCACCGCTGCCGCCACCAGCCGGGCGGTCCTGACGTGCTCGGGCAGCGCGCTGAAGCGGAGTTCGACGGTGGCCATGCATCCCCCTCGCGACTACGGGCGTGCGGTCGGGAGCGGGGCCGCCGAGCGCCCGCACCCCTGGTGAGCTTGTGTGGCCCGGGCCGCCTCGTCCTCATCGGCCCAGGACAGAACCGGCCGGCGGCCGGGCTCCGGCAGGAGCCCGACGCCGGCGACCGGTCCAGGGTCAGTCGGTGGCCGCCACCGCTTCCTCGACCGAGGTGTGGATCGGGAACACCTTGGTGAGTCCGGTGATGCGGAAGATCTTCAAAATGCGCTCCTGGTTGCAGACCAGGCGCAGCGAGCCCTCGTGGGCACGCACCCGCTTCAGGCCGCCGACCAGCACGCCGAGCCCGGTGGAGTCGAGGAAGTCCACGCCCTCCATGTCGACGACGAGATGGAAATTGCCGTCGTTCACCAGCTCGACCAGCTGCTCCCGCAGCTTTGGCGCGGTGTATACATCGATTTCGCCACCGACCTCGACGACCGTACGATCGCCGACGGTACGGGTCGACAGGGACAGGTCCACGGATCCTCCAGCACCTTGCTATCGAGCGGACGCCCCTCGGGCACCTAGGCTTGCGGCCCCCGGGGCGCATCGCCAGCCGCGATGGCATTCAATCACTTACCGGCAGGCGTGCACGACGCCTTGGCTCCATTGTCCGTCACGCCGGTGACACACTCGGTGCCGATGGCCAAGAATCACCGATCCGATCGAACCCCGGCGGACCCGGCGTCCCGCCCGTCTCCGGGCGCGGTCCTGGACCGGCTCGCCTCCGGGCCGAGCCGGGCTGCGCGCATCACTCATACGGAGCACTTGCCCCCACGTGCGGGCCGCCATGCCGTCTGGCCTGATCGGATTCGTACAGAGGTGATCACGGCCGTACAGGCGTGCGGTATCGAGCATCCGTGGGCCCATCAGGCGCTGGCCGCCGAGCACGCGCTGGACGGCGATTCGGTGGTCGTCGCCACCGGCACCGCCTCCGGCAAGTCCCTCGCGTATCTGATGCCCGTCCTGTCCACCCTGCTGGCCGGCTCCGAGGCTCCGAACGGCCGGGGGGCCACCGCCCTGTACCTCGCCCCCACCAAGGCGCTCGCCGCGGACCAGTGCCGGGCGGTGAAGGAACTTTCACAACCTTTGGGCAACGCCGTACGCCCAGCCGTGTACGACGGCGACACCCCGTTCGAGGAACGCGAGTGGATCCGCCAGTACGCCAACTACGTCCTGACCAACCCCGACATGCTGCACCGCGGGATACTCCCGTCCCACCCGCGCTGGTCCTCCTTCCTGAAATCGCTGCGGTACGTCGTCATCGACGAGTGCCACACCTACCGCGGTGTCTTCGGCTCGCACGTCGCCCAGGTGCTGCGCCGGCTGCGGCGCCTGTGCGCGCGCTACGGCTCCTCCCCGGTCTTCCTGCTGGCCTCCGCGACCGCCGCCGAGCCCGCCGTCGCCGCCCGCCGGCTGACCGGCCTGCCGGTGGTCGAGGTCGCTGACGACGCCTCCCCGCGCGGAGACGTGGTCTTCGCCCTCTGGGAGCCGCCGCTCACCGAGCTGCACGGCGAGCGGGGCGCGCCCGTACGGCGGACCGCCACCGCCGAGACCGCCGACCTGCTCACCGACCTCACCGTGCAGGGCGTGCGCTCGGTGGCCTTCGTACGGTCCCGGCGCGGCGCCGAGCTGATCTCGGTGATCGCCCAGGAGAGACTGGCCGAGGTCGACCGCTCCCTGGTCCGGCGTGTCGCGGCCTACCGCGGCGGCTACCTCCCCGAGGAGCGCCGCGCCCTGGAGCGTGCTCTGCACTCCGGCGAACTCCTCGGCCTCGCCGCCACCACCGCCCTGGAGCTGGGCGTGGACGTCTCCGGTCTGGACGCGGTGGTGATCGCCGGCTACCCGGGCACGCGCGCCTCCCTGTGGCAGCAGGCGGGCCGCGCGGGCCGCTCCGGACAGGGAGCCCTGGCGGTCCTCGTCGCCCGGGACGATCCGCTGGACACCTTCCTCGTCCATCATCCCGAGGCCCTGTTCGGCCAACCGGTGGAATCGACGGTCCTCGACCCCGACAACCCGTACGTCCTCGCCCCGCACCTGTGCGCCGCCGCCGCCGAGGCCCCGCTGACCGAAGAGGACCTGGAACTCTTCGGACCCACCAGCGCGGAGGTGCTTCCCCAGCTGGAGGCGGCGAAGCTGCTGCGCCGGCGGACGAAGGCCTGGCACTGGACCCGCCGGGAGCGGGCCGCCGACCTGACCGACATCCGAGGCGCGGGCGGCCGCCCGGTGCAGGTCGTCGAGGCCGGCACCGGCCGCCTGCTCGGCACGGTCGACGCGGGCGCCGCGCACTCCACGGTCCACGAGGGCGCGGCCCACCTGCACCAGGGCCGCACCTATCTGGTGCGCTCCCTGGACCTGGAGGACTCGGTCGCCCTGGTGGAACAGGCCGACCCGCCGTACTCGACGGTCGCCCGCGACACCACGTCCATCTCCATCCTGGAGACGGACACCGAGATCCCCTGGGGCGCCGGCCGGCTCTGCTACGGCTCCGTCGAGGTCACCAACCAGGTGGTCTCCTATCTGCGCAGACGCCTGATCACCGGCGAAGTGCTGGGCGAGACGAAACTCGACCTCCCGCCTCGTACGCTGCGCACGCGCGCGGTGTGGTGGACGGTCACCGAGGACCAGCTGGACGAGGCCCGGATCACCCCGGAGATCCTCGGGGGCTCCCTGCACGCCGCCGAGCACGCCTCGATCGGCATGCTGCCGCTCTTCGCGACCTGCGACCGCTGGGACATCGGCGGCGTCTCGGTCCCGCTCCACCCCGACACCCTGCTGCCGACGGTCTTCGTCTACGACGGTCACCCGGGCGGCGCGGGCTTCGCCGAGCGCGCCTTCCACACCGCCCGGGCCTGGCTCGCCGCCACCCGCGAGGCCATCTCCTCCTGCGAGTGCGAGGCCGGCTGCCCGTCCTGCATCCAGTCCCCCAAGTGCGGCAACGGCAACGACCCCCTCCACAAGAGAGGAGCGGTACGCCTCCTCACGGTGCTGCTGCGCGGGGCGCCGGAGGAGAAAACCGCCGAGCGGAGCGACGAGCAGGCCGAGGAACCCGACGAGCAGGCCGAAGGACACGCAGAGGAACGGACCGAAGAACACACCGGGGAACAGACCGGCGAGCAGACGAGCGTGTAGCCGCCGAGAAGGACCCCCCGGACACCCCCCTCGCGAGGGCCGGGCGCGGAGGGCCCCTGGGGCGGGTCTGGCGGGGGGCTGGACGCCCTGGCCGCCGCCCGCACCCCGGGCGCTCAGCGACCCGGCTGAGGGCCGTCTGGGGCAACTTGGGGCCCCCGTCCCGGGACAACTGGTGGCTCCGGTCCCGGGGCGACTGGTGGCACCGATCCTGGAGCAACTGGTGGCACCGGTCCCGGGACAGCTGGTGGCACCGGTCCTGGAGCGACTGGCACCGGTCCCGCCGGCCCCGCTCTCGCCCTCACCTGCGCCGCGAACAGTCCTCTGCCCGAGGCCGCCGTCACGTCCGACGTCTCCCCCACGAGCGTGCACCGCACCAGCCGTACCCCCTGGTCCGCCGCCAGCCGCCCGGCCCGGGCGCAGGCCGCCTCACCTCCCTCGGCCCAGTGGTCGGCCGCGGCGAGCGCCGCCAGATCCGCACCTCCGGCCGCCCGGTGCCGTACGACGACGGCCTGCCCCAGCGCCAGCACGGCGCCGAACACCACGCACAGCAGGGCGATCACCCCAAGACTCCAGACGGTGGCCGATCCTCGGTCTGAGCGCCCCGGGCCGGAGGAGTCCGGGCCGGAGGGTGTTCGGCCGACGTGCGTACGGCGGGAGTCCGCACGACCGGAGAGCCCCAGGCCGGTGTGCCCTGGAACGGAGCCCTCCTGGGCGGAGTCCCCCTGGCCGGTGTGCCCTGGAACGGAGTCCCCCTGGCCGGTGTGCCTCGGAGCGGAGTCGCCCAGACCGGTGGGGCCTGGAACGGAGTCCCCCAGACCGGTGTGCCCCGGAACGGACTCCCCCAGACCGGTGTGCCCTGGAACGGACTCCCCCAGACCGGTGTGCCCTGGGGCGGGGTCCACCGGCGTGGCGTGCCCCGCGGCCGATGTGGACGGAGCGGATGGCGCTGGGCCGGAGCACTCGCGAGGTCGGCCGCAGTACCGCCGGCCGAGCGTCTCGAACCCCGTCACGGCCCCTCCCCCGGTGTCGCCCCCACCGTCTCCTCGGCCAGTGCCACGGCCTCCTCGCGCACCTCGAAGGGCAGCCCGCCGAGCAGCGGCGGTCTGGCCACCACCGTCACCCGGACCTCGTCGCCCTCGCGCCCCACCGTCACCCGCGCCCCGCGCGGTGCCGCCTCCCGGGTCACCGTCACCACCGCGGCGGCCGGATCCTGCCGGGCGGCGGCCCGGGCGCCCGTGCGAGCGGCGTCCACGCACTGGATCTGTGCCGCCACGACCAGCAGCCACCAGACCAGCGCCATGGTGAACGCCACCAGCACGGACAGCACCACGGCCGCCTCCGCCGTCACGAACCCGCGGTCCGCCCCCCGCTCACATCCGCGCACTGAGGGCCTTCTTCACGATGGCCTGCAACTCCGCCCTGACCTGACCGCTGGTGACGACCTCGTAGAGCAGCAACGCGAACCCGACGGCCGCGATGATCCCCATGGCGTACTCGGATGTCACCATCCCCGCGTCCCGAGGGCGCCGCAGGCACCTCTCCCGCAGCCGCGCCGCCACTTCCTTCAGCCTCGCGTTCAGCCTTGCTTTCATCTCAACCCCCATAAGGTCCATATCCGGCGTCATCCGGTGTTCTCCGCGCTTCATGTCCCGCTCCAGGCCCCTCCCGTACCGCTCACCCCCCTCCCACCACCCCGCCCGCCAGGCCGATCACGACGGGCAGCACGCCGATCGCGAGGAACGCTGGCAGAAAGCACAGGCCGACCGGCGCGGAGATCAGTACGGCCGCCCGGCGTGCCCGGACCGTCGCGGTACGGGCCCACTCCGCGCGGGCGTCCGAGGCCAGGCGGGCGACGGGTCCGGCCGCGGGCAGCCCGGACTCGTCGGCCCGCTCCAGGAGCCGCGCCAGGGTTCCGGCACCGGGCAGTACGGCCAACCGCCGCCAGGCCTTGGCCCGTTCACCGCCGAGCCGCACCTCCGCCGCGCCCCGCGCCAACGCCTCCCCCACGGGTCCGCCGAGCGCCTCTCCCACCGCATGCGCGGCGATCACCGGGCCCGCGCCGGCCGCGATGCAGGCGGCCAGCAGGTCGGCGGCGAGCGGAAGCCGACGCTCGGTCTCCGCGGTGTCGGCCGCCTTCACGCGGTCCGCTGCCGCCTGGCGCTCCCGCCACCGCCACAGCAGCGCCCCCGCGACGAGCCCTGGCAAGAGCCCGCCGACTCCGCCGACCAGCACCCAGACCCCACAGGCCGCCCCGACCGCCGGGAGCCACCGCCGGACCGCACCCGGGATCTCCAAGGGCGTTCCGCCCGAGCGCACTTCGAGGCCGAGCAGCTCGGCAGTCCGGCGCCGCGCACGGCGCCGCCGCCGCACCATTCCCACACACCGCACGCCCCAGCCGAGGGCCAGCCCCACGACCCCGGCCATCCCCAGCCTGTGGACGACTTCCCCACTCATCCGGCCGACACCTCCCGCACTTCCGGTTCCTGGCGCATTTCCCGTGTCACCGGCACCTCCGCATTTCCCGTGTCACCGGCATCTCCGCATCTCCGCATCGCTGGCACCTCCGCATCTCCGGTGTCACCGGCATCTCCGCATCTCCGGCATCACCGGCACCTCCGCGTCTCCGGTCTCTCCGCACCTACGGCTCACCGCGCCTCCTCGGGCTGCCGGGCCTCCGCCGCGTCCGCCGCGTCCGCCACATCTGCGGCGTCACAGACGGCTTTTGGGTCTCCGCACCCAGCCGCCACCAGCCCCCTCACACCCCCTCCGCTCCCCGCACGATCCGCGCCGCCCACCACAGGCCGGCCGCCTCGAACACCGCTCCGGCCGCCAGGCAGCCGAATCCGGCTCCGGTGTGCAGGAGCACGTGCAGCGGGTCGGCGCCCATGGCCGCACCCAGCAGGAGGCCGAGGGCCGGCAGCGCGGCGAGCAGCAGCGCGGTCGCCCGGGCTCCCGACAACTGGGCGCGGAGGTCGGCCCGCTGGTCCCGTTCGGCGCGCAGGGCCGCCTCCAGCCGGTCCAGGCCGGCCGCGAGTCCCGCTCCCTGGTCCACGGCCACCCGCCAGCACGCGGCCAGTCCGAGCAGGCCGTCGGCACCCGGTTGCCGGGCCACCACCGCGAGCGCGCCGGGCACGTCCCCGCCGAAGCGGGCGGCGGCGACCACCGCCGCCCTGGCCTCGCCGAGGCCACCGGGGTCTCCAGCCGCCCGCAGCAGGGCCTCGCCGAGTCCGCCGGAGTCGCCCGCGGCCCGCAACAGGGCCTCACCGGGGTGCCGTCCCACGCGCACCTCACCGGCGAGGGCCCGGCACAGGGCGATCACCGCGTCCGCGCGCTCCTCCCGGGCGCGCCTGGCCAGCCGCGCCCGGCGCAACCTCCGCAGTACCGGAACCCCAACCGCCCCCGCGACGACCGGGATCACCGACGCACCCAGCAGCGCCAGCAGCACACCGGCCACGAGCGCCCACCATTCGGTCCCCAGCCGGCCGGCGAGCCGCCGCGGTCGCGCGAGGAACTCCTGCCAGGCGGGCGGGCCGACGGCCACCGCTCCGCCGCCCGCGAGAAGCAGCCGCGCCCGCCGCGTCCCGTGGTGCCTGTCGCCCAGCAGCCAGGCCATCGCGCCCAGGCAGATCAGCGCGGCCCCCATGGACGTCTGACCGATCACTGCCGTCACCCCTCCCCGTCGTTCCGTCGCCCGCCCGAGCCGCCGAGCAGTGGCGCCAGTCGGTCCCAGCCGGGCTGCCGCTCGAAGGCCCGCTCACCCCAGCGCAGCGCCGGCAGGGTCCGCACCAGGCCCGTGGGGTCCCGCTCCAGCACGTGGACCTCCGCGATCCGGCGCCGTCCGGACCGGTCGCGCACGAGGTGCAGCAGCACGGACAGCGCGGCGGCCAACTGGCTGTGCAGCGCGGCCCGATCGAGTCCGGCCGCCGTGGCCAGCGCTTCCAGACGGGCCGGCACGTCCGCGGCGGCATTGGCGTGGACCGTGCAACATCCGCCCTCGTGCCCGGTGTTCAGGGCCGCGAGCAGATGGACGACCTCGGGGCCGCGCACCTCGCCGACGACGAGCCGGTCGGGCCGCATCCGCAGCGCCTGCCGGACCAGGTCGTCCAGGGTGACCAGCCCGGCGCCCTCCTGATTGGCGGGCCGGGTCTCCAGCCTGACCACGTGCGGGTGTTCCGGCCGCAGCTCGGCCGAGTCCTCGGCCAGCACGATCCGCTCGCCCGGTCCGACCAGGCCCAGCAGCGCGCTGAGCAGGGTCGTCTTGCCGCTCCCGGTGCCGCCGCTGACGAGGAAGGACAGCCGGGCCGCCAGCAGGTCCCGCAGGATCCGGTCGCCGCCCGGCGGCACGGTGCCCGCCTCCACCAGTTCCTCCAGGGTGAACGCCCGGGGCCGTACCACCCGCAGCGACAGGCAGGTGCAGCCGACGGCGACCGGGGGCAGCACCGCGTGCAGCCGGGTTCCGTCGGGCAGGCGGGCGTCCACCCAGGGCCGGGCGTCGTCCAGGCGGCGTCCGGCCACCGCGGCCAGCCGTTGCGCGAGGCGTCGTACGGCCGCCGCGTCCGGGAAGGTCACCGGGGCCGGTTCCAGGCCGCCGCCCCGGTCCACCCACACCCGGTCCGGTGCGCACACCAGGACATCGGTGACGTGCGGGTCGGCGAGCAACGGCTCCAGGGGGCCGGCTCCCACGAGTTCGGACCTCAGCTGCCGGGCGGCACCGAGGACCTCGGCGTCGCCGAGCACCCGGCCCTGTTCGCGCAGTGCCTGTGCCACGCGTGCGGGGGTGGGGTCCGCGCCGCTCTCGGCGAGCCGGCGGCGGACACCGTCGAGGAGCGCGGCGCCGTCGGTCCGGTCGAGTCCGGGGAGGCTCACCGGGTGCCTCCCGCCTCGGCCAGGGCCCGCTCCCAGAAGTTCACGCAGAAGCGGGCCAGGGGTCCGCGTCCGGTCGCCCCGGGTGGCTTCGCGCCGCCCCGGGGGCGCAGCAGTCCCGGTTCGACGGGCACTTCGCCGGCCAGCGGCAGGTCGAGCAGCCTGGCCACCTCGCGGCCGTCCAGGCCGGGCGCGTACGGTCCGCGGACCGCGATCCGGACGTCGCGCACGACCATGCCGACGGCGGAGGCGACCCGTCCGGCGGCCGCGAGCGCCCGTAGTTCGGCGGGGACGACGAGCAGCGCAAGGTCGAGCTGGGCGAGGGCTTCGGCGACGCCGTCGTCAAGACGGCGGGGCAGGTCGACCACGACCGTGCCGCCGCGCCGCCGGGCGGCGGCGAGGACTGCGCGCACCGCCTGGGCCGGGACGGCGACACAGTCGCCGCGGTCCCAGCTGAGCACCCGCAACGCGTGCAGTTCCGGCAGGGACTCCTCCAGTGCGCTGCCGCCGACCCGGCCCCGGGAGGCGGCGAAGGCGGGCCAGCGCAGTCCGTCGGCGCTCTCGCCGCCGAGGAGTACGTCGAGGCCGCCGCCGAGCGGATCGGCGTCCACGAGGAGGGTGCGCAGTCCTTCGCGCGCGGAGGTGACGGCGAGGGCGCAGGCGAGCGTGGACGCGCCGGCTCCGCCCCGGCCGCCGATCACGCCGACCGTGAGGGCCGGGCGTCCGGCTCCTTCGGCCACGTCGGCGATGCGGTCGATCAGCCACTGCTCTCCGTCGGGCAGCATCAGGACGTGGTCGGCGCCGATCAGGACGGCTCGTTTCCACACCTCCGAGTCGTCCTGGTCGCGGCCGATCAGCACCACTCCGCGCCGCCGCGGGGCGCCGTGGGCCCGCCGGGCGGCGTCGTCGCCGACGAGCACGAGCGGGGCCGCCGCCCAGCCGTCGCCGGTGTCCGGGACGCGCGGGTGCACCTCGGGTGTGACGCCGGCGGCCGCGCACAAGCGCAGCAGGTCGTCCAGGAGTTGGGCGTCCTCGGTGAGGATGAGCGGCCGTCCGGGCCGCTCTTCGCCGGTGGGCGGTGGATCGTGGGTGACGGTTCCGGTCACGTGTGGTCCCCCTTCGCTGCGCGGTCCGCGCAGCCCCTGCGGCCACGCGATTCCCGAAGATGCGGAGAACCGGCAAGCGGCCTCCATATGGACGGTCGATAGGAACCGGCCATACGCGCTCCGGCAATCGGAACCGGCCATGAACCAGCCGCCGTCCCGGAGTCGCTGGAATCACGGTGCAGCGATCCTCGAAATCGTGTGGATCTTGAAGGAAATCGGTGGACAACTCGCGGGCTGTGAATATCGCCGTCACCCATACCGGTGACCCCTGTGCTGACGCTGTACGACTCCCATAGAGCAATCTCACGATTACCCAAAGTAACGGATCATGGCCACGTCAAAGGTGCGTCGCGGGAGCGTGGCGCTGCCCATACGGGTGCCCGAGGGAAGGGGAAGGAGCGAGAAAACGCATCCGGACATGCGACGACCCCCGCCGGGGGGGAGAGCGGGGGTCGTCCCCACGGCCGACTCGGGGGGGGAGGAGTCGGGCCGGGTTAGCACGGTCGCGAACGATCCGTGACTTCCATGGTGTACCCGAGAGCCTTCTCAGGCAAACCCACGCGCCCCAGCTTACGCCGAATGGTGGGCGCCTATGCTCTGGGTCGTGGAAAACCACTCCTTGCCTCGCGCAGCGGCCTTCTTTGACCTGGACAAGACGGTCATTGCGAAGTCGAGCACGCTCACCTTCAGCAAGTCCTTCTACCAAGGCGGCCTGATCAGCCGCAGGGCCGCGTTGCGTACCGCATATGCCCAGTTCGTCTTCCTGGCCGGCGGCCTGGACCACGACCAGATGGAACGCATGCGCGAGTATCTGTCCGACCTGTGCCGCGGCTGGAACGTCCAGCAGGTGCGGGAGATCGTCGCCGAGACCCTGCACGACCTGATCGACCCGATCATCTACGACGAGGCCGCATCCCTCATCGAGGAGCACCACACGGCCGGCCGGGACGTGGTGATCGTGTCCACCTCGGGCGCCGAGGTGGTCGAGCCGATCGGTGAGCTGCTCGGCGCGGACCGGGTGGTGGCCACCCGCATGGTCGTCGGGGAGGACGGCTGCTTCACCGGGGAGGTGGAGTACTACGCCTACGGCCCGACCAAGGCGGAGGCGGTCCGGGAGCTGGCCCTGTCCGAGGGCTACGACCTCGACCGCTGCTACGCCTACAGCGACTCCGCGACCGACCTGCCGATGCTCCGGGCGGTCGGCAACCCGCACGCGGTGAACCCGGACCGCGCACTGCGCCGCGAGGCGCTCGCGCGCGGCTGGCCGGTCCTCGAGTTCCGCCGCCCGGTCCCGCTCAAGAAGCGGCTGCCCACACTCTCCGTCCCGCCCCGCCCGGCCCTGGTCGCGGCGGCGGCCATAGGAGCCGCGGCGGCGACCGCCGGCCTCGTCTGGTATTCGAACCGGCGCCGTGGGCGCACGGCGTGAAGAGCGCCTGTTTCAACCCTTTTTGGCGGCAAAAGTAAAGAACTGTAGGCAGGGCTTCCGCTTACCACCCACTTGCAGTACAAAGGACTCAAGGCCCGCGAGACCACAGGACATCCGCGAGGATCACCTACCACTACGCACTGGCCCCACGGACCCCCGCATGAACACTGCGCACCCACGCGACGTCGACCCGTCGATTACGGGCCAGCCGCACCAGGTGACGGGCAAAGAATCCCGGCCTGATGGGCATATATCGAGGACGCTTGGTAACCCGGTGAACATGCCAGCGGCGGTACGAGATCTCGTACCGCCGCAACCCTGTCCAGGCCCCCGCACGGGGGCCTTTCCCATGCCCGCCGCCCCTTCCCGGGCTCGGGCCGCCACCGGCCGCCGCTCTCAGGCCGCGCCGCGCTGCAGCGCCTCGCACACCGCCGTCGACTCACGGACGCCCAGTCCGACCGCCCGGCCGCAGTGGGCGATCCAGGCCGCCATGCCCTCGGGGGTGCCCGAGACGTACCCGTCGAGTGCGGCGAGGTAGGCCGCACGACCCAGTTCGGCGTGGCCGACCTCGGCCGGGCAGACCGCCTTCGGATCGAGGCCGCTGCCGATCAGCACGATCCGCTCGGCCGCGCGCGCGATCGGACCGTTGTGGGACACGAAGGGGCGCAGCGCGAGCAGTTCGCCATGCACCACGGCGGCCGTCACCAGGGCCGGCGCGGAGGTCCCCGCGATGATCAGGTCGCCCAGCCCTTCGAGGCGGCCGGAGACCTCACGGGCGTCCGGCAGCGGCAGCTCGATCAGCGGCTCGTCGACCGTCTCGCCGGCCTGCCGCGGCCTGCCGACCCGCTCGTCCTGGCTCGCCGCGGCGACCAGGTGCAGCCGGGCCAGCACCCGCAGCGGCGACTGCCGCCAGACCGACAGCAGCTGGCCCGCCTCGGCCGTCAGCCGCAGGGCCGCCCCCACGACCCGTGCCTCGGCCTCGGCGCCGAAGTCGGAGCGGCGCCGCACCTCCTCCAGGGCCCAGTCCGCGCCGGCGAGTGCGGCCGAGCCGCGGGCGGCGCGCAGGGCCGCCTCGGAAGTGATCGCATTGCTGCGGCGCCGCATGATCCGGTGGCCGTAGACCCGGTCCACGGCCTTGCGTACGGACTCCACGGACTCGGCCACCGAGGGCAGCGAGCCCAGGGCCGCCAGCGGATCGGCGGTCGCACCTGTCGTACTCATGAGTACGACATTACGCACCCCAGCGGCCGAGCCCCACGAAGGAGTGGTCTTCTTCACTCCGCATGCCACGTACAGCTACTGGTCGACTACTCTTGGTGAACATGAAAATTGCTTTCGTCGGAAAGGGCGGCAGCGGCAAGACCACGCTCTCCTCCCTCTTCATCCGCCACCTCACGGCCGGCGGCGCTCCGGTGGTCGCCATCGACGCGGACATCAACCAGCACCTCGGCCCCGCCCTCGGGCTCACCGAGGCGGAGGCGGCGGCCCTGCCGGCCATGGGCGAACGGCTGCCGCTGATCAAGGACTATCTGCGCGGCAGCAATCCGCGCATCACCTCCGGCACGACGATGATCAAGACGACCCCGCCCGGCGAGGGTTCGCGGCTGGTCCGGGTGCGGGAGCCCAATCCGGTCTACGACGCCTGCGCGCGTCCGGTGGAACTCGACGGCGGCGCCGTCCGTTTGATGGTCACCGGCCCCTTCACGGAGGCCGACCTGGGGGTCGCCTGCTACCACTCCAAGACGGGAGCGGTGGAGCTGTTCCTGAACCACCTCGTCGACGGCCCCGACGAGTACGTCGTGGTCGACATGACGGCGGGTTCGGACTCCTTCGCCTCCGGCATGTTCACCCGCTTCGACATGACGTTCCTCGTCGCCGAGCCGACCCGCAAGGGGGTGTCCGTCTACCGCCAGTACAAGGAGTACGCCCGCGACTACGGCGTCGCCCTGAAGGTCGTCGGCAACAAGATCCAGGAACAGGACGACATCGACTTCCTGCGCGCGGAGGTCGGGGAGGACCTGCTCGTGACGGTCGGGCGCTCGGACTGGGTGCGCGCCATGGAGAAGGGCCGCCCGCCGCGCTTCGACCTGCTGGAGGAGGCCAACTCCCGTGCGCTGCAGACGCTCCGGGCCGCGGCGGACGCCACGTACGAACAGCGGGACTGGGAGCGGTACACCCGCCAGACGGTGCACTTCCACCTGAAGAACGCCGAGGCGTGGGGCAACGAGCGCACCGGGGTCGACCTGGCCGCGCAGGTCGACCCCGGGTTCGTGCTCGGCGAGGGTGTGGCGACGGCCGTGTGACGCCTACCGCTTGACGGCCGGCGCCCCGGGGACCCCCTTGGGCGCCGGAGCCGGGTGGCCGGACAGGAAGGACGCCCAGCCCTGCCGGGGAGCCTCGCCCACCTCCAGGGTGCGCAGCCTCTTCAGGGTCGCCGGGTCCTGGGCGTCCAGCCAGTCGGCCAGCTGGTGGAAGGAGACGCAGCGCACCTCGGGCTTGTTGCACACCTCCCGCACCACCTCGTCGACGGCGCGCATGTAGGTGCCGCCGTTCCAGGACTCGAAGTGGTTGCCGATGATCAGGGGGGCTCGGTTGCCGTCGTAGGCGCGGTAGAAGCCCTTGATCAGACCGTCGCGCATCTGGTCGCCCCAGTAGTCGAACTTGTCGGGGTCGCCCTGGGTCTCGGTGCCGGACTGGTTGACCATGAAGTTGTAGTCCATGGTCAGCTGCTCAAAGGTGTGGCCGGGGAACGGCACCAGCTGCATCGACAGGTCCCACAGGCCTTCCTTCTTCTTCGGCCACACCTGGTCGTTGACACCGCTGGAGTCGTAGCGGAAGCCCAGCTGGCGGGCGGCCTTCGTGAAGTTCTTCTGCCCTTCCAGGCAGGGGGTGCGGGCGCCGATCAGCTCCTTGTCGTAGTCGAAGGGGAGCGGGGCCGCCTTGGTCATGCCGGCGTTGGTCTTCCAGGACTTCACGAACTTCTTGGCCTGCGCGATCTCGCTCTTCCACTCGGCCACCGACCATTGGCCGACGCCGCCGTCGGGGCCGCAGAAGTGACCGTTGAAGTGGGTGCCGATCTCGTTGCCCTCGAGCCAGGCCAGCCGCACCTGCTTGACGGTGTCGGCGATGCCCTGCCGGTCGTTGAAGCCGATGTCCGAGCTGCCCTGCGGGTGCTGCGGGGGTCTGTAGAGGTCGCGCTTCTCCTCCGGCAGCGTGTACACGCCGCTGAGGAAGTACGTCATCGTCGCGTTGTTCTCCTTGGCGACCTTGCGGAAGTGGGAGAACAGCTTCTGGCTGTCCTCGCCCGCCCCGTCCCAGGAGAACACCACGAACTGCGGGGGCTTCGCACCGGGTTCCAGCCGCTCGGGCGTGGGCAGATGCGGCTGCCCGCCGGTGTACGCGGTGGATCCGTCACCGATCAGACGGAGCACGCTGTTGGGCGCCGGTGCCCCCTGCTGCGGGCCGGACGCTCCTTCCTTCGAGCCGCTGGAGTCGGTCGCACAACCGGCGAGCGACGCGGCACAGGCCGTGGCGACCATGGCACCGACGGCGATTCTCTGGGTGGCGGCCATGTCCCGCCCCACCTTCTTCCTTCTCTCCGACAAGCGCTGACGAGGGGCCTTTTCTGTCGATGTGCCGGGCTTGTCCCGGCAGCGCCGCCAAGGTCGCACGGGACCCAGAAGGAATTAATACGACAAGCCGATGAAATGACCGCTTCACTCCGGAAGCCCATGGATTACTCCATTTGCTCCGGAAAGTTATGTATTGTCTTTACTCTGCATTACGCTTCATTTACCGAGCGTTGCTTCGTCCCGCCACTGCATGCCGTGACCCACGGCCGCGACCGAGCCCCCGCCCATCGGCGCGGGCCCCATCCAGTCCGCGACCGCGCCGCCCCGGAGGAGACGGGAACATGCCCACAGCCTGCGCACTCCCTCACGCCCAGCCGTCCCACACCCCCGCACCGCGGCGCCGCCGCCGCTTCCCCGTCGAGGGCGCCGATGTGTCGGCCGCCGTCGCGGTCTTCCTGATCGCCCTGCCGCTGTCGCTGGGCATCGCCCTCGCCACCGGCGCCCCGCTCCAGGCCGGCCTCGTCGCCGCGGCCGTGGGCGGAATCGTCGCCGGCCGGCTCGGCGGCTGCCCGCTGCAGGTCAGCGGCCCCGCCGCCGGGCTCACCGTCGTCACCGCCGACCTGATCCACCGCTACGGCTGGCGCGCGACCTGCGGCATCACCGTCCTCGCCGGCCTCGCCCAGCTCGGCCTCGGCTGCCTGCGCGTGGCCCGCGGCGCGCTCGCGGTCAGCCCGGCCGTGGTGCACGGCATGCTCGCCGGCATCGGCATCACCATCGCCGTCGCCCAGCTGCACATCGTCCTCGGCGGCAGCCCGGACAGCTCCGTCCTCGCCAACCTGCGGGCGCTGCCGGCCCAGTTGGCCCAGCTGCACCCGGCCGCGGTGTTCACGAGCGTGCTGACCCTGACCCTGCTGCTGGCCTGGCCGCGCCTGCCCGGCCGGGCCGGCAGGGAGCTGCGCAAGGTGCCGGCCGCCCTCGTCGCCGTCGCCGGGGCCACCGCGACCGCCGCGCTCGCCGGCCTGGCCATGCCCCGGGTGGACCTGCCGTCCTGGAGCAGCCACGCGCTGGCCGGACTGCCCGAGGGACCCGTGCTCGGCGTCGTGGCCGCCGTCCTCACCACCACCTTGGTGTGCAGCGTGCAGTCCCTGCTCGGGGCGGTGGCGGTGGACAAGCTGATCGCGGGCCGCCCGGGCCCGCAGTCCCGCGTCGGACGTGCCGATCTGGACCGGGAACTGCTGGGCCAGGGCGCGGCGAACATCGTCTCCGGGGCGCTGGGCGGCCTGCCCGTGGCCGGGGTGGCCGTACGCAGTACCGCGAATGTGAACTCCGGTGCCCTGAGCCGGAACTCCACGATGCTGCACGGCGTTCTCGTAGTGGTAGCCGCGCTGCTGATGGTCCCGATCCTGGAGGCGATCCCGCTCGCCTCACTCGCCGCCCTGGTGATGGCCGTCGGCATCCAGATGGTGTCCCTGCACCACATTCGCACGGTGACCCGCCACCGCGAAGTGCCGGTCTACGCCGCGACCACCCTCGGCGTGGTGTTCCTCGGCGTCCTGGAGGGTGTGCTCCTCGGGGTCGCCGTGGCGGTCGCCCTCGCCCTGCACCGCCTCACCCACACCCGCATCACCCATGAGGAGAAGGAAGGAGCACATCACGTACGCGTCCGAGGACAGCTGACGTTCCTCGCGGTGCCCCGGCTCAGCAGAGCCCTGCATCGCGTACCCCACGGCGCCCACGCCGTCGTGGAGTTGAGCGGGTCGTTCATGGACCACGCGGCGTACGAGTCGCTACAGGACTGGCGCAGCGCCCACACCGCGCGGGGCGGCACGGCCGAGCTGTCGGGCCGGCGCGGCGGGATCCGGACCGCCGAGCCGACCTCGTCGACCGAGTGCCGGTGCCGGCCCTGGACCCCCTGGCGCAACCATCAGTCCTGCTTCGCCGGAGCACCCGCAGCGGCGGCCGCGGCGGACGGGGCGGCGCCGGGCCGGGCGGCGGCACGGGAACTGGCCCGTGGCATCAGCTCGTTCCAGCGGAACACCGCGCCGCTGGTGCGGGGGGAGCTGGCGCGGCTGGCGCGGGAGGGCCAGCAGCCCTCGCAGCTCTTCCTCACCTGCGCCGACTCCCGGCTCGTCACGTCGATGATCACCGCCAGTGGTCCCGGTGACCTGTTCGTCGTCCGCAACGTGGGCAACCTGGTGCCGCCGCCGGGCGAGGAGCACGGCGACGACTCGGTGGCCGCCGCGATCGAGTACGCGGTGGACGTGCTCGGGGTGCGCTCCATCACCGTGTGCGGGCACTCCGGGTGCGGGGCGATGCAGGCGCTGCTGGCCGCGCGGGACACCCGGGGGGCGGACGGGGACACCCCCTTGCGGCGGTGGCTGCGGCACGGGCTGCCGAGCCTCGCGCGACCGGCCGGGGACCGCCGGGCCCGGCCCCGGCTGGCCGGGCGGCCGGCCGCGGACGCGGTGGAGCAGCTGTGCCTGACCAATGTGGTCCAGCAGCTTGATCACCTGCGGGCGCACGCCCCGGTCGCCCGGGCGCTGGCCGGCGGCGGGCTGGAGCTGCACGGCATGTACTTCCACGTGGGCGAGGCGCAGGCGTACCTGCTCGCGGGGACGGAGCGGGGCGCGGTCTTCGAAAGCGTCACCGACGGCGACGACGAGGACCACGGGGGCGCCGCGGAAGGCGTCGGCGCGGGCGTGGCGGGAGCCGTGGCCGAAGGAGTCACGTGAGGAATCGGTGCAGGAAGGAGGGCACATAGCGGGGTGCGAGGGGCCGACGGCAGGACAGGTCTAAACCAATTTTCGGGCCGACCCTTGTCATCGGCCCCCCGCGTCTGATGAGCTGTGGCCTGGGACACAACGGACACCCTTGGAAAGGGAGATGTCGTGAGCAACGAGAGCCTGGCCAACCTGCTCAGGGAAGAACGCAGGTTCGCGCCCCCGGCAGGCCTGGCCGCGCAAGCCAACGTCACCGGGGAGGCGTACGAACAGGCCAAGGCTGACAGGCTCGGCTTCTGGGCCGCGCAGGCCCGCCGGCTGACCTGGGCCAAGGCGCCTACCGAGACGCTGGACTGGTCGAACCCGCCGTTCGCCAAGTGGTTCAAGGACGGCGAGCTGAACGTCGCGTACAACTGCGTGGACCGGCATGTGGAGGCCGGCCACGGGGACCGGGTCGCCATCCACTTCGAGGGTGAGCCGGGCGACAGCCGCTCGATCACCTACGCGGAGCTGAAGGACGAGGTCTCCAAGGCCGCGAACGCCCTGCTGGAGCTCGGGGTTCGCAAGGGCGACCGGGTCGCCGTCTACATGCCGATGATCCCGGAGACCGCGATCGCGATGCTGGCCGCGGCCCGGATCGGCGCGGCCCACTCGGTCGTCTTCGGCGGCTTCTCGGCGGACGCGCTCGCGAGCCGTATCCAGGACGCGGACGCCAAGGTCGTCATCACCTCCGACGGCGGCTACCGGCGCGGCAAGCCGTCCGCGCTCAAGCCGGCCGTCGACGAGGCGGCCGACAAGGCGGGGAACGTCGAGCACGTGCTCGTGGTGCGCCGTACCGGGCAGGACGTGGCCTGGAACGACGAGCGCGACGTCTGGTGGCACGATCTGGTCGAGCGGCAGTCCGCCGAGCACACCCCGGAGGCGTTCGAGGCGGAGCACCCGCTGTTCATCCTCTACACCTCGGGCACGACGGGTAAGCCCAAGGGCATCCTGCACACCTCCGGCGGCTACCTCACCCAGGCGGCCTACACCCACTGGGCGGTCTTCGACCTCAAGCCGGAGACGGACGTGTACTGGTGCACGGCCGACGTCGGCTGGGTCACCGGGCACTCGTACATCGTCTACGGGCCGCTCGCCAACGGCGCGACCCAGGTCATGTACGAGGGCACGCCGGACACCCCGCACCAGGGCCGGTTCTGGGAGATCGTCCAGAAGTACAAGGTCACCACCCTCTACACGGCGCCGACCGCGATCCGGACGTTCATGAAGTGGGGCGACGACATCCCCGCCAAGTTCGACCTGAGCAGCCTGCGTGTCCTGGGATCGGTCGGCGAGCCCATCAACCCCGAGGCGTGGATCTGGTACCGCAAGCACATCGGCGCCGACGTCACGCCCGTCGTGGACACCTGGTGGCAGACCGAGACCGGCGCGATGATGATCTCGCCGCTGCCGGGCGTCACCGAGGCCAAGCCCGGTTCGGCGCAGCGTCCGCTGCCCGGCATCAGCGCGACCGTCGTGGACGACGAGGCGAACGAGGTGCCCAACGGCGGCGGTGGCTACCTGGTGCTGACCGAGCCGTGGCCGTCGATGCTGCGCACCATCTGGGGCGACGACCAGCGGTTCGTCGACACCTACTGGTCCCGCTTCGAGGGCATGTACTTCGCCGGTGACGGCGCCAAGAAGGACGACGACGGGGACATCTGGCTGCTGGGCCGGGTGGACGACGTCATGCTCGTGTCCGGGCACAACATCTCCACCACGGAGGTGGAGTCGGCGCTGGTCTCGCACCCGTCGGTCGCCGAGGCGGCCGTGGTCGGCGCCGCCGACGAGACCACCGGCCAGGCGATCGTCGCCTTCGTGATCCTGCGCGGTACGGCGTCCGAGGACGACGCGCTCGTCGGGCAGCTGCGCGACCACGTGGGCGCCACGCTCGGCCCGATCGCCAAGCCCAAGCGGATCCTGCCGGTGGCGGAGCTCCCGAAGACCCGGTCCGGCAAGATCATGCGCCGGCTGCTGCGTGACGTGGCCGAGAACCGGCAGCTCGGTGACGTCACCACGCTGACGGACTCCGCGGTCATGGACCTCATCCAGACCAGGCTCCCGGCGGCGCCGAGCGAGGACTGACGGGCACCGCGGGCCCCGCGGTTCCACGGGCTCCACAGGGGCACCGGGCGACGACGCGCCCGGTGCCCCTCGCGCGTCTAACGTGAGCATCACCGGTTCCGGCCACCGACCCGGTTGGGTAGGGTAATGAAAGCGTCAAGGACGTGCGAAGAACCCATAGGTGCGCCGGGAAGTCTGGTCGGCATGTGAGCCGCCCTGTCCAGCCACCGGAGGTCCCGCCGTGCCCGCGCCCCGCAGCCCGCTCTCCCCCCGCAAGGTCTTCGGACGCCTGTCCCTGCCCGAGCGGACCTACGTGGCGGACGCGCTGCGCACCGAGACCGTCGGCGGCGTCCTGCTGCTCGGCGCCGCCGTCACCGCGCTGATCTGGGCGAACATTCCGGCCCTGCGGCACAGCTACGCGACGATCGGCCACCTCCACTTCGGTCCCGGCGCGCTCGGGCTGAACCTCTCCCTCGCCCACTGGGCGGCGGACGGCCTCCTCGCCGTGTTCTTCTTCGTCGCCGGAATCGAGCTCAAGCGCGAGCTGGTCGCCGGGGACCTGCGCGACCCCAGGGCGGCCGTGCTGCCCGTGGTGGCCGCGCTGTGCGGCATGGCCGTACCGGCGCTCGTGTACACCCTGACCAACCTCGCCGGGCACGGCTCCCCGCGGGGCTGGGCGGTGCCCACCGCGACCGACATCGCCTTCGCGCTCGCCGTCCTCGCGGTCATCGGCACCTCGCTCCCCAGCGCCCTGCGTGCCTTCCTGCTCACCCTGGCGGTCGTCGACGACCTGTTCGCGATCCTGATCATCGCGGTCTTCTTCACCGACCGGCTGGACTTCGCGGCGCTCGGCGGCGCCGCCGCGGGCCTGCTGGTCTTCTGGCTGCTGCTGCGCTGGGGCGTGCGCGGCTGGTACGTGTACGTGCCGCTCGCCCTGGTGATCTGGGCGCTGATGTACAACAGCGGGGTGCACGCCACCATCGCCGGCGTGGCGATGGGCCTCATGCTGCGCTGCACCACCCGGGAGGGCGAGGAGCACTCGCCGGCCGAGCGCATCGAGCACCGGGTGCGGCCCCTGTCGGCGGGGCTCGCGGTGCCGCTGTTCGCGCTGTTCAGTGCCGGGGTGTCGATGACCGGCGGGGCGCTCGGGGACGTGTTCACCAAGCCGGAGACGCTCGGCGTCGTCCTCGGCCTGGTCGTCGGCAAGACGGTCGGCATCTTCGGCGGCACGTGGCTGACCGCCCGCTTCACCCGTGCCTCGCTCAGCGAGGACCTCGCCTGGGCGGACGTCTTCGCGGTGGCCTCCCTCGCCGGGATCGGCTTCACCGTGTCGCTGCTCATCGGTGAACTGGCCTTCGCCGGAGACGACCTCCTCACCGACGAGGTGAAGGCGGCGGTGCTCACCGGATCACTGATCGCGGCGGTGTGCGCGACGGTGCTGCTCAAGGTCCGCAACGCCAAGTACCGCGCGCTGTGCGCGGAGGAGGAGCGGGACGAGGACCTCGACGGCGTCCCGGACATCTACGAGGAGGACGACCCGGCGTACCACCTGCGCATGGCCGAGATCCACGAGCGCAAGGCCGCCGAACACCGGCGGATCGCCGCCGAGCGGGCGGCCTCGGCGCGCCACGGGCTTCAGGAAGTGCCGGGCGGGGCAGGCGAGGAAGGCCACCGTCCGGCATGATCTGACGAGACGGTACAAAACAAGACGGCCTCAGGAAGCAGGACGGCCACGCGCGCGGCCGTCCTGACCCGGCGGTCGCGCGACCGGCCGCCCGAGCACGGCGGACGGCCGGCGGTCCGAGCGGGACGGCCACGCAACCGGCCGCCCGAGCAGGACGGCCACCCGGCACGGCACACTTGCGGCACGAGAGACATCAGAGGGAGAACGCGATGAGCGCACCCGACGGCAGCCCGGTCGGCGCCGAACGCAGCATCGGCCAGCTGTTCGCCTCGGCGACGACCGATTTGTCGGCGCTGGTGCACGACGAGATCGCGCTGGCCAAGGCGCAGCTGAAGCAGGACGTGAAGCGCGGCGCGACGAGCGGCGGCGCCTTCTCCCTGGCGGGCGCGCTGCTGGTGTTCTCGCTGCCGATGCTCGACTTCGCGCTGGCCTACGGCATCCGGACCTGGACCGGCTGGAACCTGGCGGTCTGCTTCCTGCTGTCGTTCGCGGCCAACGTGCTCGTGGCCGGCCTCCTCGCGCTCATCGGCGTGGTGTTCGCGAAGAAGGCCAAGAAGGGCCAGGGCCCGCAGAAGGTGGCCGCGTCGGTGAAGGAGTCGGCCAGCGTCCTGCAGAACGCCAAGCCGCACCCGCGCCCGGAACTTCCCGACGACCGGACGCCCGCCGCCATCGAGGCCGCGGCGCACTCCTCGTCCGAGGTTGTGGCACGCTCGTCGTCATGACCGACCCCGCTCCCTCGGCCGTACGCATCGACCTGCCCCACGGGCAGCAGGTGACGCACCGGGATGTCGCCGCGAACGGCGCCCGCTTCCACATCGCCGAACTCGGCGACGGCCCCCTGGTGCTGCTGCTGCACGGCTTCCCGCAGTTCTGGTGGACCTGGCGGCACCAGCTGGTCGCACTCGCGGACGCGGGCTACCGGGCGGTGGCGATGGACCTGCGGGGTGTCGGCGGCAGCGACCGCACACCCCGCGGGTACGACCCCGCCAACCTCGCCCTGGACGTCACGGGCGTGGTCCGTTCGCTCGGCGAGCCGGACGCCGCGCTGGTCGGCCACGACCTGGGCGGCTACCTGGCGTGGACGGCCGCCGCGATGCGGCCCAAGCTGGTCCGGCGCCTGGCCGTGGTGTCGATGCCGCACCCGCGGCGCTGGCGCGCGGCGATGCTGCGGGACGCCCGGCAGACGGCCGCCAGCTCCTACATCTGGGGTTTCCAGCGGCCCTGGATCCCGGAGCGCCAACTCGCCGCCGACGACGGCGAGCTGGTGGGCCGTCTGATCCGCGAGTGGTCCGGGCCCCGGCCCCCGGAGGACGAGGCCGTGGCGACGTACCGGCGGGCCATGTGCATCCCCTCCACCGCGCACTGCTCGATCGAGCCGTACCGCTGGCTGGTGCGGTCGCTGGCCCGCCCGGACGGCGTGCAGTTCTACCGCAGGATGAAGCGGCCCGTGCGGGTGCCCACGCTGCATCTGCACGGTTCGCTGGACCCGGTGACCCGCACGCGCAGCGCGGCCGGTTCGGGCGAGTACGTCGAAGCGCCGTACCGCTGGCGGCTGTTCGACGGTCTCGGGCACTTCCCGCACGAGGAGGACCCGACGGCCTTCTCCACCGAGCTGATCAACTGGCTGAAGGATCCCGAGCCGGACAGGTGACCGTTCCGTGAGCGATTCGATGCGCGGAGTATCCGAATTCGTGAACACTTGTCCCTGGAACGGCCACATGCCTTCCGCATAGGCCAATTGGGAGGCGCGCAGGCGGTTATCGACCTTCAGGCGGGGCACACGTCCGGGTATGGGCTGGACGCACGACTACAGTGACGCACCCCGCAACCGCCGCTCGGCCACCGGCCTGAGCACGCCTCAGCGAGGCACCCCGCAACTCGCGGAAGCGGACCTCAGGGTGGGGATTCCGCGCATCCTGCGCCGCCGGGCCCGTTGGGTCTCCGTACGCCTGCGTCACCCGCGCGGCTGAACGGCCGACCGCGGATCACAGCGCGCAGCTGTCGGTACCCACCTGCTCGTTCGCCGTACGGCCCCGGTCGATGTCGGGCCGGATCTCGTCGGCCGTCAGGGCGTAGCCGGTGTCCGCGTCGTCGCGCGACTTGGCGAACACCACGCCGTACACCTTGCCGTCGGGGGTGAGCAGCGGGCCGCCGGAGTTGCCCTGACGGACGGTCGCGTACAGCGAGTAGAGATCGCGGTGGACGTTGCCGCGGTGGTAGATGTCCGGGCCGTTCGCCGTGATCCGCCCGCGCACGCGCGCGGCGCGCACGTCGTACGAGCCGTTCTCCGGGAAGCCCGCGACGATCGCGCCGTCGCCTCCGGCCGCGTCCCGGGTCGTGAACTTCAGGGGGCCCGCCCGCAGATCCGGTACGTCGAGGACGGCGATGTCGCGCTTCCAGTCGTACAGGACGACCTTGGCGTCGTACCTGCGGCCCTCCCCGCCTATCTGCACGGTCGGCTCGTCGACCCCGCCGACCACATGCGCGTTCGTCATGACCCGGCGGTCGGCGAAGACGAAGCCGCTGCCCTCCAGGACCTTGCCGCAGCTCTGCGCGGTCCCGGTGACCTTGACGATGGAGCGCTGGGCACGGACGGCGACCGGACTGCTCGCCAGGGCCGCGTCGGGCGGCCGGACGTCCTTGATCGGCTCGTCGGCGAAGGGGCTGAAGACCTGCGGGAAGCCGTTCTGCGCGAGGACGGCGGAGAAGTCCGCGAACCAGGTGTCGGCCTGCGCGGGCAGCACCCGGGAGACGCCGAGGAGCACCTTGGAGCCGCGCACCTCCTTGCCGAGCGTCGGCAGGGTCGTACCGGCGAGGGCGGAGCCGATCAGCCAGGCGACCAGCAGCATCGCGACGACGTTGACCAGCGCGCCGCCGGTGGCGTCCAGGGCGCGGGCCGGGGACCAGGTGATGTGCCGGCGCAGTTTGCTGCCGAGGTGGGTGGTGAGGGCCTGCCCGACCGAGGCGCAGACGATGACGACGACCACGGCGACGACGGCCGCGGTGGTGCCGACCTCCGCGTCGTCGCTCACCGCGTCCCAGACGACCGGCAGCGCGTACACGGCGACGAGGCCGCCGCCCAGGAAGCCGATCACCGACAGGATGCCGACGACGAAGCCCTGGCGGTAGCCCACGACCGCGAACCACACGGCCGCGACCAGCAACAGGATGTCCAGCACGTTCAACGCTTCAGGCCTCGCCTACTCACTCCGCTCCCAGCAGCTCGGCCGGGGGTCCGGGGACGACCCCGGGGGACACAGCACGGGGATCACCCTGTCATGCGCGCCAGTCGAGCGGGACCCGCTGTTCCCGGTCCCAGGGGCGCTCCCAGCCCGCGTAGTGCAGGAGACGGTCGATCACTCCGGCGGTGAAGCCCCAGACCAGGGACGATTCGACGAGGAACGCCGGACCGCTGTGGCCTCTGGGGTGGACGGCGGTGGCGCGGTTGGCGGGGTCGGTCAGATCCGCCACGGGGACGGTGAAGACCCGGGCGGTCTCGTTCGGGTCCACGACGCCCACCGGGCTGGGCTCGCGCCACCAGCCGAGCACGGGGGTGACGACGAAGCCGCTGACCGGGATGTAGAGAGCGGGCAGGACGCCGAAGAGCTGGACGCCCGAGGGATCGAGGCCGGTCTCCTCCTCGGCCTCCCGCAGCGCCGCCCGCAGCGGGCCGTCGCCCTGCGGATCGCCGTCCTCGGGGTCGAGCGCGCCGCCCGGGAAGGACGGCTGCCCGGCGTGCGAGCGCAGGGAACCGGCCCGCTCCATCAGCAGCAGCTCGGGGCCGCGCTCGCCCTCGCCGAACAGGATCAGCACCGCGGACTTGCGTCCCGAGCCGTTCGCGGGCGGCAGGAAGCGGCTGAGCTGGAGCGGCTCGACCGTCTCGGCGGCCCGCACCACCGGGTCCAGCCAGTCCGGCAGCCCCTCCTTGTCGAGCGTCACCGCTCGGTCCCAGGTCTCACTGGCCCTCGTCATGCCCCACCCCCGTCGCTCCGTCTGTCCAACGCCCGGGGTACCCGGGATCGTTCCGTCACGCGGCCCCCAGCGGCGGCGCCGGCCGGCCGCCGGCGTCGAGATAGGCCTGCGGGGGGTTGAGCCGCTGTCCGGGGAAGCCGCCCTTCTCGTACTTCAGGAGCTTCTTCGCCTTCTCCGGATCGGTCTCGCCCTCGCCGTAGGCCGGGCAGAGCGGCGCGATGGGGCAGGCGCCGCAGGCGGGCTTGCGGGCGTGGCAGATGCGCCGGCCGTGCCAGATCACATGGTGGGACAGATCGGTCCACTCGTTCTTCGGGAACAGCGCCCCGACGGCGGCCTCGATCTTGTCCGGCTCGGTCTCCTCGGTCCACCTCCAGCGCCGCACCAGCCGCTGGAAGTGGGTGTCCACGGTGATCCCGGGCCGGCCGAACGCGTTGCCGAGCACGACGAAGGCGGTCTTGCGGCCGACGCCGGGCAGCTTGACGAGGTCCTCGAGCCTCCCCGGCACCTCGCCGCCGAAGTCCTCCACGAGCGCCTTGGACAGCCCTATGACCGACCGGGTCTTGGCCCGGAAGAAGCCGCAGGGGCGCAGGATCTCCTCGACCTTCTCCGGGTCGGCGGCGGCCAGGTCCTCGGGAGTCGGGTACCTGGCGAACAGCGCCGGGGTGGTCTGGTTGACCCGCAGGTCCGTGGTCTGGGCCGACAGCACGGTGGCGACCAGCAGCTGGAAGGGGTTCTCGAAGTCCAGCTCGGGGTGGGCGTACGGGTAGACCTCGGCGAGTTCCCGGTTGATCCTGCGGGCCCGTCGTACGAGCGCCGTCCGCGACTCGGGCTTCCAGGGCTTCGCCACCGCGGTCACCGCCTCGGCCGCCTTGCGCGCCTTGCTCACTGCCATGCGTGAAGGCTACGCCGACGGAACAGACCCCGGTGGTGGATCACCGGGACGACCGGCCCTTCGGGCGGCCGGTGCCGTACGGGCCCGCCGAGCGTCCGGTACGGCCGGTCCGGTTCATCCGATTTAACGGATTACGGAGCGCTGTTCGCCGACAGCGGAATCATCCCGCACAACCACCCGTACGGCCCCGTGCGGCGCTCTCGGCCGTGCTCTCACCGGCGACTTGGGCATCCGGGCGGCCCGCGGACGGGCAGCGGCCGCCCTCCTGAACACGGATGACCGGCCCCCGATTGGACCCCTGCCGCGTACCTCGGGACACCTGTGCGGCATCCTTGTGACAGATCACACTGTTTGGACCGTCCGGCAAAATGGGGAACACGGTCCCCTGGCACGTAGGGGAGATAGATCCCCTGAGCAGGTCGACAAGGAGAGAACTCGTGGACGACGTCCTGCGGCGCAACCCGCTCTTCGCGGCACTCGACGACGAGCAGGCCGCGGAGCTTCGCGCCTCCATGAGTGAGGTGACCCTCGCACGCGGCGACTCCCTGTTCCACGAGGGCGACCCCGGTGACCGGCTGTACGTCGTCACCGAGGGCAAGGTCAAGCTGCACCGCACCTCGCCCGACGGCCGCGAGAACATGCTCGCCGTCGTCGGCCCCAGCGAACTGATCGGCGAGCTGTCGCTGTTCGACCCGGGCCCGCGCACCGCCACCGCGACCGCGCTGACCGAGGTCAAGATGCTCGGCCTCGGCCACGGTGACCTCCAGCCCTGGCTGAACGTCCGCCCGGAGGTGGCCGGCGCCCTGCTGCGCGCGGTCGCCCGCCGGCTGCGCAAGACCAACGACGCCATGTCCGACCTGGTCTTCTCCGACGTCCCCGGCCGCGTGGCGCGCGCCCTGCTGGACCTCTCCCGCCGCTTCGGCGTGCAGTCCGAGGAGGGCATCCACGTCGTCCACGACCTCACCCAGGAGGAGCTGGCCCAGCTGGTCGGCGCCTCCCGCGAGACCGTGAACAAGGCGCTCGCGGACTTCGCCCAGCGCGGCTGGCTGCGTCTGGAGGCCCGCGCCGTGATCCTGCTGGACGTCGAGCGTCTGGCCAAGCGGTCGCGCTGAGACGTCGAACGCCTGGCCAAGCGGTCGCGCTGAGGCGTCGAACGCCTGGCCAAGCGGTCCCCCTGAGGCGTCGAACGCCTGGCCAAGCGGTCCCGCTGAGACGTAGAACGCCCAGGGCCCGTCTCGCGGGAGCCGGGCGGTCTCTCCGGCTCCCTCGGCCCGAGTGCCCGGAAACGGCGCCGTACGCGCGCGTGCGCGGTCGTACGGCCCGCGCCGGGCTAGATCAGCCCGTGCCCGCGCAGATACTCCAGCTGGGCCCGCACGGACAGCTCCGCGGCCGGCCACAGCGAGCGGTCGACGTCGGCGTAGACGTGCGCGACGACCTCGGACGGCGTGCGGTAGCCGTCCTCGACCGCCGTCTCCACCTGGGCGAGCCGGTGGGCGCGGTGGGCCAGATAGAACTCGACGACGCCCTGGGCGTCGTCCAGGACCGGGCCGTGGCCCGGCAGGACGGTGTGCACGCCGTCGTCCACCGTGAGGGACCTCAGCCGCCGCAGCGAGTCCAGATAGTCGCCGAGCCGCCCGTCGGGATGGGCCACGACGGTCGTCCCGCGCCCGAGGACGGTGTCCCCGGTCAGCACCGCCCGGTCGGCCGGCAGATGGAAGCACAGCGAGTCCGCGGTGTGCCCGGGGGTCGCCACGACCCTCAGCTCCAGGCCGCCGACGGTGAGCACGTCTCCCGCGGCCAGGCCCTCGTCGCCGAGGCGCAGCGCCGGATCGAGGGCACGCACGCGTGTGCCGGTCAGCTCGGCGAAGCGGGCCGCGCCCTCGGCGTGGTCGGGGTGGCCGTGGGTGAGCAGGGTCAGGGCTATGCGCCGGCCGGCCTTCTCGGCGGTGTCCACGACGGTGCGCAGGTGGCCGTCGTCCAGCGGACCCGGGTCTATCACCACGGCCAGGTCGGAGCCGGGCTCGGCGACGATCCAGGTGTTGGTGCCGTCCAGGGTCATCGCGGAGGCGTTGGGCGCGAGGACGTTGACGGCCCGCTCGGTGGCGGGCCCCGACAGCACCGAGCCCCGTGGCTGACCCGGCAGGGCGGCAGCGTCGGTCATGCGGGACCTCCACCGGTCGTCGTCGGAGCGGCCGTCCCGGAGGGCGTCTCGGCGGTCGTGCCGGAGGGCGTCTCGGCGGTCGTCCCGAAGGGCGGCACGGCAGGGGTGCCGGCAGGCACCTCGGCGGCCGTCACGGCAGGCGCCTCGGCGGACGCGCCGAAGGGTGCCTCGGCGGACGTACCGGAAGGCACCTCGGCGGACGTGCCGGAAGGCGCCTCGGCGGACGCGCTGGAGGGCGCCTCGGCGGACGCGCTGGAGGGCGCTTGGGCGGTCGTCCCGGAGGGCGGCACGGCGTACGTGTCGGAAGGCGCCGTGTCCGGGCTCGTCGTCGGGACGTGTTTGGTGAATTCTTCGTGGCCCGGCCAGGACAGGACGATCTCGCCGTCCGCCAGGCGGGCGCTCGCCAGCACCGGCGTCATGTCGCGCGCGGGGGCGGCCGCGAGCACCTCGGCGGCGGCGCTGTACGGGGCCAGCATGCGCAGGGTGGCGATGGTGGGCGGCATCATCAGCAACTCGCCCTTGTCGTAGCCGCCGGCCGCCTCCCCGGGCCGGATCCACACCGTGCGGTCGGCCTCCGTGGAGGCGTTGCGGGTGCGCTGCCCCTCGGGGAGGGCGGCCACGAAGAACCAGGTGTCGTAACGGCGGGCCTCGAACTCCGGGGTGATCCAGCGGGCCCACGCGCCCAGCAGGTCCGAGCGCAGCACCAGACCGCGCCGGTCCAGGAACTCGGCGAAGGACAGCTCGTGCGCGATGAGGGCGGCCCGGTCGGCCTCCCAGTCCTCGCCGGTGGTGTCGCCGACGACCGATTCCGCGTCGGGCCCGGCGAGCAGCACGCCGGCCTCCTCGAACGTCTCCCGTACGGCGGCGCAGACGATGGCCTGGGCGCCGTTCTCGTCGACGCCCAGCCGCTCGGACCACCACGCGCGCGTGGGGCCCGCCCAGCGGACCCGGTGGTCGTCGTCGCGCGGGTCGACACCACCGCCGGGATACGCGTACGCGCCTCCGGCGAAGGCCATGGAGGCACGTCTGCGGAGCATGTGCACGGCCGGTCCGCCCGGGGTGTCCTTCAGGAGCAGCACCGTGGCCGCGCGCCTGGGGGCCACCGGCGTGAGGGTGCCGTCCGCGAGCGCGCGGATGCGGTCGGGCCACTCAGGGGGGTACCACTGACCGTTCGCCATGGCCGGAGGCTATCCCGTGTAGGGCGAATGTTCGAGAGGTGCCCGAGGTCAGCGGGGGTCGTGAGGGCCTACGGGGCGAGTTCCACCTGGATCTCGACCTCGACCGGCGCGTCCAGCGGCAGCACCGCGACGCCGACCGCGCTGCGGGCGTGCACGCCCTTCTCGCCCAGTACCTCGCCGAGCAGTTCGCTGGCGCCGTTGACGACGCCGGGCTGCCCGGTGAAGTCGGACGCCGAGGCGACGAAACCGACCACCTTCACCACGCGCGCGATGCGGTCCAGGTCGCCGGTGACGGACTTGACGGCGGCCAGCGCGTTCAGCGCGCAGATGCGGGCCAGTTCCTTGGCCTCCTCCGGCGTGACCTCCGCGCCCACCTTGCCGGTGACAGGCAGCTTGCCCTCCACCATCGGCAGCTGGCCCGCGGTGAAGACGTAGACACCGGACTGCACGGCCGGCTGGTAGGCGGCCAGCGGTGGTACGACCTCCGGCAGGGTCAGGCCCCTTTCGGCCAGTTTGGCCTCGACCGCGCTCACGCCTGCTTCTCCCGCTTCAGGTAGGCCACGAGCTGCTCCGGGTTGTTGGGCCCGGGCACGACCTGGACGAGCTCCCAGCCGTCCTCGCCCCAGGTGTCCAGAATCTGCTTCGTGGCATGGACGAGCAGCGGCACGGTCGAGTATTCCCACTTCTTGGTCATGGGCCGACTGTAGCCGCTGCGCCGGAAGGGCAGATCGCCGACCGGGACGGCCGTTTTCCACCGAACACATGGCCGACTATGGCCGCTGTCGTCCACAGCCTCCCGCGTGACTTTCGGCCGGACTGGTTAGTCTCGAAGATGTGAGCAGGCTCCAGGTCGTCAGCGGCAAGGGCGGGACCGGAAAGACGACGGTCGCCGCCGCCCTCGCGCTGGCCCTCGCTACCGAGGGGAAGCGGACGCTTCTCGTGGAGGTCGAGGGTCGGCAGGGCATCGCACAGCTCTTCGAGACGGAGGCGTTGCCCTATGAGGAGCGCAAGATCGCCGTCGCTCCAGGGGGCGGGGAGGTGCACGCCCTCGCCATAGACGCCGAACTGGCCCTTCTGGACTACCTCCAGATGTTCTACAAGCTGGGTGGGGCGGGCCGGGCGCTGAAGAAGCTCGGCGCCATCGACTTCGCCACCACCATCGCGCCGGGCATCAGGGACGTCCTGCTGACCGGCAAGGCGTGCGAGGCGGTGCGCCGCAAGGACAAGAAGGGGCGGTTCATCTACGACTACGTGGTCATGGACGCCCCGCCCACCGGCCGCATCACCCGCTTCCTGAACGTCAACGACGAGGTCGCGGGCCTCGCGAAGATCGGCCCGATACACAATCAGGCGCAGGCCGTGATGCGGGTGCTGAAGTCGCCGGAGACGGCGGTGCACCTGGTGACGCTGCTGGAGGAGATGCCGGTCCAGGAGACCGCCGACGGGATCGCCGAACTGCGCGCGGCACGGCTCCCGGTGGGCCGGGTCATCGTGAACATGGTCCGGCCGCGGGTGCTGGACGCGGCCGATCTGGAACTCGTCCGGACCGTGGAGCGTTCGTCTGTCGCACAGACGCTCTCGGCCGCGGGGCTCGGCGGGGCCCGGCGCGGCGGGAACGCCGAGAAGCTGGTGGACCCGCTGCTGACGCAGGCGGCCGAGTACGCCGAGCGGTACGCGCTGGAGGAGGAGCAGCGCGCGGTCCTCGGCGAGCTGAGCCTGCCGCTGCACGAACTGCCGCTGCTCGCGGAGGGCATAGACCTCGCGGGCCTGTACGAACTCGCCACCGAGCTGCGGAAGCAGGGGTTGTCATGAGTCCGGACCCGGCCGGGGAACGTGGGGCCTTCGAGGGGCGGAAGGCACCCGATGGGCCTAATGCGACCGATCGTCGTAAGGCGGCCGAGGCGCAGGAGACGGGCCGTCGGCTGTCCCCCGCGCGGGTCCTCGACGTCGATTCGCTGCTGGACGACCCCGAGACCCGGATCGTGGTGTGCTGCGGCTCGGGCGGGGTCGGCAAGACGACGACCGCGGCGGCCCTCGGGCTGCGGGCGGCCGAGCGGGGCCGCAAGGTGGTCGTCCTGACCATCGACCCGGCCAGGCGGCTGGCCCAGTCGATGGGCATCGACTCCCTCGACAACGTGCCGCGCCGGGTGAAGGGCACCGAGGGCGACGGCGAACTGCACGCCATGATGCTCGACATGAAGCGCACCTTCGACGAGGTCGTGGAGGCGCACGCGGACTCCGAGCGGGCGGCCGTGATCCTGGCGAATCCCTTCTACCAGTCGCTCTCTGCGGGCTTCGCGGGCACGCAGGAGTACATGGCGATGGAGAAGCTGGGCCAGCTGCGCGCGAAGGAGGAGTGGGACCTGATCGTGGTCGACACCCCGCCGTCCCGCTCGGCGCTGGACTTCCTGGACGCCCCCAAGCGGCTCGGCTCCTTCCTGGACGGCCGGCTCATCCGTCTGCTCACCGCCCCCGCCAAGCTGGGCGGCCGCGCAGGCATGGCCTTCCTGAACGTCGGCATGTCGATGATGACCGGCACGCTGGGCAAGCTGCTGGGCGGTCAGCTGCTGAAGGACGTGCAGACGTTCGTGGCCGCGATGGACACCACCTTCGGCGGCTTCCGTACGCGCGCGGACGCCACGTTCAAGCTGCTCCAGGCGCCCGGCACGGCATTCCTGGTGGTGGCGGCGCCGGAGCGGGACGCGTTGCGGGAGGCCGCCTACTTCGTGGAGCGACTGGACGCGGAGAAGATGCCCCTGGTCGGTCTGGTGCTGAACCGGGTGCACGGCAGCGAGGCCGGCGGGCTGTCGGCCGAGCGGGCACTCGCCGCCGCGGAAAATCTTGAGGACCCCCGCATTGTGGATCAGGGGGACGGGAAAGCTGGTCTTCGTAACTCTCCCGACACGTACGGCAGTTCAAGCACTCCGGCATCCGAGGCCGCGGCCGGTTCCGAGGCCGCAGCCGGTTCCGGGACCGCGGCCGGTTCCGAGGGCGCAGCCGGTGACACCGCTTCCGAGGAAGGCTCCCCCGCCGATACGGAACGCCCCGTCGACCGGCTCGCCGCAGGCCTGTTGCGGCTGCACGCCGAGCGCATGCAGTTGCTCGCGCGCGAGCGGCGCACGCGGGACCGGTTCACCGCCCGTCACCCCGAGGTGGCGGTGGTCGACGTACCCGCGCTCCCCGGTGACGTCCATGACCTCACGGGACTGCGAAACATCGGCACCCGCCTGGCCGCGGGCACGACGGGCCGCACGGAGGCTTCGTAACACCGGCCTTCGCGACACCGGACTGCCGGACATCCCGGCGGCGCGGCGCCCGCCTGTGCAGCACCTGGCTGTGCAGGGCACGTCCGTTCGGGGCACGCGTGTGTAGGGGGATGCCGACGGGGTCAGCGGTCGCGGGCGTGCCCACGTGGTCGCAGCGCGCGGCTGTGGCGGCTGCGAGCCGGCCGTGGGGCGACCGCGGCTTCTTCCGTTCGCAAGCCCGATCGACGCGCCCGTACCCCGGTGCGCATTCCGTGCCCCATGGCGCTTCCCCTGTCTCCCAGGGTGTACCGAAGGGCGAAGGCCTCGGCCCACCGCCGCGTAGTCCTCGGCGCACCGTCGCGTAGTCCTCGGTGCGCCACCGCGCGGTTCCCAGCTCGCCGCTGCGTCGCCCTCAGCTCATCGCCGTGTCGTCATCAACTCACCGCTGCGTAGTTCTCGTATACGTCGTCACTGTCGAGGTGCACGATCCCGACGCCCCGCTCGTACTCCGAGCGAGCGGTCTCCAGCAGCCTGCGCCACGAGGTCACGGTGGGCCGCCGGCGCAGCAGTGCGCGGCGTTCCCGCTCGGTCATGCCTCCCCACACGCCGAATTCGACGCGGTTGTCCAGCGCGTCGGCCAGGCATTCGGTGCGTACCGGGCATCCGGTGCACACCGCCTTGGCCCTGTTCTGCGCTGCTCCCTGAACGAACAGTTCATCCGGATCGGTAGTGCGGCAGGCAGCCTGCGCACTCCAGTCGGTTACCCAGCCCATACCGGCGCCGTCCTCTCCCGAATCGAGGCTCCCCCACGGCGGCAGCGGCATATTCACCGCCGCCAGTTCAGGACGTTACGGAAGGTGGGCACAGCGCAACACCCCCTTCGGGCCCAATCTTGAATGGCCCGAACGGACTATGGGTAAGCGGCAGATCACCCGCGGGAGTGAGCTGGCGACATGCGCGACCATCCCGGCAATCCGGGACAGCTGTGGTGTGTCACACCGGGCGTCAGGTGACACACGAGGCGGATTCGGACACGTTCCCCTCAGAAAAACGGGGCAGGTCCAGAACGATTCGGGGTCGCCGGACGTATTGATACGTGGCCGCGCTGCTGTGACAGTTGGGAGCAGCTTAGGCCAAGGCCTGCGCGCGTGTCCGGCGAATGAGAAGGTAGGCCCCCCACTCTGCCCTGCCGCCGTGCCGGGGCATGCCGTGCCACGCCCGTGAGGTGGGCCGGCGCCGTTCTGCGCCTGTCCAGGTGCCGCGGCCGTACGTCACGATCCGGCACCCGAACATCCCGACAGGGAGCCGGTCCCTCGGAACGCACAGGGGTACGGATTAGGCTGCCCCCATGCCAAAGAAGCGCTCGGGCGGTGGCCTGTCGGCAACACAGCAGGCCGCCAAGTTCCTCGGTGTCAGTGTGCTCGCGGGAGCCGTGATGGCGGGCATCGCGCTGCCCGCGGCCGGAGCGCTGGGCCTCGCGGCCAAGGGCTCGGTCAAGAGCTTCGACGAGATCCCGGCCAACCTGAAGAGCCCACAGCTCAGTCAGCGCACGACGATCCTGGACAGCCGGGGCGACCAGATCGCGTCCGTCTACTCCCGCGACCGTACGGTGGTCGACCTCACGGACATCTCGCCGTACATGCAGAAGGCGATCGTCGCGATCGAGGACTCGCGCTTCTACCAGCACGGCGCGGTCGACCTCAAGGGCGTGCTGCGCGCCCTGAACAAGAACGCGCAGGAGGGCGGGGTCGCCCAGGGCGCCTCCACGCTCACCCAGCAGTTGGTGAAGAACTACTTCATCGAGGAGGCCGGCGACGACCCGACGAAGGTCGCCCAGGCCACCCAGCAGACCCTCGGCCGCAAGATCCGCGAGCTGAAGTACGCGATCCAGATCGAGGACAAGCTCGGCAAGAAGAAGATCCTCGAGAACTACCTGAACATCACCTTCTTCGGTGAGCAGGCCTACGGGGTCGAGGCCGCCGCCCAGCGCTACTTCTCCAAGCACGCCAAGGACCTGACCGTGCAGGAGGCCGCACTGCTGGCCGGCATCGTGCAGTCCCCGACCCGCTACGACCCGGTCAACGACGAGGCCGAGGCCACCAAGCGGCGCAACATCGTCCTGCAGCGCATGGCGGAACTGGGCGACATCTCCCAGGGGCAGGCCGACGACGCCAAGAAGAAGCCGCTCGGGCTCCACCCCAGCCGGCCCAAGAACGGCTGCATCACCGCGGTGAAGGGCGCCGGCTTCTTCTGCGACTACGTACGCCAGGTCGTCCTGACCGATCCCACCTTCGGCGAGACCAAGGAGGCGCGGGCGAAGCTCTGGAACCGGGGCGGCCTGACGATCCGTACGACGCTCGACCCGCAGGCGCAGCGGTCCGCGCAGGAGTCCATCAAGCAGCACGTCTACAAGACCGACTCCGTCGCGACCGCCACGACCGTCGTGGAACCCGGCACCGGCAAGATCCTCGCCATGGGCCAGTCGCGCCCGTACGGCGTCAACACCAAGGAACACGAGACGTCGATCAACCTGTCCGTGAACGCGGACATGGGCGGCGGCGCCGGCTACCAGCCCGGTTCGACGTTCAAGCCGATCGTCGCGGCGGCCGCGATCGAGGGCGGCAAGTCCCCGACCCAGCAGTACTCGTCGCCGTACGAGATGACGTATCCGAGCCCCGTGTCGGCCTGCAACGGCAAGATCTGGCACGACGACCCGCGCAAGCCGACCAAGCTGACGAACGAGAACGAGTCGGAGCACGGCCCGTACGGCATGAAGGAGGCGACCGCCAAGTCGGTCAACACCTACTACGTGCAGCTGATCAGCGACATCGGCATCTGCCCGGTCACCGACATGGCCAAGAGGATGGGCGTGGCGCGCGCGGACGGCCGCAAGATCCAGCAGGCCCCGTCCATCGCGCTGGGCACCCAGGAGATGTCCCCGCTGACGATGGCGAGCGCGTACGCCGCCTTCGCCTCACGCGGGATGTACTGCACGCCGGTCGCCATCGAGTCGATCACCCAGAAGGTCGGCAGCGAGCAGAAGTCGCTGCCGGTGCCGAAGTCGACGTGCTCGCGTGCGATGTCGGAGAAGACCGCGGACACCGTCAACACGCTCCTCAAGGGCGTGGTCGAGGACGGTACGGGCCAGGAGGCCGGTCTCGACAGCCGGGCGAGCGCGGGCAAGACGGGTACGACGGACGAGCGCTTCGCGGCCTGGTTCGTCGGCTACACCCCGAACATGGCGGGCGCGGTGTGGGTCGGCGACCCGCAGCACAAGCGCAAGATGACCAACATCACCATCGGCGGAGTCCCGTACGACAAGGTGTTCGGTGGTGAGGTCCCCGGCCCGATCTGGCGCGACATGATGACCGGCGCCCTGGAGGGCCGGCCCGCCCCGGACTTCCAGCTGGTCGACATCCCCGACGACCCGAACCCGGACGACCGGGGAAGGGGCGACGCGGGGGCGGACCAGGGAAACAACGGGAACAACGGGCACAACGGCGGCCGGGGACGACTGATCGGCGGGCTGATCGGCGGCCCGGCGGACGGGGGCACCACTGACGGCGGTGGCACCAACGGAGGCACGAACACCGGCGGCACCGCCCCGGCACCGACCTTCTCCCTCCCGGGCAACTTCATCCAGGGCCAGAACAACGGCGGCAACAACGGGACCGGCGGCCACGGGGGCCGCCGACACTAGGACGACTCCGGCTAGTGCGGGAAAAGAGTCGGGGAGAGGCCGGGGAGTCGGGCGGAGGCCGGAGAGTCGGGAAGAGGCCGCAGACTCGGGCGGAGGCCGGAGAGTCGGGCGGAGGCCGGAGAGTCGGGCGGAGGCCGCAGACTCGGGCAGAGCCCGGGAAGAAGAGGAGTGGGGGGGGGCCGGCGGCGCCCCGGGGGCCCCCCCGCCCCGGCCGGGGCCCTCTGGGAGGTGGATCACCACAGCCCGCAAGGCAGCACAACAACGACGGCGGG
>NZ_JBEOTD010000012.1:166173-176684 GCF_040426375.1 Streptomyces sp. NPDC096012
GGGGGGGGGGGGGGGGGGGGGGGGGGGGGGGGGGGCGGCCCGCGCGGGCGGCCCCCGCCGGGCACGCCGGGGGGGGCCCCCCCCCCCGCCCCCGGCCCCCCCCCCCACTCGTATGCCGGGTTCTTCACCACGAGGCTGCCGGGGAGGTCCGCGCCGTGGCGGGGCCTGCCGGAGGGGTCCGGGCCATGGCGGGTACGCCTGCCGGGCCTGTCGGGCAGGCGTACCCCCAATCGACTCGGTCGGCCGGAGCGGAGGTCTGACAGTCGGGCGTGGCACGGCTCTACTGGTCAGCCGTGATCGAGGTCGACCCGGTCAGCCGGACCGGGGGGCGCCGGTCAGCCACCCGGGGTCTCAGCCCTGCAGCAGCTTCTTCACCGCGGCGGCGACGCGGCCGCCCTCGGCCTGGCCGGCCACCTTGGGGTTCACGATCTTCATGACGGCGCCCATGGCCCGCGGCCCCTCGGCACCGGCCGCCTTGGCCTCCTCGACGGACTGCGCGACGATCGCGTTCAGCTCCTCGTCGGAAAGCTGCTTGGGGAGGTACTCGGCGAGCAGCTCGCCCTCCGCCTTCTCCCGCTCGGCCTGCTCGGCACGGCCACCCTGGGCGAAGGCGTCCGCGGCCTCGCGCCGCTTCTTCGCCTCACGGGTGATCACCTTGAGCACCTCGTCGTCGGAGAGCTCCCGCTTCTCCTTGCCCGCGACCTCCTCCTTGGTGATCGCGGCGAGCGTCAGCCGGAGCGTCGAGGAGCGCAGCTCGTCCCGCTCCTTGATCGCGGCGTTGAGGTCGGCGTGCAGCTTCGACTTGAGCGTGGTGGTCATGGCTCGATTGTCGCAGGTGCACCACCGTGAACGCCCCCCGATTTAGGGGCCGGCCGGTCTCGACGTACTGCTCGGGTCTGACACGATGGTCATATGCGCGCGCGATACGGAGTACCCCTGGGAATCATGGCGGCAGGCGCCGCCGGGCTGGCGTACGCGGCGGGCTTCGAGGCCCGCTCCTTCCGCCTCCGACGAGTGACGGTCCCGGTCCTCCCGCCGGGCATGCGCCCGCTGCGCGTGCTGCAGGTCTCCGACATCCACATGGTGAGCGGCCAGCGCAAGAAGCAGCGCTGGCTGCAGTCGCTGGCGGGCCTGCGCCCGGACTTCGTGATCAACACGGGCGACAACCTGTCGGACCCAGAGGGCGTGCCGGAGGTCATGGACGCGCTCGGCCCCCTGATGGAGTTCCCCGGCGCCTACGTCTTCGGCTCCAACGACTACTACGGCCCCAAACTCCGCAACCCCGCCCGCTACTTGTTCGAGAAGACGAGCGGCCGCCACGGCCTGAACGGCAACCCGCCGGCGGTGGGCGTGGTCCACAACCCGTGGGAGGACCTCCGCGACGGCTTCGACGCGGCGGGCTGGCTGAACCTGACGAACACGCGGGGTGTCCTGAAGGTCGAGGGCGTGTCGGTCGAGCTGACCGGCCTGGACGACCCCCACATCAAGCGCGACCGCTACGCACAGGTCGCCGGCGGCCCGTCGGGCACGTACGACTTCTCCCTCGGCGTTGTCCACGCGCCCTACCTGCGCGTCCTCGACTCCTTCACCGCGGACGGCTACCCCCTGATCCTGGCCGGTCACACGCACGGCGGCCAGCTGTGCATCCCCTTCTACGGCGCCCTGGTCACCAACTGCGACCTGGACACCGACCGGGTGAAGGGCCTCTCCAGGCACACGGCGGAGGGCCACACCTCCCACCTCCACGTCTCAGCGGGCTGCGGCACCAACCGCTACACCCCGATCCGCTTCGCCTGCCCTCCGGAGGCGACGCTGCTGACGCTGGTGGGGAGGGAGTAAGGAACGAGCGGCCCCGCCCCTCCCTTACTCCCTGGGCGCTGAGGGCTCGGCGCCCTCCCCCCTCTTCCTCTCCCTCCACGGTCCCGCCCCGCCACTCTTCTGCGGTGCGGGCTGTCTCTGCGGTCCCGGCGCCCTTCTGCCGTCCGGCTCTCTCCTGCCGTCGGCTCTCTGCTGCCGTCCCGATTCTCTTCTGCCGTCCCGATTCTCTTCTGCCGTCCCGGCTCTCCTTCGGCCCGGCTCTCTCCTCTCGCCGGGCCGTAACCCGTCCGGGCTAACCCACATGGCCGCGCCCCTCACCCGCTCCTAGCGTGAGGGCATGACCGCCCCGATACCCAGGGAGATCCGGGACCTGCCAGCGATCCCGGGCCCGCCCCTGTTGCTGCCAGCTCCCGTCCCGGCCACGGCGGTGGTGGCTCCGGTCCGCCGACCCCCGACAGCGGTGTTCCGCCTGGTCATCGCCATGATGGCGGCCGCAGGCGTCGCCCTGGAACTCCTGCTGGGCACCCCCGCCCGCACCCTGAGCTACTTCGGCGTCCAGGCCAACCTGCTGCTCGCGGTAGTCATGTTCCTGTCGGCGACCAGGGCCTGGCGGGCCCGCCGCCCCCTCCCGTCCGCCGTGACAGGGGCCGCGCTCCTGTACGTCGTGATCGCCGCGTTGGTCTACCACCTGCTGCTGGCCCACACGACGCCCCCGTTCTCCATGACGGGCGCGACGACACCCCCGGAACGCTGGCACGCCCAGTGGGCGGCACTGCAGCTCCTGCACACGATCGCCCCCGCGGCGGCCCTGCTGGACTGGCTGCTCCTGACCCCGGCGGGCCGCCTGCACCTGCGCCAGGCGACGGCCTGGCTGGTCTACCCGCTGGTCTACCTGGCCTTCTCCATGGCTCGGGCTGTCTTCCTCCAGCCCGCCGACCCCTCGCGTTACCTCTACCCCTTCCTGGACGTCAGCGCCCACGGCTACCGCGGCACCCTGGCCAACGCCCTCCTGCTGGGCCTCGCGATCTACGCCGTGGCGATCCTCCTGGTAGCCCTCGACCACGCCCGCCCGACGCCGGTCCGCCACCCCGGCTAAACCGGATTTCGTCTACGGCCACCGGTGGGCTAAAGTAAACGTCGTCGCCGCGACAGCAGCGACATCGGGGTGTAGCGCAGCTTGGCAGCGCGCTTCGTTCGGGACGAAGAGGTCGTGGGTTCAAATCCCGCCACCCCGACAGTGAAGTACCAGGTCAGGGGCCTGATCCGCTTAGCGGGTCGGGCCCCTGAGTGGTTCCGGGGGCCATTTTGGGAGCCATTTGGGAGCCGAGTTCGGAATCTGGCTCCCGGGCGGCTCCCGCGCTTGTGGGTAGGCCGGAGCTTGGGAGCTCGCCTCAGAGCGGCATGGCACGGGGAGGGGACACGAGTGGAAGTCGGAGACCTGAGTTCATGAGTCGGCGCCGGGATCGCTGTGGGAGCAGCCGCCGTCGGGATCTGGCAGGGCTGGTCCGCCGAACAGGCTCATGTGATCTCCTCTCGTGAGCTACTGGGTGTAACCGAACGTAGCGGTTGGTTTCTCGTGTTTGACTACCTCGCGCTGCCCCACTGCTACGGTCGCCTGTATGACGCTCTCGGTCTCCACGAGTCAGACTGTTGACCTACGCGTGCAGCCAGTTGACGAGGTTTTGGATCGCGTGGTCCAGTCTCTGCAGGTGCGTTTCCTACCGGAAACGGTGGTGCGCAAGCGTCGGTCCGTAGGAGCACGGACCGACCGCGAGACCTGGGTCCGCATCGAGCGACGCTTGCTCGACAAGATCACGTATCAAGGGTGGAACGGCGCGGAGTGCGCCGCCCGCTTGGACGGCGTCGCCCAGCCGGCCTGGCGGGGATGCGTGGTCTGGCGGGACGCGAACGAACAGGTGATGTGGCGGGCCGACGAAACTGACCTTCTGCCCGCCGCTCCAGTCGGAAACGCCATTCTGAGGGAGGCCCCGGAACTTTCGGACGAGTGGTGGGACGGGTTGAACGCTTCTCTGGACGCGCTGGCAGGGCACCAGACAAGGCGGGTCGCGACACCCGACACCGAGACCATCACCCAGACGTCGGTCACCGAGGCCATTCGGGCTGTCTTTCCGGGCGATTTCGATACGGTCGTCCAGCGTTGGGTGCCCGCCCACGCCGACCTGAACTGGGCCAACGTCA
The DNA here is from genome assembly GCF_040426375.1 of Streptomyces sp. NPDC096012. Classification (NCBI taxonomy): domain Bacteria; kingdom Bacillati; phylum Actinomycetota; class Actinomycetes; order Kitasatosporales; family Streptomycetaceae; genus Streptomyces; species Streptomyces sp. NPDC096012. The sequence continues at coordinate 170,191 of NZ_JBEOTD010000012.1, forward strand.
CGGCGCCGGTGTTCAGCCTCTTCGACTGGGAGGACTGGGGGAACGCCCCACAGGGACTGGACTCGGCCTCGCTGTGGGCGAGCTCGCTTGCCGTCCCGTCTCTGGCCGATCGTGTACGGCAGGAGCGTCGGCGGGACTTCGAGAGCCGGGACGGCAAGCTGATGACGCTGTTCGTCTGCTCGAAGATCCTTGGGCCGTACGCGCACCCTGAGGATCCTCGGTTGGAGCCTGCACAGCGCACGGCCGAGCAGGTCATCGAGGAGATTCAAGCAGAGTGATCACGCGAGCGGTCGCGGAGGAGCTTCCGGTACTCCTGGACGGTCCGCTCCTCCACCTGGCTTGCCAGGGCTCCGACGAGTTCCTCCAGGTGGGTCGGTTCGTCGGTGCCCACGGCGATGGAGCCGACCCGCGGGAGATGGTAGGCGACTCTGAATGCTGCCTGGAAGCGGGAGAGCCGACGGCCGTCCTGGAGGAAAAGGCGCGGGTCCAACCTGTCCCACACCGAGGTACTGGTGCTGCCCCCAAAGGGGCTCATCCCCCAGACCTCGCCATAACCCAGCTTCCACGCATTGATGAGGGTCTCCGCCGCGTCCAGCGTTCTGGCGCCGACCAGCAAGCCGGCGCGCACCATGAGAACCGATGGCCTCGGCACGGTCAGGTCAACCAGGCTCAGGACCGGTGACGGATCCCACGACGCGACCCCCCAGGCGCCGCACAGCCCCTTAGCTTTGGCGTCATCCAGGGCGGTGCACGCCGCTGCAAGCAGATCCTTGTCGTGCGGGACAGCTTTCCGGAGCGAGTGTTCCGGGTTGTGCACGAACACCAGGTCCGGCTCCCGCCCCAGGTTCTTGGCCGCCTCCTCCACGGCCGAGTAGAGCCGCGTGGGATCCAGGGAGTGCTCCGGCCCGTCGGACCCCGGGAAGTAGCCGACCTTCGTGGAGACCGTGAACTTCGGCAGCAGGTCACCGGCTGTCCGAGCCAGGACCTGGTGCGAGCGGAAGCCAAGGTAGTTAGTGCTGGTGTCGAGCGCGGTGACGCCCAGGTCCAGCGCCCCGGTCAGGAGCCGGCGTTCGTGACGAGACCGGTGTAGCCCGAGGACAACTCGGGGGTCAGGACCGCGCACAGCTCCTCCTTCACCAGGATCTCGGCGACCTCCACCACTTCGGCCCCTGCGACGGCCGCGGCCTGTTCCAGCACGACCGGCCTGCCGCTCAACAGCAGACGCAGCGCCGGCAGGGCCTTGACCGCGAGGGTCAGCCTCTTCCCCGAGGCCAGGACATCGACGGTCTCCCCGCTCTCCCGGATCTCGGGAGGGAAGTGGGTGGTGCACACGACGGCGTCGAGCGGCCCGAGGATGTCGAGGAACGGCACATGCCTGGGCAGGGTCGTCTCCTGCTCGTACGCGGCCAGATAGTCGGCCGGGGAGCGCTCGCCGAGCAGTGCCGTGGCGGCCTCGGCCAGAGCCGCGCTATCGGGAACGTGCCAGCGGTCCAGATCGTGCCTGAAGATCTCGTGCTCCCGGCTCCAGTCGGCTAGCCAGGCGAGCCAGCTTGCGCCGGTGCGCTTGGTGATGCCGAACGTGACGTGGAGGCTCTTCCCCGAGCCGCTGCCGGTCCTGGTCGCCTGGTGCCAATGGCCTCGGGGGATGTGCATGACGTCACCGGTCCGCATCACTCCGGACCAGATGATCTCGTCGCTCGGGATGGTGTTGGGGTCGGAGTCCCGGTACATGGGGACCTTGCGGGAAGCCGCGCGCACCTCCCACTCCTTCTCGCCAGCCAGCTGCACGATCACGACGTCGTGGTCGTCCCAGTGCAGGGGGAAGCCAGCGGCGTCGTTCGTCGTCAGGTACGCGTTGACCTGCACACGCTCACGGGACCACCACTGCAACGCCCGGCACGCGACCTCCATCGTCGGGTCGAAGACGTTGGCCTGGTCGAGGATGAGCGTCGCGCCTTCTCGCAGGAGGTTTCCGAGGCCTCGCATGTTGACCATAGGGATGCTCTGGCCCTGGGGGCTGACGCTGTCTGTGTAGTAGACAGCCGGGTGCACCTCCACACCCTTCTGGAAGCACCGGAACTGCGGGCGGTTCAGGCTCCTGCGCATGGCGATGTCGAGCAGCCGGTTGGGGGTCAGGAGGCGGGAGAGGAGCGCGGGGTCCTCCAGACCGCCCCGCGCGAAACCCTTGCCCAGCTCCTCGGCCCCGCTCCACCCGAGTGCTGTCTCGATCGCGTTGATCAACCGATGTTCCATCGCTGTCCTTCCAAGGGTGTGGTCGCCTGATGTGGACACGGCTGGGGCCGGCACGGCCAGTCGTGCCGGCCCCAGCCGCTTGGTGCGCGCGTGCCTACTCGCTGTCGTGCAGGTTGCCGTCGCCGCCCGGCCACGGCGCGTCGCCGGAGCTTCCGGCGTTGTCGGACCGGAGGCTGTCGTACCGGTCGTGGACGGCGGTCAGCTCCTCGATCGCCATCAGCAGGCCGCTACGGGCCGGAGGCGGTGCCGTGTGCTCTTCCACCTCGTGCTCCTTCCTCTTGGGTCTCCCGCCGGGGCTCCGGCGGAAGGTCAGGGCCGCCTCACGGCCGTGGGAGAGATGGATGTCCGTGAGGCGGCGGTCATTGGGCGGCCCCGTGAGCCGCAGCTCTGCGCCTACGGCCGCATGGACTGACCGCTCATCGGCAGAACGGCCGCGTCCTGACGCATGTTGGCCTCCAGGACGCGCTGGTCCAGTTCGTATAGGCACGCCCGGCATGCGAAGAGAGCCGCGTGCATGCCGCTCGACCGGACGGGCCCGATCCACGTCACCTCGACGTCGTCACGGCCACACCACAGCCAGCACTCGCCATGCGTCTGCCACTCATGCCTGTCCCACAGCGCATAGGCCGTCGGCTCGCCGGTGACTGGGTCGATGTCGCGGCGGGTGGGGCGGAAGACCACATCGCGCTCATGAGACAGAGCCGCTCGTACTGCGTGCCTCCCCATCAGACGACCCTCATTGTCGGCGACTTGGGCTCGGCCTCATCCCGGTACTTGGCCCACATCGCGAATAAGCCACGCGGTCCAGCGGCAACCGTGCTCGTCTCCACCGCCATGGGCAGCGCCATCTCGGCCCATACCCGCTTACCGGCGCCGGCGGGCTCCCAGGCACAGCGCGCCGAGAGCAGTCGGACCAACGCCAAGCCGCGCCCGTTCTCGTCGTCCGGTTGGGCACCCCCTGTCCGCGGAACCGACGGTTCGCCGTCCAGGACATCGATCACCAAGCGACCGGGCCGGTTGAACAGGGTGACGGTGATCGGCCCCGCCCCGTGGACCACGGCGTTGGTGATGAGTTCCGAGGCGACGACTCGGATGGCGTCGGCAGTCTCCTCGTCCAGAGGCACACCCCACGCGCGTACCTTGTCGACGATCTGGCGCCGAGCCGGGGGCACCTCGGATTCGATACCCGCGAGGACGAACCGATGGACGAGCGTGGGCATGGCGGACGCCTCCGAAGAGCTGGAGAGCGGCTCCATCCCCGACGGGGGGCACAGGAATGGAGCCGCCGATCTGAGGAGCCGCTCCGCGAGCGTTCAACTGAACTCGCTCGCCAGCGGCTGATACTCAGTCAACGGCGGTGCCCCGGCCTACCGGAACGTTTCTAGGGGGTTTCTCCTGGGGACGCCCTCCCCGTACTGGGACACGCGAAGTAGCCTTCCACCTACGTCTTGAGCGGACGACAGGAGTGATGACGTGCCTACCGAGCCGTTAGCAGTCCACCCGCTGACCTTCCTCCTCCAGACGCGTGGATGGGGCAAGGCCGAGTTCGCCCGGCTCATGCAAGACCACGGGAGGAAGCTCGGGATCCCGCTCGCGACCAACCGGACGACTGTATGGAAGTGGGCACAGGGCCAGGAGCCGGACGCGGACGCCCAGCGCGTCGTCGCCGACCTGTTGGGCGTCCCGTACGAACAGGCGCGTGCGGAGGGATGGCCCCGCTGGCTCCCCGTCTGGGAGGTGACCGGACTCACCGCTCCGTGGACAGAGGCCGGTACCGTCGAGGCATTGTCCGATCTGGTGGGGAGTGGACGGATGGACCGCAGAGGCTTCCTCACCATCACAGGAGCCGCCCTGACCGGTCTCGCGGCGAGCTGGGTGGACGCGCCCTCCGCCATGGCCGCGGCGCTCAACGGCGACCGGGTCACGGACACGATGGTCTCGACGATCGAGCAGCGCATCAGCACTCTCCGTACGCTCGACGACCAGCTTGGCGGTGCTCGACTACTGGAACAGGCCCGAGGCGACCTGGCTCTGGTCACCGGTCTCCTCAGCGGCGGCCGCTACACCGACAAGGTCAGGATCCGGCTGTACGCGCTGGCGGCCCGCGTGTCGCACCTGACCGGATGGATGGCCTACGACGCCGGCCTACGATCCGCGGGGCAGCGCTATTACGTCGGTGCCCTGCGCAGCGCCCGCACCGCCGGCGACGACGCCTTCGGCGCTTTCATCCTCGCGGAGATGGGCGTGCACGTCTCCGAGGCCGGGCGTACCGCCGAGCGTGTCGATCTCATCTCGACCGCGATCGGCAACGCGCCACGCTCTCTGTCGCCCTGCACCCAGTCGTTCCTCTACCTGCACAAGGCGGAGGCTCTCTCACGCGACGGCGACCACCGCGAGGCAGGCACGGCTCTCAACCGTGCCACCTCCCTGTGGGAGCGCCACATGACGGACGAGAACCCTGACTGGCTCGACTGGTTCGGCGAGGCACAACTGCGGTCGACCGAGGGGAAGGTCCTGTTGCGCTCGGGGCAGGTGGAACGCGCGACCAGTTCCCTGGAGACGTCCGTGACGAGAGCCGCCCCCCGGGACAAGGCGGTACGGTCAAGCCGTCTGGCTGAGGCGCGGCTCGCCGGCGGCGACCTGGAGGGTGCGTTGGACGCAGCGAACTACGGCGCCGAACTGCTGGAGGACTGCGTCAGCTCCATTCGAGCCCTGAACCGCCTCAAGGAGTTCTCCACACGGCTGGAGCCGCACAAGTCCGTTCCCTCCGTCCGCGAGTTCCGGGAGCGCCTGCAGGAACTGCCTGTCGCCGTTTGATGTCGACCGCCCGACCACCGCAGACGAGCCGATCTCGGTGAAGAGGGCTGCAAGACTGCCAGGATGGCCGACATGACGACGATCTACGGTGAGGTGGCACCCGGGTTCGAGCCAGTGCGGGCGGCGTTCATAGAGAACTTCACCCGGCACGGAGACCTCGGCGCGGCGGTGTGCGTGTACCGGAACGGCCGACCGGTGGTGGACCTGTGGGGTGGCGTGGCCGACGCCGAAACCGGTCGTCCTTGGACACGCGACACGCTGCAACTGGTCTACTCGGCGACCAAAGGCGCGACCTCGACCATGGCGCACATGCTGGCCGAGCGCGGAGCACTCGACCTGGACGCGCCCGTCGCGAAGTACTGGCCGGAGTTCGCCGCGAACGGCAAGGCGGACATCCCGGTGCGCTGGCTCCTGTCCCACCAGGCCGGCCTGGTCACGCTGGACCAGCCGGTGCCGTTGAAGGATGCGCTGGCCTGGCACCCGATGGCGGCGGCACTGGCCGCGCAACGCCCCCTCTGGACTCCGGGCACAGCGCACGGCTACCACGGCCGGACCTGGGGCTGGCTAGTCGGCGAGGTGATCCGACGGGTGTCCGGCCGCTCACCGGGCCGCTTCTTCGCCAACGAGATCGCGACCCCGCTGGGCTTGGACTTCTTCATCGGCTTGCCCGCCGGCGAGCGCGACCGAGTCAGCCGCATGGTGTACCAGCGGCCGGACGTCGACCTCACCACCCTGCCCACCGAGTCGGTGCCCGAGGAACTCCGCGAGCAGGTCGCCGCATGGCGGGACCCGAACTCATTCAGCAACAGGGCGTACGCCGTCACCGACCCGCCCGAGATCGACTTCGACTCACCGGAGGTGCAGGCCGCGGAGCTCCCGGCCTCCAACGGCATCGGCACCGCACGCGCTCTTGCCCGCATGTACGCCGCGCTGATCGGCGAGGTGGACGGCGTGCGCCTGCTCTCCCCGGACGCCCTGGCGTCAGCGACCGAGGAGCAGGCCCGCGGGAAGGACCAGGTCATGCTGATCCCCAGCCGCTTCAGCGCCGGGTACATGCTGCCAACCGAGAGCAACCCGATGCTCGGGCCAGGCTCTTTCGGCCACACCGGCAGAGGAGGCTCGCTTGCCTTCGCGGCCCCGGAGCATGGCGTTGCCTTCGGATACGCGATGAACACCATCATCGCGGGCGGTGATGATGCGCGTGCGGCTGCCCTGGTCGACGCGGTGCGGAGATCACTGTCGTAGTTGGTCGGGAGCGCATTTCTTCAGATGACCCTCCCGTAAGCGGCCGGATCGGCGCCTGTCCTCTCTTCGGCCGCCGTTCGGCGCGGGGGGGGTGCCTCTATGTCTTTAGTCAAGCAAGCCGTGGGGTTCTGGGTTCGTAGAAGGTTCCGTCGCGGAGCATGGCGAACAGGACGCTGATG
>NZ_JBEOTD010000013.1:0-175456 GCF_040426375.1 Streptomyces sp. NPDC096012
CGCATCAGCGTCCTGTTCGCCATGCTCCGCGACGGAACCTTCTACGAACCCAGAACCCCACGGCTTGCTTGACTAAAGACATAGAGGCACCCCCCAGGAGGAGCCCGGTGTCCTTTCGCGTGTGCGGTCCGGCGCCCGGGGTGGTCCCTCGTACGGTGCCCGGTGCCCGGTGGCTTCCGTAGCGGCGACAATGGCGTGGTGAGCGAACCCATACCGGTGAGCAGGACCGTCGACCACGGCACCGCCAAGCTGATGCCCGACATCGACCGGGAGCGGGCCTGGCTGCTCACGGTCGACGGAGCCCCGCAGTCGTACGTGGACCTGGACGACCCCGCGCACCTGGAGTTCGAGTACGCACGGCGGCTCGGGCACGTCCTGGACGTGGTGGCCGAGGCCGGGCGGGCGCTGGACGTGGTGCACCTGGGCGGGGGAGCGTTGACGCTGCCCCGGTACACGGCGGCCACCCGGCCCGGTTCGCGGCAGGACGTGGTCGAGGCGGACCGGGGCCTGCTGGAGCTGGTCGCCGAGTGCCTTCCGCTGCCGGAGGGCTCCGGTGTCGCGGTGCACGGCGCCGACGCCCGGGCTTGGCTGGCGGCGGCCCCGGACGATCACGCCGACGTGGTCATCGCCGACGTCTTCGGCGGGTCCCGGGTGCCGGCGCACCTGACCACACTGGCCTACGCCCGCGAGGCCGCGCGGGTGCTGCGGGCCGACGGGGTCTATCTGGCCAACCTCGCCGACGCGGCGCCGTTCGGCTTCCTCCGCTCGCAACTGGCCACTTTCGCCACGGTCTTCGAGGAACTCGCGCTGATCGCCGAGCCGGGGGTGCTGCGCGGCCGGCGGTTCGGCAACGCGGTGCTCGTCGCCGCGCACCGGCCCCTCGACATTCCCGCACTGACCCGCCGGGTGGCGGCGGACGCCTTCCCGGCCCGGGTCGAACACGGCGCGGGGCTGAGGGATTTCATCGGCGCGGCCAGGCCGGTCGAGGACGCCGACGCCGTACCCTCGCCCGAACCCCCGGACGGGGCGTTCAGCATCGGCTGAGGCCGTCGCCGGGGCGGCCACCGGCGCGATGCGACGGGCCGGGGCACGGACGTCCGGCCCCCGCGGTACCGGCGCGGTGACCGGCACCACCGGGGCGCGCGGCCCCGGCGACCGCGTCGGGGACCGAGAACCGGACGGGCGACCGCGTCGGCGACCGAGAACCGGACGACGACGCCCCGCAGCCCCGCAGCCCCGCAGTCCCGCAGCCCCCGGCCGGTGACTCACCTCGGTGCTCACGGGGTTCGGCCGGCATTGCCTCGCCCGGCGGGCGCGGCCGGGTGTGGCCGACGTCGCCGTACGGTCACTGATGGGTCGGCGTGCCGTGCAGCCGGACCGTGCTCAGGATCTTGAGGACGGTCGCCTTCGGGACCTCGTCCTTCACGCCCTTGGCGCCGTAGAAGTTGAACGACACGAAGTCGTTGGCACCGTTCTTGAAGCCGAACGTGACCGCCTTGCCGTCGGAGGCGCACTTGCCCTTACGCGGCGTGCCCGACGACTGCGCCCAGCCGATGCTGCCCTTGACGCCCGACGTGGTGGTGAACGCGGTGGCCTTCTTGTCGAAGGTGATGCTCTTCTTGTCCGGCTGGGTGTAGCCGCCGTAGACCCACCAGGCGGGGGTGTTGACGGCGATCTCGTCCGTGTTCTTCGCGCCGTCCGCGCCCTTCGTGCCCACGACCGCCAGCGGGGTGTCGTCGGTGCGGCCGTCCTTGTCGTCGTCGGACGAGCACCACTTGGGCCGGTCCTCGGCGGTGCCCGACATCGCGATGAGCGGCTTGGAGCTGTCCGACTTCCGGTCCTCGAACCCGATCTCGATGCCGGGAGACTTCACCTCCCAGTCACCGGGCACGTCGAAGGCGATGCCCCACTTCTGGTTCACCACGACCTTCCAGCCCGCGACGGTCGGCTTCTCCGTCGCGTTGCCGCGCGGATCGTCCTCCGAGGCCGAGGAGGACGGGGCGGACGTCGGGTCGGACGAGGGCGACCCGCTCGTGTGCTTGCCGTCCTTTCCCCCCTCGGCCTGGTCGTCCTTGGAGCCGCCGAGGACCAGGAAGCCGGTCACCGCGGCCGTCACCACGACCGCCGCGGCGGCGATGATCGCGACGAGCTTCGTGCGGCCACCACCGCCCTGCGGAGGCACGGGCAGGGGCGCGGTGGGGGGCTGGCCCCACTGCGGCTGCTGCCCGTACGGCGCGGCCGGCGGCTGCTGCGCGTACGGGCCCTGCTGCGACGCGTACGGACCTGGCTGCTGCTCCGCGTACGGACCAGGCTGCGGATACTGCTGAGGTCCGGGCTGCTGGGATCCGGGCTGCTGATACGGATTCGGCTGCTGATAACCCGGCTGCTGATACGGGTTGTGCTGCGGGTTCTGCGCGCCCCCTGGCGGCTGCTGATCTGGCCACATGGCCAGTAACCCTAATCCAGGGTGCAGGCGGCCTGGTCCGTTGCCCGCAAGGATCGGGTGAGCGGCCTGCAACGGGCAGCGGAACGCCCTCGGCCCCCACGGCCCTTGAGACCCTTCTCCGAGTCTCCCGGCTGTCGAAGAGGCCTTCGGCCGGCGACTGCCGGCCCTGCTCAAGCAACAGGGCGCCACCTGCCAGGCCGCGGACGACCTCGCCGTGGCTACCGAAGATCCGCCCAGCTTCGTCAAGGAGAGCAAAGGACTTCGACGGAACCACGCTGCCGAGCGCGAGCTCAATCGGAGGGCGTGACCGGTGCCCGCAGGCCGAGCCACTGTTCGGCGTCCCAGGCCCGGAACCGCTCCACCTCGGTGAACCCCAGCTTCACCGCGAGGCGCATCGAGCCGACGTTGGCGGTCTGGGTGTGGAGTACTACCGGCTCGCCGGGAAGGACGCCGTCGAACCAGTCGAGTGCCGCCGAGCACGCCTCGGTGGCATACCCGAATCCCCACGCTCGCGGCAGGAACATGTAGCCGAGATCGACCTTCCCCGCAGCAGCCGGGCGACTGCGCTCCGGTGCTCTCCTGAGCAGGATCTGCCCGATCATCTCCCCGTCGAGATCAACGGCGAAGCTCCCGGGCCACCGCTCAGGCACCCTGGGCAGCTCACGCTCAAGCGTTTCACGCGGGCGGGGGCCGCCGAGGTAGGTGTGCACCTCGGGCGACGCCAACAGTTCGATGAATGCCGCACGGTCCCGGGCCTCGGGCTCACGGAGTACGAGCCTCTTGGTCCTGATCGATGCAGGGGGCCAGGCAACGGGTCCGAGATCGGTCATGCCGGCCAGCCAATCAGCAGGCTCCACAGTGATCAAGAGTCGTGGACCCGCTGGACTCATCAGCCCCCGAGATCTCGAGTGCGACTGCGCACACGATTCGGTCACCGGTCCTCGGCAGGGTGGTGGCGAAACGGGGTGAGCGTCGGCACAGGGCCTGGCCAGTGATGGCTACTCGCGAGTAACATGCCGTCCATGAGCGCAGACCAGATGTCCATCGGCGAGATGCTCGCCGCCACCGTGCCCATGGCCCGGACGTTGAACCTCGAGTTCCTGGAGACCACCGCCGACCGGGCCGTGGTCTCTCTGCCGGACCAGGGTGAGTTCCACAACCACGTCGGCGGCCCGCACGCCGGCGCGATGTTCACGCTCGGGGAGTCCGCGAGCGGGGCCATCGTGCTGGCCGCCTTCGGCGAACAGCTCTCGCGCGCGGTGCCACTGGCCGTACGCGCCGAGATCGCCTACCGGAAGCTGGCGATGGGCGCCGTCACCGCGACCGCGACCCTCGGCCGTCCGGCCGCCGACGTCGTCGCCGAACTGGACGCCGGGCAGCGCCCCGAGTTCCCCGTCGCGATCGAGATCCGGCGCGCGGACGGCGCGGTGACCGGTGAGATGGCCGTCGTGTGGACACTGCGTCCCAACAGCGAGAGCTGACCCGGTACGCGAAGAGGGGCCCACGAGGGCCCCTTCTTCCGTCCGCCGGCCCGGGCGGCCGCGTCAGGCCGCTCCGTAGGGCGCCTCCGCACCGATGCCGCGGTTGCCAGCGGCGCCCCCGCACGCGTGCCGCGGTTGCCGGCGGCGCCTCCGCACCGGTGCCGCGGTTGCCGGCGTTCTCCAGGCCGGTGACGAACGCCCCGAGCCGGTCGACGAATCCGGGCGACGCCCGCCTCCCCGGTGGACTCCACCGCCGCGCAGCCGTAGGGGCGGATCCGCTCCGTCGGCCACGCCGTGCCGTGCGCCGGTCGCTGTGGAGTGAAGGGCGATCATGCGGCGCATGCCGGGGTAAGCGGATGGGAGTGACCCGGAGAATCATGGGAACCAGCTGTGGAGGCCGCCCGCCGGAGGCTCGGGAAGACGGAGATACCGTGTGCCATCCGCCTTTCCACGCACACGAGTTGACCGCACACCGACCGCCCGCTGGACCGGGCTCCGGGGGGTACCGGCGGTAACCTTCCGTGATTGGCCGAGCCTGACGCCGAGTCATTCGAACTTCTTGTTTCATGTGAGGCGCGTGTGCGAAGGTGAGCCTCCCGCGGGAGGGCAAAGGCAGGCGCACAGAACGCCGGAGCCGGCCCCTTAGGTACGCACCGATCAGGCACTGCTTTCCGACAGGACGCGGTTCGGCATGTCGTCCTGCGGCTGGAAAGGAAATGGTTCCGTGCAGTCCCCTTACCCCCCACGCCCGCCGTACCCGCCGCTGCCCGGTCCGACCGGGGAGTCCGACCATGAACTCGTCGCCAGGCTCGGCGGCCCGCACATCGCCCACCACCACTCCGTCGCCGTGCTGCTGGCCAGGCACTGGCCCGCCGCCCGCGACTACGCGGTCGTCTGTCTGACCTCCTCCGGGCCCACCGCCCACCTGGTCGCCACCGCCGCCTTCCATCAGGTGCTCGACCGCACGGCCGGCGGCGCGCTGCGTCCCCGGCTGCTCGTCGCCGTCCGTGACACCGTCCGCACCTGGGCGACGGACGAGGGAACCTGCGACACCCTGCCGGAATTGCGCAGAACCACCGGTGGTCGCGGGCTCAGTGCGACAAAGCCCGGTACACCGGAAAAGCGACAGCTCGCCGAAAGCGCGTTCCGGGCCCTTCCCGGGGGCTCGCAATGCCTCTTGTGGCACACCGAGGTCGAGGCGGAACCCATATACATACCCGCTGGTCTGCTGGGGATCGACGTGGCCACCGCGACGACCGCCCTCGAGCAGGCACGGGAGCAATTCCGGGCGGGTTGTGTGCGCGCCCACCGGGATCTCGCGCCCACCAGGGAATGCCGTTTCTACAACCGGCTTCTCGACATCCCCATTCGCCGTGGCGGCGTTCTGCTGCCTGAGGTGCGACGGCATCTGACGGCCTGCCGCCACTGCCGGTTCGCCGCCGAACAACTCGCCCGCTTCGACGGGGAACTGGGACTGCTGCTCGCCGAGGCGGTGCTCGGCTGGGGCGCCCGTCGCTATCTCGACTCACGCCCCGGTCCCGGCCCTGGTCCCGGGCACCTCTCCGGCTCCCGGCCCGGCCACGGCGTCGTGGAGGAAGGGAGGGTACGCGCCGAGGCGGAGCCGGCGCCGGTGCCCCCGGCGGGCACCGGCCGGCACCGCACCGCGCCCGAGAACCGCCGCCGCACGGCGCTGGCCGTGGGCGTAGGACTCACCTCGCTCGCGCTGCTCGCCACGGTCCTCGTGGCCAGGAGCTGGTCCGACGACAACGGTGTTCCCGCGCCCGGTCCCGCCTGGGGCGCCCCCGCCGGCCACACCACCCGCGCGAGCGGCATGGACCGTCCGACCGGCACCGCCGCCTGGCCGGCCGCGACCGACTCCGGTGCGTCGCCCTCCGCCGGGTCGGCCGGTGGGCCCGTCGAGGTCGCCCGCGGCCGGCTGCGCGCCCTCGCCGCCGGACTCTGCCTGGACGTGCGCGGGGAAAGGATCACGGCGGGTGCGGGCGTCCGGCTCGCGGCCTGTTCGCCGGCCGCGTCACAGCAGTGGTCGTACCGGGACGACGGTCTGCTGCGCAGCGCAGCCGACCCGTCCCTGTGTCTCGCCGCCCACCCCGCGTCGAGGGCGGTCGTGCTGGACGACTGCGCCGTGCCCGGCGGAGAGGTGTCGTACGACTTCACCGTGCGCGGTGAGATCCTCCTCCGCCGGCGCCAGGGGCTGGCCCTGGCCCCGGGTACCGGTGTCTCCGGGCCGGGCGCGGGAGTCAGGGCCCGGGACGGTTCCCGGCAGCAGCGCTGGGTCCTGGAGCCGGATCCGGGCGGTCGTCCGCGGCCCGGCGCGGCACCGGGTGCGCCGGACGGCCCGGACGCGGAGCCCTCGCGGGGGCGTGCCGGGAAGGCGCCCGGGAGCAACACGCCGGACGGCATCCCGCGTGGGACGCCCGGGGGCGGTGGCGAGAGCTCCGGGATGTACGGCGCGACTCCCCGCTTCGCCCAGGCGCGTGCCGAGGACGACCCGCGGCGTGGTGACACGTCCGCGGCGCTGGGCGACGTGCTCGGTGCGTCGCGCGGCCGTGCGGTGGTTGCTGTGCGCGGAGTCGTGCGGGGTGCCGTGTGGGGCCAGGCGTCCGGCGCCGTGCGCGGAGACCTGCCGGGTGCCGCGCGGGGCCGGGCGGCAGGCGCTGTGCGCAGGGACGTGCTGGGTGCCGTGCCGGGCGAGGCGGTGGGTCCCGGACGTGGTGACGCGGTGGGTGCCCGTCCAGGGCGCCCCCCGTTTATCCGGCCCCGGTAGTCCTCCGGCCCCGGTAGTCCTCCGGCCCCGGTAGTCCCTCGCGTTTCCGGCCCCCGCGTTCGCCCGCGGCCTGCGCCTTCTCTCGGGCGTGGGGGCCGGACTCCGGCCGCTGACGCGGAATTCACCGTGGCCAAGACGGTCGTGGGCCTGCGCCCAGGTCTGCCGATCACCGTGCCGATACCAGAGCCGCCTTCGCGGCCGGAGCCCCGCCTCTGGAATCCACGCGTCTCGCCAACCCCCTCGACTGGTCGGCCGGCTCGTCCAGTCGGGCCACGGTGTGTTCCTCACGTCGCGGCAGACCAGGTGACGTGGGGTTTCCGGAGCCGGTGAGATCAGCCCGGGAGGGGGATGAACAGCAGGATGCCGTGGGCGGTGGCCGCGGCGTAGCAGGCAGTGCCGGGGAAGGCGGCGGTGTAGAAGGGGGTGGCGACGGCGTAGGGGGGGACGATGGCGTTGTGGATGGTGGCGGTGCCGTTGGCGTCGGTGACGGCGGTGCCGAGGTTGACCGGGCCGAAGAGCGTGGTGGCGGTGAAGGTCACCGGTTGACCGGCCACCGGCATCCCCGAGGTGGTCTTCAGGGTGGCGCTGAGGGTGGGGATGTAGAACTCGGGCAGCGGGGTCAGCCGGAGCCGGATGGTGCCTGGCTGCGCGGTCAGCGTTGTGGGGACGGGGTTCACGGTGACGGAGGTGCCGGCGGTGGAGCCGGTGAAGCAGCTGTCACCGCCGTAGGCGGCGGTGAGGGTGCCGGTGGTCAGGGCGGTGGTGGTGAAGCAGGCCTGCCCCGAGGCATTGACGGGGATCATCTGGGTTTGGCCGTTGGGGAGGGTGAAGGTGACCGTGCCGGTCGGCACGGTGGTGGTGGCCGGTGCCGGGGTGATGGTGGCGCACACCGTCACGCTCTGCCCGCAGGTGGAGGGGTTCGGCATCACCGACAGCGTCGTCGTTGTGGGGTTGGGGCTCACGGTCACGGAGGTGGGGTTGCCGTTCACGGTCGCGGTGAACGTACCGGCGGTGTAGGTGTGGGTGGTCTGCCCGCTCCCGGTGGCGTCCAGGGGGACGGTGACCGTGGGGCTGCTGTCCCCGAAGTTCACCACCGCCGTTCCGTTCGGAGTTCCCCCGGAAATGCTGAACGTCACCGGTTGCCCGCACACCGGCGCCGCAGGGGAGGTCGTCACCGTCAACGGCGAGATCTCCGTCACGTTGGCCGAATTGGCGTTGGTGACGTAGACGTTGCTGTTCGGCGCCGCCGCCACCGAGAAGGGGAACGCGCCGACGGGGACGGTGGCCAGGACGGTGTTCGTGGCGCTGCTGATCACCGTCACGTTGTTGGAATTGCTGTTGCCGACGTAGACGTTGCCGGTCGGCGCCACCGCCACGCCGAACGGGCCCCCGCCGGTGGGGACGGTGGCCAGGACCGTGTTCGTGGTGCTGCTGATCACCGTCACGTTGTTCGAAATCGTGTTGGTGACGTAGACGTTGCCGTTCGGCGCCACCGCGATCACCCCCGGGACCGTGCCGGCGGGGACGGTGGCCAGGACCGTGTTCGTGGCGCTGTCGATCACCGTCACGTTGTTCGAGGTCTGGTTGGCGATGTAGACGTTGCCGTTCGGCGCCACCGCCGCCGCGCCCGGGAACCCACCGGTGGGGAGGGTGGTCAGGACGGTGTTCGTGGCGCTGCTGATCACCGTCACGGTGTTCGCGTTCCGGTTGGCGACGTAGACGTTGCCGTTCGCCGCCACCGCCACCGCGTCCGGGACCGCGCCGACGGGGACGGTGGTCAGGACGGTGTTCGTGGCGCTGCTGATCACCGTCACGTTGTTGGAAGTGCTGTTGGCGACGTAGACGTTGCCGTTCGGCGCCACCGCCAGCGCGAACGGGCCCCCGCCGACGGGGACGGTGGTCAGGACGGTGTTCGTGGCGCTGCTGATCACCGTCACGTTGTTCGAGCTCTGGTTGGTGACGTAGACGTTGCCGTTCGGCGCCACCGCGATCATGGCCGGGTTTGAGCCGGCGGGGACGGTGGCCAGGACCGTGTTCGTGGTGCTGCTGATCACCGTCACATTGCTCGAATTGGCGTTGCCGACGTAGACGTTGCCGTTCGGCGCCACCGCCACCCCCAGCGGGGTCGTGCCCGCCGGGATCGTCACCGTGGAGAACGCCGCACTGAACGGCGCGGCCACAAGCCCCTGTACAGCGGCCACCTCAGGTCCACCGGCCGGTAGAACCGGCCGAAACCCGCCGGCTACCGCCGGAGCTCCCCACCAACACGTAGTCCGTTCCATGACAAACCTCTCTCAGCTGAGAGGGCCGCCCGAGAACTCCCACCGGGGCCCGCGTCGCACGGCGCCGGAACACGCGAACCGGATCACCGCCCGCACACCGGGACAGAGAGAAGACACACGGACACGTACCACGCACCGGCGCACCGGCGGGGTCGCCCATCTCTCCCCGGAGAGATGGGCGACCCACCGGAAAACGGTCACCACCATTAACCCGAAATGGCCAACCAGGCACCATCGCCTTGACTCGACTGTCACCCGGACGGACCAACACACCGTCCCACCCGGGCACGTCGTCGGAGAGGCCGAACCGGCGCGCAGTGTGGCCCGGAACGTGGAGCTGAGCAGGGGGACGAGGTGAAGCGCGTTGACCGCCCGCCACCGCTGTTGCTTCCTGGAACAGGCGGATGCCGCGTTCGTGGCAGCGCACCGCCTCGAGCCGGCCTCCGAGCGGTCCGCGAGTGTGCATCCTGCCGGGTGCGCGACAGGCGCCCCCCTCCCGAGGTTCGTCCAGTCCTCCGGGTCCGGCAGGCGCCCGGCCTCTCCGGCGAGGGCCGACTGGTGGTGCAACGGGCCCGGCACCGCACCGTCCGCTCACAGCGCCTTGGCGCGGATCAGCGCCGACAGCACCAGCGCGCCGGGCAGCAGCGGCAGCCAGTCGGTCAGCACCCGGTAACCGATCACGGTGGCCGTGGCGACCGCCGGTGTGGCACCGAAGGTGACCAGCGTCCACACCAGCGCAGCGTCGACCGCGAGTCCGCCCGGCGCGGGCACCGCACCCACCGCCGTACCCGCGGCCAGGTAGGCGAGCGTCACCTGCTCCCACGGCAGGCCCAGCCCCAGCGAGGCCCCGACGCAGGCGAGGGTGCCCGCCTGCACCAGGGGCATCGCCACCGCGCCGCCCCAGAGCGCGAAGACCCGGCCGGGCCGCGCGTGCACCTCGCGCGCGTCGGCGAGGGCCGAGCGCAGCAGCACGGTCACCGGCCGCCGCAGGGGCCGTACGGCGCTCAGCAGCACCCCCGCGACCGCCAGGGCCCCTCCTGTCACGGCGGCCACCGGAACGAGCACCCGGCCGTCCGGGATCAGCTCGCCGAGACGCCGCCAGGCGGGCGAGACGGCCAGGAACACGAGCAGCACCAGTGTCTTCGCGGAGGACCTCGCCAGCGAGTACAGGCCGATCGACGCGGTGGCCCGGGGCAGCGGCACCCCCCGCGCCCGCAGGAAGCGCAGGGTGACGGCATGGGCGCCGAGCCCGCCGGGCAGCGCGTGGTTGGCGGCACCGGCGGCGAACTGCGAGGCCAGCAGCAGCCCCGGCGGCAGCCGGTCGGGCAGGGCGCCCTGCCGGACGCACGAGGCGGCCACCCAGCTCAGACAGGTCAGGCCGGCACCGGCGAGGAGCCAGCGCGGGTCGGCGGCGACCAGCCGACGGACGCCCTCCTGGACGACGGGCCGGTTGCCGACGGCCCAGCAGCCCGCGAGCAGCACGGGAGCCAGGCACAGGGCCAGCCGCACGGCCCGCCCCGGCAGCGGGGACCCCGTCCGGGCCGGGGCGTCGGGACCCGGGTGGGGAACCTCGGGCCCGGCGGCGGTCTCCGCCCGGGGGAGCGTGGCGGCGGAGGCGGGGACGAGTGGGGGGAGAGGGGACAGTGAGGACACGGGACGTCGTCCTTCCGCGGCGGTCTCCGCCCGGGGGAGCGTGGCGGCGGAGGCGGGGACGAGCGGGGGGAGAGGGGACAGTGAGGACACGGGACGTCGTCCTTCCGCGGCGGACCCCACGACGGGGACCTGGGGGAGGCGGGTCGGGCGAAACCGCGGGGAGCCTTCCCCTCCCGCATGACACCGGGATGTCCGAAGACCGAAGGAGCGGGGGCGGGACGGTGCCGTCCGGCGGGTGCGCGCAAGCCGCCGTTCACCGCCGACCAGGTAGCCTTCCCATGGGGCGCGTCTCGCATGCCGGCCCCGCGGGAATCGTCAGCGACAGGGGAGGAACCGGCGGTGCACGTCCAGGAATGGCTCGACTCGGTGCCCGCGGCCGCCGTCTACGCGCTGGTGGGCCTGGTGATCGGCCTGGAGAGCCTGGGCATTCCGCTGCCGGGTGAGATCATCCTGATCTCGGCGGCGCTGATGTCCTCCCAGCACTCGGGCGTCAACCCGGTCGTCCTCGGCGTGTGCGCCACCGCCGGTGCCGTGATCGGCGACTCCATCGGCTACGCGATCGGCCGCAAGGGCGGGCGCCCCCTGCTTGCCTGGCTCGGCAGGAAGTTCCCGAGGCACTTCGGCGAGGGCCATGTGGCCACCGCCGAGCGGTCCTTCGAGAAGTGGGGCATGTGGGCCGTCTTCTTCGGCCGCTTCGTCGCCCTCCTGCGCATCTTCGCCGGGCCGCTCGCGGGCGTCCTGCACATGCCCTACTGGAAGTTCCTGACCGCCAACGTCCTCGGCGGCATCTGCTGGGCGGGCGGCACGACGGCCGTCATCTACTACGTCGGCATCGTCGCCGAGGACTGGCTGAAGAGGTTCTCCTACCTCGGCCTCGCGGTGGCGCTGCTGATCGGCCTCGCCTCCATGCTGGTCATCAGGCGCAAGGCGAAGAAGGCCCAGCCGCGGACCGAGCGGGAGGCGGAGCCCGTCGGCGCCGGTGAGTGAGCGCCCGGCCTACTGGTGCACCTCGCGGTGCGCCTTCGCCAGGTCCGCGTACAGGGTGCCGTTGAGGGTCACCCCCTGACGCTCCTCCTCGGAGAGCTCGCGCCTCACCTTCGCCGGCACGCCCGCGACCAGCGACCCCGGCGGCACCACCATCCCCTGCGGCACCAGGGCCTGCGCGGCGACGAGCGATCCGGCCCCGATCACCGCCCCGTTGAGCACGGTCGCGCCCATCCCGATCAGGCAGTCGTCCTCGACGGTCGCGCCGTGCACCACCGCGTTGTGCCCGATGGACACCCGCTCGCCGACGCTGACCGGGAACCCCGGGTCGGCATGGAGCGTCACGTTGTCCTGCACGTTGGCGTCGGCGCCCACGGTGATCCGCTCGACGTCACCGCGTACCACCGCCCCGTACCAGACGCTCGCCCCCGGGCGCAGGGTCACGTCACCGATCACCGAGGCCGTCGGCGCGACGAACGCCTCCGGATCGACCCGCGGCTCCTTGCCTCCGATGCCCACGATCAGCGCCTTCCGCCCCATCACCGTCTCCTCGCGTCCGCCGTTGTGCGCCGTCCGCGTCGAACCGTACGACACCGGGTGGGGCAAAGATCACAGCGGGCCGCTCTCTCGCCCGCGGCGACCGCTGAGTAACGTGAGCCCGTGCCGAAGCGCAAGAACACGTTCTCATCCTGGCGCCGCCGCCTAGCCCAGCGCGCGGTCCACACGGCGTGGGCCTGGGCCCAGCGCACCGGCTCCGTCACCGCCGAGCACCCGGCCGGCTTCCGCTTCGGCGCGATGGGAACGGGTACCAAGCTGGCCTTCCCGCTCGGCACGGTCTTCGGCGAACCCTGGATCCACCTCGGCTCCCACTGCATCATCGGCGAGCAGGTCACCCTCACCGCCGGCCTGATGCCGGACCTCGATCTCGGGCCCGAGCCGATCCTGCGCCTCGGCGACGGAGTGGTCCTCGGCCGCGGCAGCCACGTCATCGCGGACACGACGGTCACCATCGGCAGCGACTGCTACTTCGGCCCCTACGTCTACGTCACCTCCACCAACCACTCCTACGACGACCCGCACGAGCCCATCGGCAAGCAGTGGCCGCGGATGGAGCCGGTCGAGATCGGCCCCGGCTGCTGGATCGGCACCGGCGCGGTGATCCTGCCGGGCGCGCGGATCGGGCGGAACGTGGTCGTCGCGGCCGGCGCCGTCGTACGCGGCACGGTCCCCGACCATGCCGTGGTGGCCGGGGCGCCCGCCCGGGTGGTACGGCACTGGACGGCGGAGGAGGGCTGGCAGCCGCCGCTCAGGACCCCGGCCCCGGTGCCGATCCCGGCGGGCACGACGCCGGACCAGCTGCGGGCGCTGGCCGGCCTGGACGAGGCCGGGGTGGCGCGGCTCGCCGCACTGGAGCCGGAGAGCTGACGCGAGCCGGACGCGGGCGAGCCGGGGTGGCGCGGCTCGCCATACTGGAGCCGGAGAGCCGGAGAGCTGACGCGAGCCGGACGCGGGCGGCGCGGGCGAGCCGGGGTGGCGCGGCTCGCCGTACTGGAGCCGGAGAGCCGGAGAGCCGGAGAGCCGGAGAGCCGGAGAGCCGGAGAGCCGGAGAGCCGGAGAGCCGGAGAGCCGGACGCGGGAGTGCGGGCGAGCCGGGGTGGCGCGGCTCGCCGTACTGGAGCCGGAGAGCCGGATGCGGGAGTGCGGCCGGCGGTCCGCTCAGCCGGTCGCCAGCAGGAGTGTGCCCAGCAGGGCCAGCCCCGCTCCCGCCGCCTGCACCGCGCGCAGCCGTTCGCTGAGGAAGCCGCGCGCGGCCAGCGCCGTCACCACCGGGTACAGCGAGGCGAGGACGGCGGCCACGGTGACCGGACCGTGCCGGGCGGCCATCGCGTACGTGCCGTTCGCCGCGACGTCGGCGAGCCCGACGAAGGCCAGCGCGGGCAGCGAGGCCCAGGGGAAGCCCCCCTCCGGCAGGGCGGCCCCGCCGCGCCGGACCGAGGCGGCCAGCGCCGCCCCGCCCACCGTCACATTCGTCAGCCGCTGGACGAACAGGGCGAGGAACAGCCCGGTGACATTCGTGGAGGCCTCGGTGATCAGCGCGAACACCGCGCCGAAACCCAGCGCCGAGACCAGTGTGAGCAGGATCGTCCGCCGCTGCACGGCCGCGCCCCGCAGCTGCGGACCGCCCGCGAGGACGACGCCGGTGACGGCCACGGCGATGCCCGCGACCTGGAGCAGCCCCGGACGCTCGCCGAGGACCAGGCCGACCCCGATCGGGACGGCGACGCTGAGGGTGGCGAGCGGGGAGACGACGCCCATCGGGCCGAGCGCGAGGGCCTTGTAGAACGAGAGCAGTGCCACCGGGCCGACCAGGCCCGCCGCGATCGCGAACCACAGCCGGGGACCGGCCTCGCTCCAGCCGCCGGTCGCGAGGACGATCGCCCCCAGCACGGCCGCCGCGATGGCCTGCGAGACGACCACGACCGTCAGCGCCGGGGTGCGCCGGGTCAGCAGCCCGCCGCCGAAGTCGGCCAGCCCCCACAGCAGACTGGTGGTCAGGGCGAAGACGGCGGTCACGATCCCTCGCAGTACAGTTCGTTGGACGAGCGGGTGCGCCCCACCGTAGTTCATTCAAATGAACTGCGTCATTTACGATAATGAACTTTCTCGGATATTGGACGTAATGTGTCGGATCTCGAACTGCTGACCCAGTCCCTGGCGCGCAATGTGAAGCACTGGCGCTCGGTGCGCGGCTTCACCCTCGACGTGCTCGCCGCCCGGGCCGGAGTCAGCCGCGGGATGCTCATCCAGATCGAGCAGGCGCGCACCAATCCGAGCATCGGCACGGTCGTCAAGATCGGCGACGCGCTCGGCGTCAGCGTCACCACGCTGCTCGACTACGAGCGGGGGCCGCGGGTCCGCGTGGTTCCGGCCGACCGGGCCGTACGGCTGTGGCACACCGAGGCCGGCAGCTACAACCGGCTCCTGGCGGGCACCGAGGCCCCCGGCCCGCTGGAGATGTGGGACTGGCGCCTGATGCCGGGCGAGAGCAGCCCCTCCGAACCGCACCCGAACGGCACCGTCGAACTGGTCCACGTCACCGCCGGTGAGCTGACCCTCACCGTGGACGGCGAGGACCACCGCGTACCGGCCGGTGCCAGCGCCTCCTTCGAGGCCAACATCCCGCACGTGTACGCGAACCGCGGCCCGGACCCGATGGAGATGGTGATGGCCGTCTCCGTGCCGCCCGTGCAGTGAGACACCGGTACGGCGGGCGGGCGCCGCTTGTTAGCGTGCGGGCATGCGCGCACCCATCGGAGACTTCGACACCGCCACCCCGGCACCCGACTGCCTCGACGAGCTGACCGCCCCGGTCGCCGACGCCGTACGCGACTGGCAGGGCGGCGTGCCCGCCGACCGGATCCTCTACGTCGACACCGATCCGCGCTGGGCCGACACCGCCGTCTTCGTCGAGCACTACGGCCGCGACCTTCTGGAGCGGTCGGCGAACTGCGTGGTGGTCGCGGGCAAGCGGGGCGGCGAGACCACCCTCGCGGCGTGCGTGGTGCTCTCCACCACCCGGGTCGACGTCAACGGTGTGGTCCGCCGCCAACTCGGCGCTCGCAAAGCCTCGTTCGCCTCGATGGAGACGGCGACCGGGGAGACCGGCATGGAGTACGGCGGCATCACACCCGTCGGGCTGCCCACCGGATGGCCGGTGCTGGTGGACGCGGCCGTCGTCGACCTGCCCTACGTCCTGGTCGGCAGCGGCCGCCGCCGCGGCAAACTCCTGGTCCCGGGCAAGGCCTTCGCCGAACTGCCGGGCGCGCTGGTCCTGGAGGGCCTGGGCGTCGCCTGACCCGGCGGCGGGCCGTTTCAGAACGCCGTGGCCGTGCCGAGGTACTGCTGGGCGAAGGCGGCCGCCGCGGCCGGCGACGTGAAGATCCGGCGGAGCCGGGCGAGCGTGGTACCGGCCCGGTAGGGATCGCCGTGGGAGGTGCCGTGGTAGATCTCCGAGAGCCACTCCGAGAACTCCTCGTAGTCCCACACGCGCCGCAGACAGGTCTCCGAGTAGCCGTCCAGCCCCGCGGGGTCCCCCTCGGCCAGGTACGCCACGAGGGCGTCGCCGAGCAGGAAGGCGTCGTTCAGGGCCAGGTTCATGCCCTTCGCGGCGATCGGCGCGACCAGGTGCGCCGCGTCGCCGGCCAGGAAGAGGCGGCCGAACACCATGGGCTCGACCACGTAGTTGTGCATGTCGAGCACCCGCTTCTCGAGCAGGCGCCCCTCCTTCAACGGCGGGCGGTCCGCCGCGCGCAGCCGCTGCTGGAGCGCGGCCCAGACCCTGTCGTGCGGCCAGTCGTCCGGGTCGTCGCCGGGCGGGCACTGGAGGTAGTAGCGGGTCAGCCCGGGGCTGCGGGGCATGTGTCCGGCGAACCCCTCGGGATGCATGCCGAACAGCACGCAGTCGGCGGACGGCGGCGCCTCGGCGAGCAGCGCCAGCCAGCCGATGCCGTAGTCGTGCCGGGATATCAGCGCCCGGTCCGGCAGCGCGGCCCGGCTCGCCCCCCGGGCCCCGTCGCAGCCCGCCACGAAGTCGCAGTGCACCAGGTGCCGTTCACCGCTGTACGGGTCGGTGTACGAGACGGCGGGCCGGTCCGAGTCCAGGTCGTGCAGGCGCACGTCCCGCACGCCGAAACGGATCTCCCCGCCGCGCACGTCGGCGTACTCGCGCACGAGGTCGGTCACGAGCAGGGGTTGCGGATAGACCCAGTGGTGATGGCCCGTCAACTCGTGGTAGCCGAAGCGGTATCCGCGGTCGTCGAAGCGGAACTCGCACTCGGACTGCCGCTCCGCCTCCTCCAGCAGACGGCCGGCCAGCCCCCGCCGTTCGAGACCGCGTACGGCCCATTCCTCGATGACCCCGGCGCGCGGGCGCCGTTCGATGAACTCCCGGCTCTCGGTTTCCAGCACCAGGCAGTCGACACCGGCGGCCCGCAGGATGTTGCCGACGGTCAGGCCGGCCGGTCCGGCGCCCACGACGACGACCGGAAAGCGGCTCGGGACAGGTGAGCCGGGGTGGGGGGAAGGAGACGTCACGCGAGCATTATGACGGTGTCCCGTCAGCCAGGCCGACGGGACACCGTGGGGGAGCGGGAGTGGGTCAGTGCGCGGGCGCGTCCGTGACCACGACCTCCTCGATGCTGCGCTCGATCGCCTCGGGCTTCGAGGCGGTGGCCTTGGCCCAGTAGTAGACGACCAGCGAGAAGGCCGCGACGACCAGGATGTCCCACCACAGCGGGATGCTGCCCCGGCCGCCGAAGCTGCCGAGCCAGGAGATCACGCCCAGGCCGATCAGGTAACCGGGCAGCCACTGCGCGGCCTTGAAGTCCAGACGGGGCGCGTCCGGCAGCCGCTTGCTGGTCGCGTACCAGGCGTAGGAGCCCAGCAGCACGTAACCGAGCAGGATCGCGAAGCCCAGCCGCCACAGCGTGTCCCAGCCGGCCCAGTAGATGATGAGGTTGGCCACCACGAACGACACCGGCGAGATGAACTTGCCGCCGGGCAGCCGGTAGGGGCGCTCGTGGTGCGGCAGGCGGTCGGCGAAGACGCCGTAGGCCAGCGGCGCGCCCGCGTACATGAGCACGCTCGCCGAGGTGATGAAGCCGACCAGCTCCTGCCAGCTCGGGAACGGCAGGAAGCAGACCACGCCGGTGACGAACGACATGACGAGGCCGAACCACGGCACGCCGCGCTTGTCGGTCTTGGCGAACGCCTTCGGCAGGTAGCCGTTCTTGGCCAGACCGAAGGAGACGCGCGAGGTCGCGGTGGTGTAGATCAGGCCGGTGCCACCGGGCGAGATGATCGCGTCGACGTACAGCACCCAGCCCAGCCAGCCGAGGCCCACCAGGGTCGCCAGACCCGCCCACGGGCCGCTGATGCCGGCGAAGTCGAGCTTGGCCCAGCCGTGCGCGAACGAGGCGTGCGGCAGCGCGGCGATGAACACGACCTGCAGGAGTATGTAGATCACGGCGCCGATCGCCACCGAGCCGAGGGTCGCCCGCGGCAGGTCACGCTTGGGGTTGCGGCTCTCGCCCGCCAGCTGGATCGCCTGCTCGAAGCCGAGCAGCGCGAAGATGATGCCGCTGGAGCTGATGGCGCCGAGGACGCCCTTGGCGCCGAACGGGGCGAAGCCCTCGGAGGTGAAGTTGCTCGCGTGGAAGTTGCCCACCGCGATGATGAAGATCGCCGCGAGCGGGACGGCGATCTTCCACCAGGTGGCCGCGCTGTTGGTGTGCGCCAGGGCCCGCACACCGAAGAAGTTGACCCCGACGAAGACCGCCATCAGGGCGACCGCCGTGAGGAAACCACTGGTGGTCAGGGTTCCGTCGGCGTGCTGCAGGGCCTGGGCCCACTTCCAGTGACCGGCATAGCCGATCATGGCCTCGACCTCGATCGGGGCCACGGTGGCCGCCTGCAGCCAGGCGAACCAGCCGAAGGACATGCCGGCCAGGCCGCCGAACGCGTAGTGCGGGTAGCGGGCGGTGCCGCCCGCCACCGGGAACATGCCGCCGAGTTCGGCGTGCACGAGCGCCAGCAGCACGATCGCGACCGTGCCGATCACCCACGAGATGATCGCCGCGGGGCCGGCCACGACGACCGCCTTCTCGGCGCCGTACAGCCAGCCGGAGCCGATGATGGACCCCACGGAGGCCCACATCAGACCGATCAGTCCGACATCTCGGCGCAAACCGCCGGACTCCGTCTGGGCCTGTGGCAAGGCGTCGACTTTCGCCATGTCAGGTGGCCTCTCAGTTCATGAACGCAAAATTTACGGGCAAGGAGGCCACAGGCTAGGAAGGCTTTCGGTCCCAGCAAAAGACTGTTTCCCAAAACTTGACCCAGAATCTTGTCCGATTGGGGAAGAGTCTTCACACAGGTCAGACATCAACTACGAATGTCAATATTCAGCGGAGAATTGTGAGAAGAAAGAGAGACAGCTAGCTCAGCCGAGGAATTTCGATCGCCGGGCAGCGGTCCATGACCATCTCCAGGCCTGCCTCGCGGGTCCGCGCGTACGCCGCCTCATCGACGACCGACAACTGGAACCACACGGCTCGCGCACCCTTCGCCACGGCCTCGTCCGCCACCGCGCCGGCCAGCCGGCTGTTGACGAAGACGTCCACCACGTCCACGTCGAACGGGATGTCCGCGAGGGAGGCGTAGCCCGGCTCGCCGTGCACCGTCTCGGCCTTGGGGTGCACCGGCACGATCCGCTTGCCGAACCGCTGAAGCACCCGGGCCACGCCGTACGCGGCCCGGTCCCGGTTTGCGGACAGGCCGACCACGGCCCAGGTGTCGCCCAGCTCGGTCAGGATCCTGCGGATCGTCGCTTCGTCGCCGTACACGGCCGTCTCCTCGGGCTGCGGGGGACCCCGGCTCTCGGGGTCCTCGTCGGTTCCGGCAACAGCGCTGCGGGGACGCTGATTCCCGCCCCCTGCCCCGCCACGGTGCCCGGAATCGGCGCAAGTGCCTGCGTGGTGCCGACCGTCCGCCTACGCTCGCCCCGTGCTCCGCATCCTCGACGCCCGAACCGGTGAGCCCGTCCCCGCCACGCCCGCCCGCCGCGGCCTGACCCGCATCGAGGCCCACGCCTCAGGCCTGGACCCGACGGCCCTGCGCGTGCTGCTCACCGCCGACCTGCTCGTCCGCGCCCTGGAACTGGGCGGCACCCCGGTCTGGACGAGCCTCCTCGCGCCCCGGCAGCACGCCGAGCTGCGCGCGGCCGCCACCGCCCTGGCGATCCGCCCCCTGGAGGACGGCCGCGACCTCGCCGCGGGCCTGGGCGCGGCGCAGGCGGTCCACGTCGTGGCGGAGGGCGCCGGGCGCGTCCAGGGGGAAGGACCGGTGGCGCGCGTGGCACCGGTCACGTGGACGCGGGGACCGGAGCCGGGGCCCACGCCGGACGCCGGGGGCCCGGCCGCCGGGACCCGGGAGCACGCCGACCCGCGCGGCCCCCTGGCCCGCCTGCTCTCCGATCCGGCCGCCCTGCGGCTGGCCCTGCTCTCCGTGCCGCGTGGTGAACCCGTGCGGCTGGACGGCGCCGTGCTGGACGGGGCCGCGCGACAGCTCTCCCGATGGCGGCGGGCCGTGGCCGGATGGGCGCGGCAGCCCTCGAAACCGGTGCCCGACGAGGTGCGGGCGCGGCTGCGGACCGCCTGGGAGGACGACCTCGATCTGCCCGGCGTGCTGGCGGTCCTCCGGGACGTGGAGACCGCCCCCGGCCTGCCCGACGGCGCGCGCTTCGAGACGTACGCATACGCCGACCGGCTGCTCGCCCTCGATCTGCCCCGCGACATCGGGAGCCCGGCGTGATCGAACGGGCGGGCGCCGGCCCGCAGCGCCGCCTGGTGCTGCTGCGGCACGCCAAGTCCGCCTGGCCCGAGGGCGTCGAGGACCACCGCCGGCCGCTCGCGCCGCGTGGCCTCAGGGACGCCCCGGCCGCCGGACGCGCCCTCGCCGACGCCGGCGCCCTGCCCGACCTCGCCCTGTGCTCCACCGCCGAGCGCGCCCGCCGCACCTGGGAGCTGGCCGCCGGGCAGTGGGGCACCCCGCCGCCGGTCCACTACGACCGGCGGCTGTACGCGGCCGGCGTACCGGACCTGTCGGAGGTCGTGCGGGAGGTGCCCGGCCGGGTGGAGACGCTGCTCCTGGTCGGGCACAACCCGGGGCTCGGGGACCTGGTCCTGGAACTGGCCGGGGACGGCCTGGACGACACGCTGGAACGGGTGCGGGTGAAGTTCCCCACCTCCGCGATCGCCGTCCTGACCTGGCGCGGCACCGGCTGGCCGGCCCTCGCTCCGGGCTCCGCCCTGCTCACCTCGTTCATCGTGCCGCGCGGGCACAAGGGCGGGGAGAAACGGCGGAAGGCCGGCGGAGGGAAGTGAGGGGACGAGGAGCGAGGTGCCACGGGGTGACGGGCGCGAGGAGAGGGGCCACGGGGTGACGGGCGCGAGGAGAGGGGCCGGCGCGCTCGCATAGGCTGACGGGATGCAGGACGAGTACCGCACAGTCGCCCGGGCCGGCGTGCACGAGACCGAGATCAACCGATCCCGCTTCCTGTGCGCCCTCGCCCCGGCCGCCACCGAGCGGGAGGCGCAGGAGTTCATCGCCTCCGTCCGCAGGAAGCACGCCGACGCCAGCCACAACTGCTGGGCGTACGTCATCGGCGCCGACGCCTCCGTGCAGAAGGCGAGCGACGACGGCGAACCGGGCGGCACCGCCGGCGTCCCCATGCTGCAGATGCTCCTGCGCCGCGACATGCGGTACGCCGTCGCCGTCGTCACCCGTTACTACGGTGGCGTCAAGCTCGGCGCCGGCGGTCTCATCCGCGCCTACGGAGGATCGGTCGGCGAGGCCCTGGACGCACTCGGCACGATCACCCGGCGCCGGTTCCGGCTGGCCACGGTGACCGTCGACCACCAGCGCGCGGGCAAGGTCGAGAACGACCTGCGGGCCACCGGACGCGCGGTGCGGGACGTCCGCTACGGCGAGGCCGTCACCATCGAGATCGGCCTGCCGGACGCCGACGTCGACGCGTTCCGCGCGTGGCTCGCCGACGTGACGGCCGGCACGGCGCGATTCGAACCGGGCGGGGAGGCGTACGGCGACGCGTGAGCCGGGTCGGCGACGGCTCGGGAGTCGGTTCCTGAGGTCGGTGAGGGATGCGGAATCGGTTCCTGAGGCCGGTGGGGCTCGGGAGTCGGCTCCTCAGGTCGGTGACGGCTCCGGAGTCACATCCTCCTGGCCGATCCGGCTGCCCGACCGGTACACCGTGACGACACCGCCGTGGATGACGTAGTGGTACACGCCGTTGCGGGCCTCGTACCCCTTGCTCGTCGCCTTCGCCTTCATGGCGATGCCCTTCTCCCTGCCGTCGCTGAACTCGCCGTAGTAGTACAGCGTTCCGGACCCGGTCCGGCACAAGGTGATCTGTTTGTTGTTCGTGCGGAACGCCTGGACGAGCCGGGCGCCGTCGCCGTCGGGCAGCTCGGCGGCGATCCGGTCCGGGCAGGCCGGCGCGGTGCTCCCGGGGGCCGGGGAGCCGGAGCCGGACGAGTCATCCCCGTGCTGCGCCAGCGCTCCGATCGCGAAGAGCACCGCGACGGCGCCGAAGCAGCCCAGTACACAGCCGCCCCTGGACTTCTTCGGGGGCGGCCCGTAGCGCGGCCTGGGGGAGGGCGTGTAGATCGGCTCCGGACGCGGCGGCGGGGTGGGGACGTGCGGCGCGGTCGGCCGGTAGCCCGTGCCGGCGGACGACGGGAAGAAGACACCTTCCTCGGTACCGGTACGGCGCGTGCCCGGCGCCGCGCCGGTCCGCCCGCCCGCCGTGGCCGACGTGCCGGGCCGGGAGGTGCGTGGCGTGGTCGGGGGCGTGGCGGAGGGCGTGCCGCGGGGCGTGGTCCTGCCGGGCGTCGAGGACGACGCGGGGGTGCCGCGGGGCGTCGCCTGGCGGGGCGGCGCCTTGCGTGGCGCGGACTTCTTCGCGGCCGCGTCCCCGGACGGCGGTCTGGGGGCGCCCTTCCTCGCCGCCTTCCAGGGGGTACCGCACGCGATGCAGGTCAGGTCGGTGCGCGCGTTGTTCGTGTCGCAGTCCGCGCAGCGCCAGGGGGCGGACGGGCGGCCGGCGCCACCGGGCCGCTTGGCGGCCCCGCCGGAACCGGCCGCTTTCGCCCTCGCCGTCGTCTTCGCGGGCTTCGCCCCCGGCTTGCCACCCGCCGCCCCGGGTTTGCCACCGGACGCCGAGCCCGGTCTGCCGCCGGACGCCGACCCGGGCCTACTGCCGGAAGCCGCCCCCGTTTTGCCGCCTGTCGAGGACCCCGGCCCGGCCGTCCCAGGAGCCGAACGGGGCGGGAGCGGTGCGGTGCCGCGCCGGCTCCCGCCGCAGACCGTGCAAGACGGTTCCGCCGGCTCGTTGAACGTGTCGCAGTCCGTGCAACGCCAGTTGGCCGATCCCGCCACCTCGTGCCGCCCCCCTCTTCCGTCTTCCGTCGGTCCCGCCGCGCACTCAGCCCGTGTCGCCGTCCACGCGGGCCGCCACCGCCGCGAACAGTTCCTCGGACGCGTCGGACGCGGGTGCGGCCACCCACTCCCGCGTGTCGTCGAGGGGCACCCGCGGCAACCCGGTTTCCCCCGCCTCGTCGTCCGGGTCCTCGGGGATCCCGAAGTGCCGCCGCAGCAGGTCGCCGTAATCCCTCGCCTCGTCCTGCCGGTCCGCCGGTACGTCCACCCGGACCACGAGGAGACCGGGCGTCGGCCCTTCGGGGAAGCGCAGATGGAAGACCCACTGGGACAGCCCGTCCGCGCCCTGCGGAAGCAACCGGAGCCGGGTGCAGTGGCCCACATGTGACCTGATGCGTCCGTAGCGGGGCCAGTGGAACGTCAGATAGCCGGCACCGTTGCACTCCAGCTCGAACTCCGGCCAGTCCAGCTTCACAGGCTGTTCGCGATCGTCTCGATGATCTCGTCCATCTCGAACTCCTCCAGCCCCTCTCCGGCCTTGGAGGCGAAGTGCAGGGTGAGGTCCCACTCCTCGGCGATCGGGTCGGACCAGGGAGCCTGGTCCGGCGCGAACAGCACCAGCCGCTTCGCCGACTGCTCCATGACCGCCGTCTGACTGCGGGCGTATCCCCAGCGCTCGAACAGCTCGTCGAGGCTGCCCGGGACGGAGGCCGGATACCCCGGCACGGAGGCGTGCGCGCCCAGCGGATGGGCCGGCGCGTCGGTGAACATCACGATGACGTGCCGCCTGCGGTCGAGGCCCTGCTCCCACGGCGAGTCGATGGCCAGCGCGAGCGCCTCCAGACCGGACTCGGGGATGTCGCCGCCGCCGGAGGCGTCGATGCCGCGCACGAACTCCTCGAAGTCCCGGGACTCCTGGGGAAGACGGAGGAACCCGGTCTGCTGGATGGCGGTCGAGGCGTCGTCGCCGAAGTCACGGAAGGCGATGACCTTCAGCCGCAGCTGGCTGATCGCCTTGCCCTTCTTCGCCATGACGTCGTTGAGCCGGTCGTGGAACTGCAAGGCGCTCGACTTCACGTTGTCGAGGACGGGGAACATGCTCCCGGTCGCGTCGACGCACAGCACGATGTCGACGGCGTACTGCAGATTCCCCTGGTACTGCTCGATGTTGCTCATACGGAGTCTCCTGGATGGAACGGGCGGGACACGTCGGCCGCCGGTGGGCCGGCCGGGGTCAGGACGAGCCGGGGCGCGGGCGCCGGCCGCCGAGATTGATGCGGACACGGGAGCTGCGTTCCGCCGGGGCCCCGGCGGCCGGCGGCGTCGCGGGCGCGTCGGGCGCCGCGGGTGTCGGAGGTGGGGTGGGTGCCGGGGGCGTCTCGGGCGTGGCGGAGGTTGCCCGGGGCGCGGGTCTGCCGGCTCCCGCGGCGGTGCCCGGCGGCTCCGGCGGTGCCGTCGCGGGCCGGGGGCGGGGCGTGGACGCAGAGGTGGGCGTGAGGTTCTTGGCCTTGATCCGGCTGGTGCGCCGGCCGGGAGCCGACGGTTTCGCCGGCTCGGCGGCCGAAGGTGGCTTCGCCGCCGGGGACTTGCTCTTGCCGGTCCCCGGACGCCGGTGCTGCAGGGCGCACACCCGCGGGTCGGACAGCGTCTTCAGGAACGTCGTGATCCGTGGCCGGCCGCCCGGGGCGCGGGTGGTCATGGCGCGCAGCAGACCGAGCATCTCGTCCGACAGCCGGGTGTCCAGGTCGAGGCGCTCGCCCGCGTTGACGGCGTCGGCCGGGGAGCCGTACCGCTTGTCGTGGTGCGGCAGTTCGCCCGTCAGGTACAGGTGGGTCATCAGTCCCAGCGCGAACACGTCCACCGCGCAGGTCAGGTGCTGGGGGCCCACCGCGTCCTCGCGCTGCATGTAGCGGCGCCACTCGGGTGCGCCGTACACCGAGTCGCCCGCGATGTCGTCGGGCTCCGGTGGCTTGCCCGAGACGTAGGAGTCGTCGAAGTCGATGAGCTTCGCCGTGTGGAACGCGGCACCGTCCCGCTTCTGCACCAGGACGTTCAGCGGTTTGAGGTCGCCGTGCACGACGTCGATGTCGTGCAGCTGCTTGAGGCTGTTGCCCAGGGTCTTGAGCAGCACCATCTTGTTGCGGGGTTCCAGGGTCTGCGGTTTCTCCAGGCTGGAGGTGTCGATCCGCTCGGTGACCTTGTAGTAGGTACTGCCCTCGTGGAAGAAGCCGGTGGCCAGCACCAGGTTGCCGCCGCCCCGGGCGTCCGGGCGCAGCCGCTCCATGATGGTGCGGTGCCGTTGCTCGAACTCGCGGGCCAGCTGCCGCCGAATCCGTACGCTCGGCGAGTCCGCCGCGTCGTCACGGGGCCGCTTGGGTTCCAGGAACCGTTTCACGAAGTACTGGGTGCCGCCCTTCTCGGCGAACGCCCACATGCACTTGCCGCCGCCCGCGTTCGTGGGCTCGCTGCTGATGCGGTAGCCCCCGATGACATCGCCCTTCTTCATGCGCGCTCCTCGAGTGCAGGGGGCAGATGGGTCTCGTAGCCGGCCCGGTAGGCGTGCCAGGTGCTGTCCTGCCACGCGCGCACCCGGGCCGGGAGGTCACCGGGCTCGTCCGGTGCGTGTGCCGGACCGGGTCCCGTCTCGCCGGCCGGGCCGGCGGGACGGTCCAGGCCGCGCGGCCGGGTGCGGACGTAGCGTTCGGTCAGCTCGTCCAGACGTGCGGCGAACTGTTCGCGCAGGTCCTTGAATCCCCGGTAGCCGAGCGCCACGACGGCGAGCGAGGCGTCGTCCGCGGTGTAGGCCTGCACCTCCCGGCGGACGAGGTCGGCCCATTCCTCGACGGTGCCCGCCTGGTGCAGGGTGCGCAGCAGCAGTGTCTCGAAGTCGGCCGGCGTGTGCACGTAGCCGAAGAACCCGTCGGTCGCGGCCACCAGCACACAGGGGAGCGGATGCTTCAGGCTGCGGCCGTCGATCTCGAACTCCCGGTCCGCGCACACCAGGTTGGTCATCGGCGGGTCCGAGCGCAGCAGTTCCAGGGCGTCGCTCTCCCGGGTGTGGTCGCGGGTGAGCACCTGCAGGCCGTGGCGGGAGCGGAGTACGTACGCGCGCGAGTCACCGGCCCACAGCGGTCGCAGCTCCAGCTCCGGATGCTCCCGCGTGCCGGCCAGGCGGTAGTGCACGGCGGCCAGCGTGGTGGGCAGCTGACGGCGCATGGTGCCGCTGATCTTGCTCCGGCGTTGCGGGGCGTAGCCGAGGAAGAAGCGGAGGTACTCCCGCAGCGTCTCCGGCGTGGCCGGTTCCCCGTCCGCCGCGACGTCGTGGAACCAGACGTCGGTGGCCAGCCGGGCCACCCGGGCCCCCACCCAGGCGCTGGTGCGGCTCTGCCCGTCGCCCGCCTGCCACACGGGGGCGGCGCCGGCGCCGCCCGAACCGTCGAAGACGGCGAGCATGCCCTGGTCGCTGCCCAGGTGGTAGGCGACGAACGGCTCCGCGTCCTCGCCGCGGCCCGGCACCCGCTCGGTCCACACGGACATGGCCAGCAGCCCCATCCGGTCGTGGTCGACACACCAGATCCGCTGCGGCACGGACCGGCGGGCCGAGGCGCCGTCCGGTGCGGTCGGTACGGCCGGTCCGTCCGGTGCGGCCGGTCCGTCCGGTCCCTCCGGCGGGGCCGGTGGGACCGCGACGGCCGGGCGCGGCTCACGGGCGGACGGGACCGGCGGCTGGACGCCGGGCCCGTGCCACGGCGCGTACGGACCGGGCGGGTACTCCGCCTGCGTATGCGTCCGGGCCGGTACGGACGCATGCCCCGGCGGCGTGCCGGTACGGGCCGGAGGCCGTCCCATGGGGTCCTGATGGCCTGTCATCGCCGCTCCCCGCTGCTGCCGGAGGTGTCCGGACGGTGCCTCTTGGCGGTCCCGCGCACCCGGCTCACCTTCGGTGCGGAGCCGTCGGCGGGCCGCCCGGCGCCGCTGTCGTCGCCCCGGCCGCCGACCGCCGGGCTCCCCGCGCCGTACGCGCCCCGCCCGTCTTCGGGCCGGTCCGTGCCGTGTTCGGTCCGGCGGCCGTCGGTGGTCCGGCTCCCTGTGCCGTGGTCGTCGGCCGCCCGGTCGCCGGCCGTCCGGGCTTCGGTGCCGCGGCCGCCGGGACGGTCCGCGCTCCCGCGTTCGGTGCGGCGGTCGTCGCGGTGGCCGTAGCCCGTGCCGCGGGTGCCGGTCCGTTCGTCCGTGGGGCCGGGCAGCGGTTCGTCCTCGGGCGGTCCCGCGTCCCCGGCCGGCCCGGAGCGGCGACCGCCGGTGCCGGACAGCCGCGGGCGGGACGGGCCGCGCTCGTCCCACGGGCGCGGCCTCGGGGCAGGGCCCGGGGCACCGTCGTCGCGGCCGCGCAGCACCTCGCCCTTGAGCGGCTCGCGTGCGCCGCCGCGCCCGCCCGGATACTCGTCCCGGTCGCGCTCGCCCCGACCCTCGTCGCGGTCGCGGTCGCGGTCGCGGTCTCCGTCGCCGGCGCCCGGCTCCAGGGCGCGGGCGAGGCTGCCGTGCAGCCGTCCGCGTCCGGTGGCCGTCTCGAACAGCCCGTCGCCGTCACGGAGCACCTCCTCCAGCACGGCGCGCTCCAGCTCCGCCTGCTCGAAGGGCTCCCGGTCCGCGTCGCCGCGCTCCAGGACCATGCGCATCACCTCGCGCCGGACCTCCCGCTTCTCCGCCTCGCCCTTCTCGATCCAGGCGAGCGCGGCACGCGGGCCCTCCTTCTCCATGATCCCGGCGATGAGGCCGTCGACGCCCTCCTCGCGGATCATGTCCAGGTGCCGTCTGCGGCGCATGCCCTCCAGCCGGGTCTCGCGCACGACGTCCCGGAACTCACGCCCGCTGCCCGCGATCTCGTCCTCGTCGACGAGGAGTTCCGTCTGGATGTTGCGCAGCCGGATGGCGTCGTCGCCGCTGAACCGGGCGAGGGCCGCGTTGAGCGCCATCTCCGTCTCGTGGAACTCGGCGATGTCGTAGTCCCGGGCGACCGACTGCAGCGTCTTGCGCAGATAGCCGTAGAGCGCGCCGCTCATGTCCCGGATGCCGCGGGCGACCACCTCGGCGGGGTCGGCGACCCGGCACACGAGGTCGACCCGGCTGCGGAAGGAGAACGTGGGGTCACGGCTGAGCAGCGGGATGTCCAGGATCAGCCGGTGCTCCGTCATGTCGACGGTGACCACGCTGCGGTAGGCCCCGAACCGCGACGACGGGATCTCCTCCCCGCTGCGGATCGTCAGCGACGGCCCGCTGTCCCGTACGAGGACCAGAGCGCGGCCGGGAGCCGGCGGTCGCAGCGGGTTCACCAGCCGCCACTTGGGTACGTCGTCGCTGCTCAGGACCGGGTCGTAGGTCTGTTCCTGCATGTCCCCCCCTTTCCTTCCAGTGCTGTCGGGGATGACGCCGGTGCGGTGGGTGTCACCGGGCGCGGTCGAGGCTGCGCAGCAGGCGGGCGGCGCCCGCCGAGGGCTTCTCACGGTCGCGAGCCCACTTCTCCAGCCACCAGGTGAGCCGCTCGCGGTGCCGTCCGGGCCGGCAGGCCACCGAGATCAGCAGTGCCGCGACGGCGTCGAGGGAGCCGGGGCTCTTGGCGGCGTACTCGTCGATCCACGTGTGCAGGGCTTCCAGCGCGGAGTCCTGCACCGGCCGGCGGGCCAGGGCGCGCGCCCACAGTTCGGTCATCCGCTCGTGGTGCCGGGGCAGTTCGCTCAGCAGGACCGGCACACCGGGCACCGGCGTGTCCCCGCGGCCGCCGGTGGTGTCGCCGACCGGTTCCTCGTACGGCTGGGACACTGCGAACACGAACGCCGACAGCGACTTGACGACCATGGGGGACAGGTCCTGCGGCTCGGACCAGTCCAGATAGGCCTGGAGCACCGCGGCCGTCTGCCCCTGGTGGACGAGATGGACGCCGCCCCAGGCCACCGACGGCAGCGTCCCCCAGTCGTCCCCCCGGTCCAGTGCGCTGCGCAGGACGGCCACGGCCCGGTCCGGCGCCGTACGGCCGAGCAGCCCGCCCACCGCGTTCGCCGCGGTGCCGGCCAGCCGGCGCCGGTGGGCGGAGGAGTCGCCCCGCGCCCACTCGTGGAGCAGGTCCCACACCGCGTCCGCCGTCTCCGGCCGGCTGCCCGCCACGCCGAGGGCCGTCGCGGCGGCCTGCCGCAGCGGCCAGGAGGTGCTGCCCGCCCAGGCCGTCAGGAAGCGGTGCACCGCGTAGTGCGGATCGGCCAGCGCCAGCACACCCGCCGCGACCGAGGCCCGGGCGCGCACCTCCAGGTCCCGGTGGTGCAGCAGGCCGCGCAGCCAGTCCAGTACGGCCTCGCGGCGCCCGTCCAGCAGATTCCAGGCGTAGGACAGGATGACCTGCCCCAGCAGCGCGTTGCGGAACCGCACACGGGGCGGCGCGAAGCCGCCCTCGGCGGGCAGGTCGAGCCGGATCCACTGCTGTTCGTGTCCCAGCCGGTCCCCGAACCTGAGGTCGGGCGGGCAGGGCTCGGGCGCGACGAGCGCCGCGCGCAGCCTCACCGCGGCGTCCGCGACGGTGAGGTAGCCGCACTCCTCCAGCGCGGCCGCCGCCAGGGCGAAGGCGACCGCGTCCGGCGCCCGGTACCGGTGGAACCAGGCGCGCACCTGCTCGCTCGGGTCGCGCAACCGCGCCACCTCGGCGCTCACATCGCCGTCCGCGCGGATCACGGAGGCCAGCCGGGCGGCGTTCCGGGCCGCGGGCTGCTCCCGCAGGGCCGCCGCGGCGCCGGTGCGTTCCAGCAGTGCCCGCAGGTCGGCCTGGGCGTCCGCGCCGGCCCCGTGGCCGAGCACCCGCCGCTCCACGATGGCCGACGGGTCGACCGGGACGAGGGCATGCCGGGCCACCTGGTCGCCGCCCGGGCCGGCCGCGAGGACGTCCAGGTCGTGGCCGCCGGTCAGGACCAGGAAGGAGCCGGAGACGCGCAGGGCGGCGACGACCGCGGCCCAGCGGGCCGAGCCGTGGGAGCGCCCGCCGAGGAAGGCGGAGCCGAACGTCTCGTCGACGGCCGGCCCGTCGTCGAGCGCGGCCAGGTACCCGGAGTTCTTCACGGGTGGTTCCCAGCCCGCGTCGAGCACCGCGGCGGGCGTCAGCAGCCGGTGGCAGCCCGCGCCGTCGCCGTCCATGGCGAGCGCCTCCCCGAGCAGGTTCACGGCGACGGCCTCCCGGCCGCTGCCCGGCGTGGCGGTGAGCACCAGCACCCGCCGCTCGCACAGGGCGTCCAGAGCCTCGCCGTAGCCCTCCGGCGCGACGAACAGTTCGGTGTGGTCGGCGATGTCGGTCACGTCCATGGCGAGCACGGACGGCCCGCCGGACCGTGCGCCGCCGGTGGGGACACCGCCCACGTGGGCGCCGCCCGGGTGGAAGCCGCCGCCGAAGCTCACGTCCGCGTTGAACAGCGCCAGTGTGCCGATGCGGGTCCCGGAGGCGTCGTCGCTCAGCCGCCGGGCGATCTCGTCGGCGAGGGCTCCGGCGCGCAGCGCCTCGGCACGCTCGGCGTCGTCCCGGCCGCTGCCCTCGGCCAGTGAACGCAGCGCGTCCCGTTCGCTGACCGGCCCGTCGTGCTCCTCCGCGTCCGTGCGCGGGGACTCGGTGTCCCGCGCCGGGCCGTCCTTGCCGGCTTCGGACCTGTCCTTGTCGGCGTCCGGATCCCGTCTGGCGGTGCCCGGGTCCCGTTCGGCGGGTTCCGTGTCCTCGCGCCGTGGCGGACCGTCCGCGCGATCCGTGGAGCCGGCTCTGGGCCGGGGGCTCTCCAAAGAGCTGTCCTCGCTCATGATCTGGTCTCTTCGGCCTTCGACTCTGCGGTGCGGTCGGTACGGTGCCCGTCGGCCGCGTGCCGGCACGCGGCGCACGCGCGCGTGCGCATCGGGGCACGCGCGCGGGGAGGGTAGGGAAGCGCCGTGCCGCCGGGCGACGGGACGGCGGCCGGCCCGGGTGACAGGCCGGGACGAGGTGTCCCTACGAGGTCGTCCAGTTCCCCTGCACGTCGACCTTGCCGTTGAACACCTGGGCGTTCTTGATGAGCGCGGCGCTGATCTGGGCCCCGGACCGGCCCTGCGCGGCGACGGCCTCGTCGACCAGCCGCCGGACCTCGGCCTCGAACTCCGGGTCGAGCAGCATCTGCGCGGCGAGCTGCCGCTCGAGGGCCTGCTGCGCGCTCTCGTCGTCGGGGGAGCCGGTGACCCGGTCCAGCGCACCCTCGGCGTCCGGGTTGCCCCGGAACCGGGCGCGGATCCGTTCGATCAGGCGGGCGCCGCCGGCCCAGCCCGAGCGGCCGGCCTCCTGACCCGCCGTCTCCAGCGCCCCCTTGGCCACGAGCGCCACGCCCGCCGCCGCCACGGCCGTCACCGGATCCATGTCGTTCCCCCCGAAATACCGCCTGAACAGGCCAGTCAATCTAGGGGAGCTGGACAGCCCGGGAAGTGCTTCTTCTCACATTGGCCGAAAGTCGCCGCATTAAGGCCATCGATGCCCGATAGGCGCGCTAGATCCAGGATGACCCGCTCGACAAGCGTGACTTGAACACGTTTCGTCCGCGGCGGGCGACGACGGCTCCCACGCGACGCGTCCGTCCGCCGGGGACTGCCGGGGACTGCCGGGGACCGCCGGCACTGTCGGGGACCGCTGGGGGCTTCCGGGGACTGCCGGCGGTTCCGGGCACTTCCGGGATCGCCGCGGGCGACCTGCGGGGCCGCGTTCGCCCACCCCTCCGGACCACAACGGGCCGTCGGCGCGGGCGAGTCGCGCGCGGGAAGCGGGAGGGAGGCGGGCGAGCGGTGACCCCAGACCCGAGGGTGGGCGAAACGGGCGACGGCGGTCTAAGACGGTTGAAGACGGGCGAAGACGGGCGGAGGTCGATGAAGTCCCATGGCGGCACACGGCGAGGCACGAAGACGGGCGGAGGCGGTGGAGCCGGGTGGAGGGGTGGGAGCCGGAGTCACCGCCCGTGATGTCGGACCCGGCCGTTAGTCTCGGGAATCATGAGACTCCTGCACACGTCCGACTGGCATCTCGGCCGGGCCTTCCACCGGGTGAACATGCTCGGGGCCCAGGCCGGGTTCATCGGTCACCTCGTCACCACCGTGCGCGAGCGCGAGGTCGACGCGGTGGTCGTGTCGGGCGACGTGTACGACCGCGCGGTGCCGCCGCTCGCCGCGGTCGAGCTGTTCGACGACGCCCTGCACCGGCTCGCGGACCTCGGTGTGCCCACGGTGATGATCTCCGGCAACCACGACTCGGCCCGCCGCCTCGGCGTCGGCGCCGGACTCATCGACCGCGCCGGCATCCATCTGCGCACCGAGCCGTCCGCCGTCGGCACTCCGGTGGTCCTGGCGGACACCCACGGCCCCGTCGCCTTCTACGGCCTGCCGTACCTCGAACCCGCCCTGGTCAAGGACGAGTTCGGGGTGGACGGGGCGGCCCACGAGGCGGTGCTCGGCGCCGCCATGGACCGCGTGCGCGCCGACCTGGCCACGCGCGCGCCGGGCACCCGCTCGGTCGTCCTCGCCCACGCCTTCGTCACCGGCGGCGAGGCCAGCGACAGCGAACGCGACATCACCGTCGGGGGAGTGGCCGCCGTACCGGCAGGCGTCTTCGACGGGGTGGACTACGCCGCGCTCGGGCATCTGCACGGCTGTCAGACGATCACCGAGCGCGTGCGCTACTCCGGCTCCCCGCTCGCCTACTCCTTCTCCGAGGCCGGCCACCGCAAGAGCATGTGGCTGGTCGACCTCGGCGCCGACGGCTCCGTCACCGCCGAGCGCGTCGACTGCCCGGTGCCGCGCCCGCTCGCCCGCGTCCGCGGCACCCTGGACGGCCTGCTCACCGACCCCGGTCTGGACCGGCACGAGGACGCGTGGGTCGAGGCCACCCTCACCGACGCGGTCCGCCCGGCCGATCCGATGGCCCGGCTCGCCGAGCGCTTCCCGCACACGCTCAGCCTGGTCTTCGCCCCCGAGCGGGCCCCCGACGACCCCCAGGTGTCGTACGCCAGGCGCCTCGCGGGCCGCAGCGACCAGCAGATCGCCCAGGACTTCGTCGCCCATGTGCGTGGCGCCCGCCCCGACGAGCGGGAAGCGGCCGTGCTGCGGGAGGCCTTCGACGCCGTGCGCGCGGACGACGCCGTGCGGGAGGTGGCCCGGTGAGGCTGCACCGGCTGGACCTGACCGCCTTCGGGCCGTTCGGCGGCTCGCAGCGCGTCGACTTCGACGCGCTGTCCGCCGCCGGCCTCTTCCTGCTGCACGGCCCCACCGGAGCCGGCAAGACGTCCGTCCTGGACGCCGTCTGCTACGCCCTCTACGGCGCCGTCCCCGGCGCCCGGCAGAGCGGCCAGGGCATGAACCTGCGCAGCGACCACGCCGAGACGCGCACCCGCACCGAGGTCCGCCTGGAACTGACCGTGGCCGGACGCCGGCTGGAGATCACCCGGCAGCCGCCCTGGGAGCGGCCCAAGCTGCGCGGCAAGGGCACCACCGTCGACAAGGCCCAGACCTGGCTGCGCGAGTACGACGGCCCGGCCGGCGTCTGGAAGGACCGCAGCCGCTCCCACCAGGAGATCGGCGAGGAGATCACCCAGCTGCTCGGCATGAGCCGGGAGCAGTTCTGCCAGGTCGTCCTGCTGCCCCAGGGCGACTTCGCCCGCTTCCTGCGCGCCGATGCCGAGGCCCGCGGCCGGCTGCTCGGCCGCCTCTTCGACACCCAGCGGTTCGCCGACGTCGAGAAGCGTCTCGCCGAACGCCGGCGCGCCACCGAGGCACGCGTACGGGAGGGGGACGCGGCCCTGCTCGCCGACGCCCACCGCATGCAGCAGGAGGCCGGCGACGCCATGGAGCTGCCCGAGCTGGCCCCCGGTGACCCGGGCCTGGCCGCGGCCGTCCTCGCCGCCGCCGCCGTCGCCCGCAGCACGGCACGCGAACGCCTCACCGTCGCCCACTGCCGTCTCGGCGCCGCCGAATCCGCCCACGCCACGGCGCAGGAGGCCCTGCGGGACGCCCGCGAACTCGCGCGGCTGCAGAGCAGGTTCGCCGAGGCCCGGCAGCGCGCCGAGCGCCTCCAGGAGCGGGCCGGCGCCCACCGCGAGGCACAGCGGCGCATGGAGCGGGCCCGCAAGGCGGAGACCGTCGCACCCGCTCTGGAACTGCGCGAGGCCGCCGAGGCGGAACACCGGCGGGCCGCCCGGGCGGAGTCCCAGGCGCGTGCGGCGCTGCCCGGCTCCCGCGCCGACGACGGAGCGAGCGGGCTGGCCGCCGCCGCCCGCCGGGCCGCCGAGGAACTGGGCGGCCTGGACGCCGCCCGGCGCGCCGAGCAGCGGCTCGCCGACCTGAGCGAGGAACGGGCCGGGCTCGGCCGGCAGGAGCGCGCCGACGAGGACGTCCTGCGCGAGGCCGACGCCTGGCTCGCCGACTGGGACGCCACCCGGGCGGCGCTGCAGGCCCGCATCGACGCGGCCCAGGAGGCCGCCACCCGCGCCGAACAGCTCGCCGTCCAGCGGGACCCGATGCGGCGCCGCCTCACCGCCGCCCGCACCCGGGACGAGCTCGCCGCGGACCTGGAGGAGGCACGGCGCCGGGCACTCGCCTCCGAGCAGCGCGCCCTCGACGCGCGCGCCCACTGGCTCGACCTCAAGGAACAGCGCCTGAACGGCATCGCCGCCGAGCTGGCCGCCCACCTCACCGACGGCGAACCCTGCGCGGTCTGCGGAGCCACCGAACACCCCGCACCGGCCCGCAAGGACGCCGGGCACGTCGACCGCGCGGCCGAGGACCGCGCCCTCGCCGCCCACCGGCGCGCCGAGGAGGAGCACGGCGAGGAGGAACGGCGTCTCGGCGTCCTGCGCGAGGCCCTCGCCGCCGCCACCGCCGAGGCCGGCGACACGCCCACCGCCCGGCTCGCCGCCGAGGCCGAGGAACTCGAGCGGGACCACGCCGGCGCCCGCCGCGACGCCTCCGCCCTGCACGCCGCCCAGGAGGACCTGCGGCACACCGAGCAGGAGCGCGAGCAGCGGCTCGCCGACCGCCAGCAGGCCGCCGTCCGCGCCGCCGCCCGGCTCACCCGGCGCGAAAGCCTGGAGCGCGAACAGGCCTTGCTGGAGGCGGAGTTGACGCAGGCGCGGGGTGCGGCCGAGAGCGTGGCCGCACGGGCCGCGCAGCTGGAGCGGGAGGCGGCGCTGCTCACCCGGTGCGCCGACGCCGTGCGCGCCGCCGCGGACACCGCGCAGCGTCTGAAGGACGCCGACGCCCGGCTCGCCGACGCCGCCTACCGGGCCGGCTTCGAGACCCCCCAGGCCGCGGCCGCCGCCCTCCTGGACGCCGCCGCCCACCGCGAACTGCAGCACCGCCTGGACGCCTGGCAGCACGAGGAGGCCGCCGTACGCGCGGCACTGGCCGAGGCCGACACGGCGGCGGCCGCCCAGCAGGCCCCCGCCGACCCGGCCGCGGCCGAGCGGACGGCGCAGACGGCGGAACGCCGGCTGCGCGAGGCCGCCTCCGCGCGGGACGCCGCCGCCCGCTGCTGCGCCGAGCTGGACCGTCTCTCCGCGCGGGCCGCCGCGGCCGTACGCGGCCTCGCCCCGGTGCGCGAGGAGTACGACCGGGTCGCCCGGCTCGCCGCCCTCACCGCCGGCACGTCCGCCGACAATGAACGCAGGATGCGCCTGGAGTCGTACGTGCTGGCGGCCCGGCTGGAGCAGGTGGCCGCCGCCGCCACCGTCCGCCTGCAGCGCATGTCGTCGGGCCGGTACACCCTCGTCCACTCCGACGACCGCACCGGACGCGGCCGCAGCGGGCTCGGCCTGCACGTGGTCGACGCCTGGACCGGACGGGAGCGGGACACCGCCACCCTCTCCGGCGGCGAGACCTTCTTCGCCTCCCTCGCGCTCGCCCTCGGCCTCGCCGACGTGGTCACCGACGAGACGGGCGGCGTCCGCCTGGACACCCTCTTCATCGACGAGGGCTTCGGCAGCCTCGACGACCAGACCCTGGACGAGGTCCTGGACGTCCTGGACAGCCTGCGCGAACGCGACCGCAGCGTCGGCATCGTCAGCCACGTCCCCGACCTGCGCCGCCGGATCCACGCCCAGCTGGAGGTCGTCAAGGGCAGATCCGGGTCGGCGCTCAGGCTGCGCGGCGTCGGGTGACGTCGGTGTCCCGGTGGCCGCCGGGGCAGCGGTGAGGGCCGGGGCAGCGGTGAGGGCCGGGGCAGCGGTGAGGGCCGGGAGGCACGCCCGCCGACCGCGCCCGGTCCGCGGACCCGGCGTGCTCCGGTCGGAGGCTCAACGCAGCCCGCCGAAGGCGATGTTCAGGTGCCGAGGGCCGCGCAGCACGGCGTTGGGCCGGTAGGGCGGCGGGTCCTCGACCAGACGGGGATCCTCCAGCCGCCGGGCCAGCTCGGACAGGGCGATCTGTGTCTCGAGGCGGGCCAGCGGTGCGCCGAAGCAGCTGTGGATGCCGCTGCCGAACCCGAGGTGCTCGATGTCGTCGCGGTCGGGGTCGAAGCGCTCGGGCTCCTTGAACCGCTCCGGGTCCCGGTTGCCGGCGGCGAGGACGAGCCAGATGCGTGAGCCCTTGGGGATCCTGACCCCGCGGACCTCGA
The DNA here is from genome assembly GCF_040426375.1 of Streptomyces sp. NPDC096012. Taxonomy (NCBI): domain Bacteria; kingdom Bacillati; phylum Actinomycetota; class Actinomycetes; order Kitasatosporales; family Streptomycetaceae; genus Streptomyces; species Streptomyces sp. NPDC096012. The sequence goes on from NZ_JBEOTD010000013.1 coordinate 36,284, forward strand.
TGTCGGTGATGGACGTGCGCTGCGGCACGAGCTGCACCGGCGGTTCGTAGCGCAGCAGTTCCTCCACGATCTTGATCGAGAGGCCGGGGTCCGTGCGCAGCCGCTGCAGGATCTCCGGGTGGCGCAGCAGGGTCAGCATGCCGTTGGTGATCAGGTTGACCGTCGTCTCGTGACCGGCGATCAGCAGCAGCACGGAGGTGCTGAGCACCTCCATCATCGTCATGGAGCCTTCCGGGCCGCGGCTGTCGACCAGGTCGGACAACAGGTCGTCCTGTGGTTCCCTGGTGCGCTGCTCGACCAGCCCGGCCAGATACATGCCGAGCTGCATGCGGGCTTCCTGCGCGCTCTTGTGGAACTCGGCGTCCCCGCCCTCGCGCGTGTCGGGGTCGAGGCTCGCGACCAGCGGATCGACCCAGGCCCGGAACCGCGGCTCGTCCTCCCTGGGAACCCCGAGCAGCCGGCAGATCACCGTCACCGGGAAGGGGTAGGCGAACTGGTCGACCAGGTCGATCTGGCGCGCGTCCCCGAAGCCGTCGATGAGCTCGGTGACGATCCGGTGCATCTCGCCCCGCATGTTCTCGATCCGCCGCGGCCGGTGCGGCGGCCCGAAGGCGCTGTTGGCGATCCGCCGCAGCCGGTCGTGCTCGGGCGGGTCGAGACGCAGGAACGACGGCGGCAGCCCGCCCGTCTCCTCCCCCTGGCCCAGCTGGTCGTCCCCGGCGGCGGCCAGGTTCACGGCGTCGGAGCTGATCCGCGGATCGTGGAGCAGGGCCCTGATGTCGTAGTACGAGCTGATGATGTACGGGCCGCCCTCCTCCTCGTGGAGCACCGGCGTCTTGCGGAGTTCCTCGTACACCGGGTACGGGTTGGCGCGGTTCGCGAAGTCGGTGATCTGACGCATAAGCGAGTCGTGCGACATGACAGGTCCTTGGAGCGTCGGCGCCGGGCGGCGGTCAGTGGCGGGCGGGATGGAAGACCAGCTGCTGGTCGGCCGGCGAGTAGCCGCTGAGGGTCACCATGGGGCCGTGGGTCGGCAGGGACGGGTCCGGGAAGTCGGCGTCCACCGGCTGCCGGCCCTCGGGGCGCCGGTCCATCGTCGGGTACTCCACCGGGAACGGCGCGCCCAGTTCGATCTGCCGCTCGTAGAACTCCAGCCAGCGTGTGTTGTCGAAGCTCACCGCGGCGATGACGCGGCCCTCGTGGCCGTACACGCCGACGAACCGGCGCTCGGCCAGCGAGCCCTGCGTGATCATGATCTGCTCGCCCATGGGCGGCACCCCGACCGACTTGATGTTCACCCCGAACATCGAGGACCAGAAGGCCGGCACCCACAGGTGCGGCCGCCGGTCCTCACCCTCGCTGATCATGTTGTGGGCGGCGGTCTCCGCCTGCGCGACGGCGTTGCCCCAGTGTTCGAGCGACAGGAACTGGTAGCCGAACAGCGCGTGCGGAGAGCGGGCCACGTCACCCGCGACGAAGACGTCGTCGGTCACGATGCCCCGGAAGTCGAAGGCCCGGCAGCCCGCGTCGCAGGCGATGCCCCGAGGCCCGGCACCGAGCCCGGACCCGGCCAGCCACTCGGTGTTGCGCATCGAACCCAGCGAGACGACCACGACGTCCGCCTCGACGACGCTCTCGTCGGACAGGTGCACGGCCCGAACCCTGCCCGCCGAGTCGCCCTCCAGCGAGGTCACCGTGACCCGGGTGCGCAGGTCCACGCCGTTCTCGAGCTGCAGATCGGCGGCGACGGCGCCGATCACCCCGCCGAGCGCGCCCACCAGCGGGGCGCCCGCGCGTTCCGCCACGGTGACGGAGATGCCCATCTCCCGGCAGGCCGAGGCGACCTCCGAACCGGCGAACCCGGCGCCGATGACGAACACCCTGCGCGGTCCCGCCTTCAGCCGGTCGTAGAGCCCGACGGCGTCTTCCCGGGTGCGCAGCAGGCAGACGCCGTCCAGCCGCGCCTCCTCCTCCTTCGGCCAGGGCCGGGCGCGGACGCCGGTCGCGATGAGCAGCCGGTCGTACTCCACCTCGTCCCCGTCGGCCAGCCGCACCCGCTTGGCGGTCAGGTCGAGACCGGTCGCCGGGACGCCGAGCCGCCACTTGGCGTCGATCTCCCGGCGGTGCGGCAGTTCGGTGTGGAGCGGGGAGGCCTTGCCCAGCAGGACCCCCTTCGACAGCGGCGGCCGGTCGTACGGCTCGTACGGCTCGTCACCGATCATGGTGAGCGAACCGGTGAAGCCCTCGGCGCGCAGCGTCTCCGCGGCGCGCAGCCCGGCCAGGGAGGCGCCGACGATCACGATCCGGCCCTCGCGCCGGAGCCGGGCCAGGTGGTCAGCGGACATCGGACGCCTCCCGGGCGGAGCCGGCCACCGGCGCCGATCCGTCCGCCGCTCCCCGCGCCGAGCCGGCCACCGAGCCGTCCAGCGATCCGCCCGCGCCGTCCAGGCCGTCGACCGTGATCGCCTGCACCGGACAGGCGGCGACGGCACGCGCCACCCGCTCCCGCTGGTCCTGCTCCGGCCGGGGGTTGTACAGCAGTGACTCCTCGCCGTGCATGGTGAAGACATCGGGCGCGAGGAACGCGCACTGCGCGTAACCCTGACACTTGTTGAGATCGACGACGAGCCTCATCGACGCTCCGCCCTTCCGGTGGCCAGGTCCGGTGCCCACCACGCGTGACGTGCGGTCGTCTCCGGACGGCGGTCATGTCCCGCACGCCAGCATGGGAGCCGGGCCGGTCCGCCCGCGCGCTGGGCGAGCCGTTCGGGTGAGGGGCGGTACCGCGCGGGCCGCGTCACACGGTGGCGGGTCCACGCGGTGGCGGATCACGTGGCGGCGGATGCACGTGGCGGCGGATCACGTGGCGGCGGTACGGATCCCGGTGCGGCGGCCCGCCACGAAGATGTGGACGCTGAGCAGCAGCGACCAGGCCGGGAAGACCAGCTCCGCCCAGACGACGTTCGACGACAGGAGGAGCAGCGCCAGGGCGCTGAGGAAGCCCACGATCGTGAGCCAGCGCGGGAGGACACCGAGACGGTGGCCGATCACCGACATGGAGCACACGAAGACGGCCGCCATCCGCATCGCGTACCCCGTCATCAGTGTGTACGCGAAGTGGCGGCCGAAGTCCCAGGTGGGCAGCCCGGGCACCGCGCCGGCGGGGTGCCCGACCGCGAGCACGGCATCGGCTGCTGCCGCGGCACCGAACATCGTGGCGGTGAAGACCAGCCCGCTGCCGAGGAACACGGTGGCGAGGAACTTGTCCTCGACAGCGCCGACGTGCGCGCGCACCGCGCCGATGAACCACAGGAAGAAGATCCCGGCGAACGGCACCAGCGCCAGGGCCGTGCGCAGTGCGTCGCGCTGTGCGGAGTCGGTGAACCAGTCGGGGGTGACGGCGTCGGCCCCTTGCGGGATTCCCAGCCGGATCAGGACGATCGCCGCCGCCAGCAGCAGCGCGAACACCACACCGGCCAGCCCGACCGCCCGCGGCGTCTCGAGCACCTTCTGCCCCGGCCCCTTCTGCTGCATCCCGGCCCGCCTCCTCCGCGTCGGTCTCCGGCACCAGCTAGCGGTCTCCCCACGGCGCGCGCCACCGGGAGGCGGCCGTACGGCCGAGCGGGGACACACCGGTCGGCACGCCGCGGAGGCTCGTGCGGCCGGGCGTGGTCCCACGGGTCGGCACGCCGCGGAGGCTGGTGCGGCCGGGCGTGGTCCCAGGGGTCGGCACGCCGCGGAGGCTCGTGCGGCCGGGCGGGACGCACAGGGGTGGGCCGCCCGGCGAGGTCCGCGCGGCCGGTGCCGCGCGGTTCCCCGCCGGAGGCGAAGCGGAGCAGGTGGACCTCCGGTGGTGGGCCGGATCAGGGCGGACCGAGGGAGGCCCCTGCCGGGACGCTCAGAGCCGGGACAGCTCGTCCACCAGGTCGTCCAGGCCCAGCGAACCCTGCGACAGCGCCGCCATGTGCCAGGCCTTCAGGTCGAAGGCGTCGCCGTGCCGCTCGCGCGCCTTCTCCCGGCCCAGCAGCCAGGCCCGCTCGCCGAGCTTGTAGCCGATCGCCTGGCCCGGAATGGTCAGGTACCGGGTCAGCTCGCTCTCCACGAAGTCCGCCGGCCGGCTGCTGTGGGCGCCGAAGAACTCCTGCGCCAGCTCCGGCGTCCACCGCTCACCGGGGTGGAACGGCGAGTCGGCCGGGATCTCCAGCTCCAGGTGCATGCCGATGTCCACGATCACCCGGGCCGCCCGCATCATCTGCGCGTCCAGGTAGCCGAGCCGCTCCTCCGGGTCCGACAGATAGCCCAGCTCGTCCATCAGCCGCTCCGCGTACAGCGCCCAGCCCTCGGCGTTGGCGCTCACCCCGCCGATCGTCGCCTGGTAGCGCGAGAGGTCCTCGGCCACGTGCGCCCACTGCGCGAGCTGCAGATGGTGCCCGGGCACGCCCTCGTGGTACCAGGTGGACACGAGGTCGTAGACGGGGAACCGGGTCTGGCCCATCGTCGGCAGCCAGGTGCGGCCGGGCCGGGAGAAGTCCTCCGAGGGAGCCGTGTAGTACGGCGCCGCCGCACCTCCGGGCGGCGCGATGCGCGACTCCACCTTCCGCACCCGCTCGGCGAGTTCGAAGTGGGTGCCGTCCAGGTCCTCGATCGCCTTGTCCATCAGGCCCTGCAGCCAGGCGCGGACCTCTTCCACGCCCTCGATGTGCCGGCCGTGCTCGTCGAGGTGCGCGAGCGCCACCCACGGCGTCCCGGCGCCGGGCAGGATCTTCTCCGCCTCGCGCTCCATCTCGCCGAGGATCCGGTGGAACTCCGACCAGCCGTACGCGTACGCCTCGTCCAGGTCCAGGTCGGTGCCGTTGAAGTAACGGGACCAGCGGGCGTACCGCTCGCGCCCCACCGTGTTCGGCGCGCCCTCGACGGCCGGCGCGTACACGTCCCGCAGCCAGTCCCGCAGCTCCACCAGGGCCCCGGTCGCCGCCCGCGCCGCCTCGTCCAGCTCGGTGCGCAGCGCCTCGGGACCCGCGGCGGCGAAGTCCTCGTACCAGCCGCGCCCGGAACCGTCCGTGTCGGTCCACTCGGTGAGCTGCTCGATGAAGGTGGCGGTGGGCCGGGGCGCCGCGAACAGCTTGCGGTCCAGGCCGAGCTGGAGGGATTCGCGGTAGCCCGCGAGCGCGCCCGGGACGGCGCGCAGCCGCTCGGCGATCGCCGTCCAGTCCTCGTCCGTCTGCACCGGCATGACCGTGAAGATGTCCCGCACCGAGTGACCGGGCGTGTGCATGTTGCCGACCGCTCTCAGGTGCTCGTCCGCCTCGTGGACGGCGAGCTCGGCGGTCAGCCGCTCCCGCAGCAGCCGCCCGCAGCGCCGCTCGACGTCGCTGTCCGCGCCGGGCTGCCGCTCCGCCTCGTCCAGCCGCGCGAGGGTGGCCCGCGCCAGCTGGGCGAGCGCCTCCTGACCCGCCGGCGAGTAGTCGGGCAGCCTGCTCGAACTCTCCTTCACACCGAGGTAGGTACCGGTGACCGGGTCCAGGGCGATGAGGTCGTCCACGTACGCGTCGGCGACCTGACGGGGAAGCGGGCTCTTGGTCTCAGACATGCGGCCATCCTCGTACGGCGAGGATCACCGCGTCACCCACGTAAGGGGGTATTCAGCTCTCGGCGTGGCCGGGAGGCAGCAGTGGCCCGCATTCCCACTGCTGGAAGATCAACCGGGTCTCCACCCGGGCCACTTCCCGCCGCGACGTGAAGCCGTCGAGCACCAGTCGCTGCAGATCGGCCATGTCCGCCACGGCCACATGCACCAGGTAGTCGTCCGGTCCGGTCAGGTGGAACACCGTCCGTGCCTCCGGCATGGCCCGGATCCGCTCCACGAAGGGCCCGACCAGCTCCCGCCGGTGCGGCCGCACCTGCACCGACAGCAGCGCCTGGAGTCCGCGTCCGAGTTTGGCCGGATCGAGCCGTAGCCGGTGACCGAGGATCACGCCCGAGCGGCGCAGCCGGGCCACGCGGTCCAGACAGGTCGACGGTGCCACGCCCACCTGCGCGGCGAGGTCACGGTAGGTGGTCCGGGCGTCGTTCTGCAGCAGTCGCAGCAGATGGAGATCCACCGGGTCCAGTACGACAGATGCGGTCATCGGCCGAACGTAGCACGGCCTCCGATGTCCGTCAGCCGTCCGATGTTCACCCTTCCGGCCATGGACACAGCGAGCACCCGTGCCTACGACGACGTACGCACCCCCTTCAGAGCCCTGGCCACCGAAGCCGTGCACGCCGGTCGCGACGACCTGGCCCGCCAGGGACTGCACGCCCCGCCGATCGACCTGTCCACCACCTACCCCTCCTATGACAGCCGCGCCGAGGCCGCTCGCATCGACGCCTTCGCCACCGACGGCGCCGCCCCCGTCGGGCCGCCCCTCTACGGCCGCCTCGGCAACCCGACCGTCGCCCGCTTCGAGACCGCCCTGGCCCGGCTGGAGGGCACCGAGTCCGCGGTCGCCTTCGCCAGCGGCATGGCCGCGCTCAGCGCGGTCCTCCTCGCCTGCTCCGCGGCACGCCTGCGCCACGTCGTCGCGGTACGGCCCCTGTACGGCTGCAGCGACCATCTGCTGACCGCGGGGCTCCTCGGCACGGAGGTCACCTGGACCGACCCGGCCGGTATCGCCGACGCGCTGCGCGCCGACACCGGGCTGGTGATGGTCGAGTCGCCGGCCAACCCGACCCTCGCCGAGATCGACCTGCGGGCCGTCGCGCACGCCTGCGGTTCCGTGCCGCTGCTCGCCGACAACACCTTCGCCACGCCCGTGCTGCAACGCCCGGCCGAGCACGGCGCCCGGCTCGTGCTGCACAGCGCCACCAAGTACCTCGGTGGCCATGGCGACGTGCTGGCCGGGGTCGTCGCCTGCGACGAGGAGTTCGCGGGCCGGCTGCGGCAGATACGGTTCGCCACGGGCGGTGTCCTGCATCCGCTGGCGGGCTACCTGCTCCTGCGCGGCCTGTCCACGCTGCCGGTACGGGTACGGGCCGCCTCGGCGAGCGCCGCCGAGCTGGCCCGGCGGCTCGGCGCCGACCCGCGCGTGGCCCGGGTCCGCTATCCGCGGCTCGGGGGCGCGATGGTCGCCTTCGAGGTGCACGGTGACCCGCACGAGGTCATCTCCCGGGTCCGGCTCGTCACCCCCGCGGTGAGCCTCGGCAGCGTCGACACGCTCATCCAGCACCCCGCCTCGATCAGCCACCGCATCGTCGACGCCGACGACCGGCGCGGGGCGGGGGTGAGCGACCGCCTGCTGCGGCTCTCCGTCGGTCTGGAGGACGTGGAGGACCTGTGGGCCGACCTCGACCAGGCGCTGGGGCGGCCCACCCGTACGCCGCGTCCCCTCCAGGAGGCCGTGCGCTGAGCGAGACCCGGCCGGCCGGTACCGCGCGGCCTCGCAACGGGCCGCAGCGCCCGGCCGCCGGATCGGCCGGCGAGCGCAGCGACCCCCGGGAGGCCGGGCAGCCACCACGGACGAACGGGCGGCCCGCCGTCCCGGGGGCACCCATCGGTACCGGGCGGTGCGGCACGGGGGCCCGCTCCGGCCGATGCGAGGCCCGCATCGCACCTGCCGGTCCGGGGTCCGCCGGAGGACCCGAGGCCGGCACCGCGCCTGCCGGTCCGGGCGCCCGTTCCGGCCGATGCGAGGGCCGCGCCGCACCTGCCGGTCCGGGGTCCGCCGGACGACCCGAGGCCGGCACCGCGCCTGCCGGTCCCGGGGCGGGGTGCCCGCGCCGGTGCGGGATGGTCAGTCGCGGGTGCGCGGGCGGGGGGTCGAGGCGTCCGCGGTCCGGGGCGTACGGTGACCGGTCGTGGCCGGTGCGGCGTCGAGCCGGGCCGTGATGACGAGGGTGCCCTCCTCGACCTGGTAGTCCAGGGGCAGTCCGAGGCCGCGCATCGCGGCGACCATGCCCGTGTTGGACGCCCGCGTCACGGCGTACACGCTCTCGCAGCCGGCCTCCACCGCCAGCGCCACCAGCCGGCCGAGGAGTTCGGTGCCGATGCCGCGCCGCTGCCATTCGTCCTCGATGAGCAGCGCGACCTCCGTCTCGTCGCCGTCCCACAGCAGATGACCGAGGCCGACGATGCGGCCCGAGGCCGTCTGCGCCGCCAGCGTCCGCCCGAAGCGGGGGCTGAGCAGATGGTTCAGATAGCGGTCGGCGTCACCGGCCGGCCCGTGGTAGCGCATGTCGAGCGTGCGCGCCGAGCACCGCTCGTGCATCTCCCGCGCCGGCGCCAGGTCCCCGGTGTCGACCCGGCGTACGGCGATGTCGTTGCCCTCGGGCAGTGTCAGCACGTCGTGGCCGCGCGGGATCCGCGGTCCGAGCCGGTTGTCCAGCTCCACCAGCGCCCGCGCCCGGGCGAACTCGGTCGGAGTGAAGGGAAGGTATGGCCGCTCCACGGTGATCACCCCGCCCTCGGGTGCGCGCAGCCGCATGACCGTGTCCTCCAGCACGCCCTCCACCGGCACCGGCTCGGGGCCGCGCCCGCCGCCGACCGGCGACCCGGGCAGCGAGCGGATTGTGCACCGCCCCAGCAACTGGCGCAGCGCCAGCGGCAGTTCGGCGGCGTCCAGCGCGGTGCGGGCCGCCAGGCCGAGGACCCGGGTGGGGGCGTCGACCAGGTCGTGCGCGTCGGCCCGCTCGATCCAGGTGGAGGTGCCCCCGGCCAGCGCGACCGCCCGGGTGATCTCGGCCGCCGGCAGCGCGCCCGGCCCGCGCAGCAGGAACTCGTCCACCGTCCCGTCGGCCAGCGGATGCGTCTGCAGGCTGAGGATGTCGACCCGCCGCTCGGCCAGCGCCGTGCACAGCACGGCCAGCGAGCCCGGCTCGTCCTGCACCGTCGTCCGCATCCGCCACAGCACGCCGGTGCCGGTCACGGCGTCCGCGCCGGCGTCGGGCGGCCCGGCGAGGGGCTGCCCGGCGGGCCCGGCCGACCGCTTCTCGGCGGCCTGCCGGGCACCGGTATCGCCGGCCGGCGGTGCGTGCCCGTGGCGCCGTGCCCACCACACGTGGAAGCCCGCCGTCGCCGCCAGCACGATCGCCGAGATCATCAGCAGGGCAGGGCCGTCGGGTCCGTGGCCGATCAGGTTGGCCACCGCGTCCGCCACCGCGACGGCGGTGAACAGCGCGGCGAGTTCGACGAAGTCCCGCCGCCAGTGGTGCACGGGCCGGCCGTGCTTCGTCCGGGTCACATCAGACATCTCTGGAGTCATGCACCCACTGTGGCGGAAGGGTGTTGCGTGATCACGAACTGGTTGTGACTGATAGGTAAAGCGTGCTCCGCCCCATTTATCGGGTTTCCCGCGCCCGATGTGCGCGGGGTCGCTGAAACGGCTCGGCCCGGCGCCGGCGGAACCGGCTTGGCCGCCCCGACGACCGCCCAAGACACCGGGGGGAAACACCGGCGGGGCTGGGGAGTTGCCGGGCCGCGCTCCGGGGGATGACGCCGGTGCGCGGCTCCCCGCCAAGGGTACGGGACCCGTCGGCGCCTACTGGATGGAACAACCGGCCGTGGAACCGGCCCGTCAGTCGGGGGCGCCCCAACGGCCGTTGGGGCGAGCCCACCCCACGAGACCGTGGCCGCCCTGTGTCCTCGTGTCCTCCCCGGCCGCTCAGCGGCTGCCGTCCAGGATGACCCGGGCGACCAGCGCCGGGTCGTCGTTCATCGGGCAGTGACCGCAGCCGGGCAGCCGCACCAGCCGGGCGTGCGGGATGAGCTGCTTGGCGCGCACGCCCTGACGGCGGACGAGAAGCCGGTCCCTGGTGCCCCAGGCCACCGTGACCGGCAGGCCCGGCAGCGTGTCCGTGAACCGGACGGTGGTGCCCGCCCGCAGGGTCGCCTCGAATCCGGTCGCCCGCGCCAGCGCGAGCGTCTCGGCGACCACGGCCTGCGGCGCGCGGCGCGCGGGGCGGCCGTAGATCGTGCTGGTCAGCGCGGTGCGGCCGGCCGCGCTGCGGCTCAGCTGTTCCACCAGCGGCAGCGGGAGCCGCTGGGCGATGCCCCGCATCGCGAGCAGCACCCCGAAGGCGTAACGGCGTTCGGCTTCCGTCCAGAACCCGGCCGGCGAGAACGTCGTGACGGACCGGACGAGCTTCTCCCGGCCCAGTTCCAGGGCGAGCAGGCCGCCCAGCGAGTTGCCCGCGACGTGCGGGCGGTCCAGGTCCAGTGCCTCGAACAGGGCGCCGAGCACGGAGTAGGTCGTCGGGAGGTCGTAGGCGAGGCCGGCCGGCAGGGCGGGCGAGGCGCCGAAACCGGGGAGGTCGACGGTGATCACGTCGCGTTCGGTGGCGAGGATGTCCACGACCGGGTCCCAGGCCTGCCGGTGATGGCCGATGCCGTGCAGCAGGACCAGCGGTTCGCCGTGTCCCACGCGCGCGTAGGACACGGTCACGTCCTTCGGGCCGTGCGCGCTGGGGACGTTGAAGGAGACGGTGGCGGACATGGGTGCTCCTCGTCTGGGTACTGACGGATGCCGTAGACACCTTGTCAGCAATTACTACCGACGGGTAGCCCCCGGCGGAACGGGCACCACCCCGCCCCGGGTGGCGGTCTCCGGGGGCGGCCACGGGGCGGGTTGCCGCGACAGTCCCCGCAGGCGCCCGGCCCGTCGCCCGTGCGGAACGTCGTGATCCGGACCGGTTGCGGACCGGGTCATTCCGGTTGGACACCCGGTGGGCGGGTCGGATGGGATGGACGCATGACCGCCGACCTCGAGACCGACGTCTTCGAAGACCACCGGCCCCTGCTCATGGGCGTTGCCTACCGGATGCTGGGCCGGGTCGCCGACGCCGAGGACGTGGTTCAGGACGCCTGGCTGCGCTGGTCCGCGGCGGATCGCGCGGCGGTCCGCGAACCGCGTGCCTACCTCGTGCGCACCACCACCCGGCTGGCCATCGACCGGCTGCGCCAGGTGCAGGCGCGTGGTGAGGACTACCCCGGGCCGTGGCTGCCGGAGCCGTACCTCACCGAGTTCGGCGACACCGTCCCCGACACGGCGGACCTGGCCGTGCTCGCCGACACCGTCTCCCTCGCCGTCCTGGTCGTGCTGGAGTCCCTCTCGCCGCTGGAGCGCGCGGTCTTCGTGCTCCGGGAGGCCTTCGGCTATCCGTACGCCGAGATCGCCACCCTGCTGGACCGGGGCGAGCCGGCGGTACGGCAGCTCGCCGGGCGGGCCCGCCGGCACGTGGCCGAACGGCGGCCGCGCTACGAGGTCGACCCGGCCCAGCGCCGGGACCTGACCGCCCGCTTCCTCGCCGCCGCGGAGGAGGGGGACATCGAGGGGCTGATGTCCCTGCTCGCCCCGGACGTCCGCCTGGTCGGCGACAGCGGCGGCAAGGCCAAGGCGCCGCTGCGGACCCTGCACACCGCCGACAAGGTCGGCCGTTTCCTCGTCGCCGTGGCAGGCACCGGCCCGGCGCTCTCCTTCGAGTTCGTGGAGGTCAACGGCGGTCCCGCCGTGCTGGGGCGGTCCGGCGACACGCCCGACACCCTGTTCCAGCTCGACATCGCCGACGGCCGCGTCCAGGCCGTGTACATCGTGCGCAACCCCGACAAGCTGCGGCACCTCGCCGGTCACTGAGCCGCGCCCGGCGAGCCCCCGTCGTGCGACGGGGGCTTTGCCGCGATGTCACACACACCGTGCCGTACGAACGCCTCGTGAACGCTCAGCGGCCGGCCGCCCGTGAGCCGCCCGAGGGACCGAGGATTGGTCTTGACCAAGGGTGACGGCAGCCCTATGGTCGCAGAGAAGTGCAACAACCTTTAATAAACAAGGGCGCTAAAGACCGCCGGACCACGGCTCTTGCGGAGGACAGGGTGGGGACCACGCAGCTCGAATCGGTGCCGGAACCGAAGTACTGGCATCTCAGGACCGTGCTCAGTGAGGCACTCGACTCCGAGTTCTCGGTCGGCGAGATCCTGCCCAACGAGCGTGACCTGGCCGCCCGCTTCGGCGTGGCCCGCGCCACGCTCCGCCAGGCCCTCGAACAGCTGGAGCTGGAGGGCAGGCTGCAGCGCCGCCGCGGGGTCGGCACCACCGTCGCGCCCCCGCGCGTGGGCGTGGCCGTGGGCACCGAACAGCACACCTGGCCGGGGGACACCTCCGACGCCTGGCAGCCCCTCGACAGCGCCCTGGCCACTCCGCCCGCGGCTGTCGCCCGCGCCCTGGAGACCGGCCCGGACGAGGCCGTCCACATCGTCCGCCGCTCCCGCACGTCCCACGGCCAGCGCGTCGCCACCGAACTGCTCTACATCGCGGCGGCCTCGGTGCCCGACCTCACCGCGATCGACACCCCGTCCGGGGCGGCACGCGCGCGTGCGGTGCTGCGCGAGCTGCAGCGCCTCGAACTGGATGGCCAGGACCGGGCCGTCGAGCTGGGCTCCGCGCGCGCGGACGACGCCAGGGAACTCGACCGGCTCCCCGGCTCGCCCGTCCTCGTCGTCACCACCCGCTTCTTCGCCCAGGGCCGCACCGCGGCGCTCTCCACGGCGACCTACCGGGCCGACACCTGCCGGCTGACCTTCGGCGACGCGGCCGGAGTGGAGATACACCACACCCCCGACCGCCAGGCCTCCTGACCCGGCCCGGGCATCCGCCGGGTCAGCGGCGTCTCGTCGCGGACGTCGCGCCAGCGGCGGACGGTGGATTCGGACACGTCGTTGCCGCCGGCCATGTCGGCCAGGCGCTGGTCGTGGCGCAGTACGGCCAGGATGATCACCGCGATCTTCCCCTGCGGCAGGATCCGCCATCGGGACCGAATCGCCTTCAGATGGCGCCGTAGCAGATCGGCGAGGTGGTTGACGGTGCGCGTGGACAGCGGCAGACGGCACTGTGGACAAGCGAGCAGGTGTCCTCGGCGCGCCCTTTGGTATTCGTTACACAATTCCAACGGCCGCCGGGGACACCCCGGTTACGCCCGTGCCGAGACGCTTCGAGTGGCGGCGCGCCTGGTCACAGACGGGTGGTGAACCGGCCGTCGGGCAGTTTCCGCAGCCAGCCGCGATCGACGAGTCTGACCGGCTTGCTGCGGAGCGGTTCCAGCTTGGCCCGCACGCCGACGTCCACCCCCACCACCTCGCCGACCTCGCGGGCCATGACCGGTCCCGCGGCCTGCCGCACGGCGGCGATGACGCGCTGGTAGTCCCACGGGAGCGAGTCCTCCTCCACACCCGGTTCGCGGTGCGGGATCAGCATCGCTGCCCGTCCGGCTACCTGCCCGGGCATCGGCCCGGCTACGGCTCGTTCCTCGGCGAGCTGCCCAGCTATCCGTTCAAGGACACGTTCGGCGACGGCGAGTTCATCCCGCTCGGCCCGCACTTCCGCAAGCTGTTTGGCCAGCTGTTCTTCGCATTCGTCCAGTTCCGCGCGACACTCGGTGATCCGTTCCAGCAGCTCGGGATCCAGCATGGACCGGATCGTAGAAGGCCGCCCGGTCGCGGTGAGTGTGAACCGACAAGCTGGCCCCTGGAGAGAGACGGAGGTAGTCGAACTGACAAGGGTGCGCCCAGCGTCGCTCGACTCAAAGCATGCGCTGGTAGCGGAGCTCAGTGAGTGTGATCCCGTCGTAGACGTCGTCCTGAGCCGTACCGTCAGCCTGGTAGCCGGCTCGCTCGTAGAAGCGCTGGGCTCGTTGGTTGTCACGCAGAACCCACAAAGCTGACGCCTCGAAGTCCTGGTTCTTCATCTGATCATGAGCCTCACCGAGGAGGATCCGGCCGATGCCCTGGCCGATCAGATGCGGTGAGATGTACAGGGCGTAGACCTCCCCGACCCGCCCCGGACCAGGCATCTCAGTTCGACACGGCCCGAAGCAGATCCAGCCCACCGGGCCACGGTCACCGAGCGCCACAAGGTCTCGTGACTTTCGGCCGGGTTGAGAAAACCACTGCCGTCGTTGAGCGGCATCGCCTTCCACGGCCATGGCATCCAAATACGTCTGAGGAACGATGCCAGCGTACGCCGCCTGCCATCCTCGGACTCGGATCGTCGAAACGGCCTCGATGTCGGCCGCATCCATCTCCCGCACGTGCACCATCGCGCCACCGTAATGGCACAGGTACCTCAGAACGAACTGCTTTACCCCTCTGTCGGTGTCTCCCCTAACGAGAGCGGCTCCTGACGAACGATCTCCTCCGCGGACTACCGCCCACGACCAGCGTGAGCATCCCGAGAACTGGTCACACCAGCCCTTTGACCTGTGACTTCAAGTTGGCGGAGGCTCAGTGGACCGCCAGGCCTCCTGACCCGGCCCGGGCATCGGCCGGGTCAGCGGCGTCTCGTCGCCGTGCCCTCGACCGCGAAGAGCTGTTCCTCGACGTGGTCCAGGGCGAGCCGGAGCGCGCCCGTGGCCACGGCCGCCTCGCCCAGCAGGGACAGCGCCACCCGGGGCGGCCGCAGGCAGTAGCGGGCCAGCTCGCCGCGCAGCGGTTCCAGGACGCCGTCCAGTCCCGCCGCCCAGCCGCCGACCACGACCAGTTCCGGGTCGAGCGCCAGCACGAGCGCGGCGACGTCGTGCACGAGCCGCTGGATGAACCGTTCGACGGCCGCCCGGGCCCGCTGGTCACCCTCGCGCGCCAGCGCGAACACCTCGGCGACCGCCTGCTCGTCCAGTGGGTGCAGCGGTTCGTCGGTGGTGGACAGCAGCGTCTCCGGGGTGGCCTCCCGGCCCAGCAGATGCAGCGCCCCGATCTCTCCGGCGGCCCCGCCGTAACCCCGGTGCAGCCGTCCGCCGATCAGCGAACCGGCACCCGGGCTCAGCCCGGCCAGCACGAACACCACGTCGTCGGTCTCCGTCGCCGCGCCCTTCCAGTGCTCGGCGACGGCCGCCGCGTTGGCGTCGTTCTCCACCAGCACGGGGCACTTGAAGGAGCGGCTGAGCCGTTCACCGAGGTTCAGGCCCGTCCACTGCGGCAGGGCCGTGCTCAGCCGCACCGTGCCGTCGGCCTCCACGATGCCCGGTGTGCCCACGCCCACCGCCCGGAGCGAGCCGCGCGCGACCCCGGCCCGGCGCAGCAGTTCGGCGACCGCACCGCGCAGCCGGTCGAGCCGTTCGTCCGCCGAGGCCGTTTCGCCGACCTGCTTGGCCTGTGCGCCCAGCACCCGCCCGTCCAGGTCGGAGAGCAGCGCGGCGACCCGGTGCGGCCCGATCTCCAGGCCCAGCAGATGCCCCGCCTCGGCCCGGAACCGGAACCGGCGGGCAGGCCGCCCCTGACGGCGCGCGGTGCCCTCGTCGGCCGCCGTCTCCACGACGAGCCCGGCCTCGATGAGCCCTTCGACGACGCCCTCGACGGTGGGCCGGGACAGGCCCGTGACGCGGGTGACCTCGGTGAGAGTCGCGCAGTCCGTGGCACGCAACGCGTGCAGCACCACCGCGGAATTGATCCTTCGCAGCAGCGAGGGATCGCCGCCGGTCAGCTGCCCCACCGTCCGTCCTTCCAGCTCGCGGGCGTGTTGGGCGGATCGTACTCGGCCCGGCGCGCCCCCGGCGAGTGCCGGTTTCCCCCGGGCCCGCGCCGGCCACCTGGACCGGGCCCCGGCGCACACCTCGCGAACCGGTGCCGCACCGTCCGCCGGCACGGCTCGGCGGAGCCCGGCGCCGTCCACTGCGCGGCTCGGTGGAGTCCGCCGCCGTCCGCCTGCGGGGGCTGGATGCGGCCCGGCGCTGTCCGCCCGTACGTCTCGGCGGAGTCCGGCGCCGTCCACTGCGCGGCTCGGTGGAGCCCGGTGCCGTCCTCTGTGCGCTCGGTGGAGTCCGGTGCCGTCCGCCCGCGGGGGCCGGTCAACCCGTCAGCGCGGTTCGACGAATCCCGACTCGTAGGCGGCGATCACCGCCTGGGTACGGTCGCGCGCCCCGAGCTTGGCGAGGACGGCGCTCACATGCGACTTCACCGTCTCGGTCCCCACGACCAGCCGCTCGGCGATCTCCCCGTTCGACAGCCCGCCCGCCATGAGCCGCAGCACCTCCGCCTCACGTTCCGTCAGCCGCGCCCGCTCCAGGGCGGCACGCGCCGGAGGTTCGCCGTCGCCGTACCGCGCGGCGAGGCGGCGCACGGAGGCGGGGAACAGCAGCGACTCGCCCTCCGCCACCAGCCGGACCGCGTGCACGATCTCGGCCGGCCGCGCCCGCTTCAGCAGGAAACCGTCGGCGCCCGCGCGCAGCGCCTCGTACACGAACTCGTCGTCCTCGAAGGTGGTCACCACCAGGATCTTCGGTGGCGCCTCGACGGTCCGCAGCACCGCGCGCGTGGCCTCGATCCCGTCCATCAGCGGCATGCGGACGTCCATCGCGACCACGTCCGGGCGCAGCCGGCGCACCAGCGGGATGACGGCCGCCCCGTCCGCCGCCTCGCCCACCACCTCGATGTCGGGCTGCGCCTCCAGCACGGCACGCAGACCCGCGCGGACCAGGGGTTCGTCGTCGACCAGAAGCACGCGGACAGGCATCCGGCCAGCCTAGATCAGTCGAGCGGCAGCTCCACCCGCACCCGCCAGTGGCCTTCCACGGGCCCGGTACGGGCGCTGCCCCCGAGCAGAGCGGCACGCTCCCGTATGCCGCGCAGCCCGCTGCCCCGCCCGGCCCCGGACATCCCGGCCGGCAGCGGATTGCGCACCTCGAGGGTGAGCCCGCCGGCCACGACGGCCAGCCGGACCTGCACCGGAACGGAACCCGCGTGCCGCAGGACATTGGTGAGCGCCTCCTGAAGGATGCGGTAGCCCTCGCGGGAGACCGGCCCGGACAGCGCGTCCACGGCTCCGGTCACCTCGGCGTCGACCTCGGCGCCCGAGGCGCGCGCCGACTCCAGGAGCCGGTCGGCCTCGGCCAGCGTGGGCCGGGAGCTCACCGGCCGCTCCGACTCGCGCAGCACCCCGAGGACCCGCTCCAGATCCTTCAGAGCCGCCCGTCCGGTCTCCTCGATGGCGTCCAGCGCCCGTTCGGTGAACTCCGGATCACCCGCCGCCCGCGCCGCGCCCGCCTGCACCACCGCCACCGTCAGGGCGTGCCCGATGGAGTCGTGCAACTCCCGGGCGATGCGGGTGCGTTCGAGCAACTGCTCGGTGCGCTCCTCCAGCGCGGCCAGCCGCTCGGCCGCGGACGGGCCGAGGAGCCGGCGCGCGCACACCGTGGCCAGCGCACCGAGTCCGACCACGACCGCGTACAGGGCGAGGAGCGGCAGCGGGATCAGCAGGGCGTACGCCGGATGCGGCTCCAGCCGGGCCGGCCACGGCATGCCCGAGGGCGTGTGCCCCCAGCCGCACCTCGCCAGCTCGACGGCGATGAGGGGCAGCCACACGGAGGCTGCGGAGGTCACCCAGCCGAGGAACATCCGCAGCTCCAGCCACAGCACCGTGCGTATGCGGTCCCGCCAGTTCGCCGACGGTGTCACGGAGATGCCCGGATCCTCCTGACCGGGCGTCAGCAGCAGCCGGGCCTGGACGCCCTCGCCCATCCGCACGGCGGGCAGGAGACCGACCGGCACGAGGACGAGCGCCGGTACCCAGGGCTTCGACATGTCGACGAACATCCACACGCTCTGCAGCAGCATCGGCACCCACAGATGCAGCAGCCGCGTGTACGTCGTGCCGCGCAGCAGCGGGCGCAGGAAGCGGGCCATGACGCAATCCTGGCAGCCGGCACCGACGGCGGACCTCCCTCCTGCGGGGGAGACGATCTCCCCCGGCGGGGGAGGCACGGGCGCCCGAGCCCGGCCAGGCTGAAGCCATGACCAGCATCGATGTACGAGACCTCACCAAGGAGTTCGGCACCCGGCGAGCCGTGGACGGCCTCACCTTCAGCGTCCGGCCCGGCCGTGTGACCGGCTTCCTCGGCCCCAACGGCGCCGGAAAATCCACCACCATGAGGCTTGTCCTCGGCCTCGACCGGCCCTCCTCCGGCACCGCCACCCTCGGCGGCCGCCCCTACGGCGAACTCCGCGACCCCCTGCGCCACGTGGGCGCCCTGCTGGACGCGCGGGCCGCGCACGGTTCGCGCACCGCCCACGACCATCTGCGCGCCCTCGCGGCGAGCAATCGCATCTCCACGCGCAGGGTCGACGCCGTCCTGGCGGAGACCGGGCTCGCCGCGGTGGCGCGGCGCCGGGTGAAGACGTTCTCGCTGGGCATGCGCCAGCGGCTCGGGGTCGCCGCCGCGCTGCTCGGCGACCCCGAGGTGGTCCTGCTCGACGAGCCCGCCAACGGCCTGGATCCCGAGGGCATCGTGTGGATCCGCACGCTGCTGCGCCGGCTCGCCGCACAGGGCCGTACGGTGCTCGTCTCCAGCCATCTGATGAACGAGACCGCCGCGTTCGCCGACCACCTCGTCATCCTCGGCCGCGGGCGTCTGCTCGCCGACACGCCCGTCAAGGACTTCATCCACGCGCGCGTCCGGCCCCGGGTCAGAGTCCGCACCACCGAACCCGGAGTGCTCGGCGCCCTGCTCGCCCGGCACGGACACGAGTCCGTCCGGGAGGAGGACGGGACATGGACCGTGCGGCACGCGCGCGTGGACGACCTCGGGCGTCTGATGTCCGAGGCCGGCGTCCCCGTCCTGGAACTCGTCGCCCAGGAGGGCACCTTGGAGGAGGCCTACCTCGACCTGACCGCGGCCGAGACCGAGTTCACCGCACAGCGCCAGGAGGCCTGACCATGCTCTTCGCACCCGTGCTCCACGCCGAGTGGATCAAGATCCGCACCCTGCGCTCCCTGCTGGGCGCCCTGGCCGCGATGTCGGTGGCCACCGCCGCCTTCGCCGCGCTCGCCCCCTCCATGGCGGACGGTGACGCCTCCGACCCGCTGTTCGCGGTGTTCTTCGGCATCAGCTTCGGGCAGGTCGCCGCCGTCGCCTTCGGTACGGCGGCCGTGTCGTCCGAGTTCCGGGGCGGCGCGCTGGGGCTGACGCTGGCGGCGGTGCCCGACCGCCGGCGCTGGTTCGCGGCGAAGGCGACGGCGATCGCCCTGCCCGTGCTGGCGGTCGGACTGTTCACCGGCCTGGTGACACTGCTGGCCGGCGAGGCGGCCCTCGGGGCCTCCGGGCCGGGCTGGGCCGAGGGACTGCGCGGTGCCGCCGGCTGCGGGCTGCACCTGACGCTGATGGCCCTGTTCGCCGCCGGGCTCACGGCCGTGCTGCGCAGCGGGGCGGCCACCCTGTCCGTCCTGATCCCGTTCCTGCTCATCGCGTCCTTCGTGATCGGCGACCTGTCCGCCGGGATCGCCGACTTCCTGCCCGACCGGGCCGGCCAAGTGGCCCTGCACAGCGGCTGGGACGGTCCTCTCGGCCCCTGGAGCGGACTCGCGGTGACCGCGCTGTGGACGGCGGCGGCCCTCCTCGCGGGCGCATGGGCCGTGAGCCGGAGGGACGCCTGACGGGCCGCCAATTGTCAGTGGTGCCCGCTTTACTGGATCCCATGGACATCGCCAACCAGCTCGCTGTCATCGACCGGCTGTGCGCCCGGGGCTTCCCGGCCGAGCACGGCAGGACGGACGTCGGCACCGGCGGACCGGGGTATCTGATAGCCCCGTTACAGAGCGGTGATGACTTCCCGGAGGACGACGGCGCCGGCCGGGAGGAGGCCGAGGCGCAGTACGAGGCCGACCGCGACGCGCTGGTGGAGCGGCTCACCGAGCGCTGGGGCCCGCCCCGGTACTTCAGCCTGTACAGCGTCCTGGAGCGGACGGTCGAGGGCGGGGACGGGGACGGGGCGGAGCCGTGGACCGGGCTGAGCGGTCATGTTCCGGACGTCCACCTGTGGCGGGCGCCGGAGACGGACCGCTGGGTCGCCCTCGGGGTGTCCCGGTGGGACCGGGAAATGCCGCTCCAGCTGCTGGCGGTGGTCACGGAGACCGACCCGGTCTGACCGCCGGGACCGCAGCCGTGCGGCGGTCCCGGACCGCCACGGGGCTCCCGGCCTCCGCCGCCCCTGCCGGGCAGGTTTCCGGGGCTCGCCGGACCCGCAGCGGCGCAGCTTCTCCGGATCCCAGCCCCCACTTCCAGCCATGCGGCTTCTCAGGCCCCCGCCCGCCCCCTGGTCGGGCAGGTCTTTCAGGCCCTCGGCCATCCTGCAGCCGCGCTGCTTCTCAGGCCCCGGCCACCCGAAGCCGGGCGGGTTCTCAGACCTTATGCCGCCCCGCAGCCGCTCCGCGTCTCAGGCCTCCGCCGCCACCCGCAGCCGGGCGAACTCCTCCGCCATCGTCGCCGTCGTCCAGTGCGCGTTCAGGCCGCTGGGGTTGGGCAGCACCCACACCCGGGTGTCCCCGAAGGTCCGCTGCTGCGGCCCGACCCGGGCGGCACGGTCGCCGAAGGCGGCCCGGTACGCGGTCACCCCGACCACGGCCAGCCACCGCGGGTTCAGCCGTGTCACCTTCTCGGCCAGCAGTCGCCCGCCCTCGACGTACTCCTCGGCGCTCAGCTCGTCCGCCCGGGCGGACGCCCGCGCCACGACGTTCGTGATGCCCAGCCCGTACGACGGCAGTTCCGCCTGCTCGGCCGGCCGCAGCAGCCTCGGTGTGAAGCCGGACAGGTGCAGCACCGGCCAGAACCGGTTGCCGGGGCGGGCGAAGTGGTGGCCCGTGGCCGCCGACATCAGCCCGGGGTTGATGCCGCAGAACAGCACCTGGAGACTGTCCGCGACCACGTCGGGGACGAGACGGTCGCGGGCGGCCTCCAGGTCCGCCTTCGTGAGGCGGGGCGAGCGGGGTGCGCCGGTCAGAGGATCGCCCCGGGGGTGTAGCCGGCGGCCTGCGGGTGCTGCTTGGCGATCTCCTCGATCCGGCCGACGACCAGAGCGACCTGGTCGGCGGCGGCGCCGGTGAAGGACAGCTTGTCGGCCATCAGCGCCGCCAGCTGCTCCCGGTCGAGCGGCAGGCGCGCGTCGGCGGCGAGCTTGTCGAGCAGGTCGTTGCGCTCGGCACCCTGCTCGCGCATGGCGAGCGCGGTGGCCACGGCGTTCTCCTTGATCGCCTCGTGCGCGACCTCGCGGCCGACCCCGGCCCGCACGGCACCCATCAGCACCTTGGTGGTGGCGAGGAACGGCAGGTAGCGGTCCAGCTCACGGGCGACGACGGCCGGGAAGGCGCCGAACTCGTCGAGAACCGTCAGGAACGTCTCCAGCAGACCGTCCAGCGCGAAGAACGCGTCCGGCAGCGCGACCCGGCGCACCACCGAGCAGGACACGTCGCCCTCGTTCCACTGGTCGCCGGCCAGCTCACCGGTCATCGAGGCGTAGCCGCGCAGGATCACCATGAGGCCGTTGACGCGCTCGCAGGAGCGGGTGTTCATCTTGTGCGGCATCGCGGAGGAGCCGACCTGGCCCGGCTTGAAGCCCTCGGTGACCAGCTCGTGCCCGGCCATCAGCCGGATCGTCTTGGCCAGCGAGGACGGCGCCGCCGCCAGCTGCACCAGCGCGGTGACGACCTCGTAGTCCAGCGAGCGCGGGTAGACCTGGCCGACCGAGGTGAAGGCCTGCGCGAAGCCCAGGTGCCCGGCGATCCGGTCCTCCAGCTCGGCGAGCTTGGCCGCGTCACCCCCCAGCAGGTCGAGCATGTCCTGCGCGGTGCCCACCGGGCCCTTGATGCCGCGCAGCGGGTAGCGCTTCAGCAGCTCCTCGACGCGGCCGTGAGCGACGAGCAGCTCGTCGGCGGCGGTCGCGAAACGCTTGCCGAGGGTGGTGGCCTGCGCGGCGACGTTGTGGGAGCGGCCGGCCATGACCAGCTCGGCGTACTCGCCCGCCAGCTTGCCCAGACGCGCCAGGACGGCCACCGTGCGGTCGCGGATCAGCTCCAGCGACAGCCGGATCTGCAGCTGCTCCACGTTCTCGGTGAGGTCGCGGGAGGTCATGCCCTTGTGCACGTGCTCGTGCCCGGCGAGGTCGTTGAACTCCTCGATCCGCGCCTTCACGTCATGCCGGGTGACCTTCTCGCGCTCGGCGATCGAGGCCAGGTCGACGGTGTCGAGGACACGCTCGTAGTCGGCGATCGCCTCCTGCGGCACCTCGATGCCGAGGTCCTTCTGGGCCCGCAGCACGGCGAGCCAGAGCTGCCGCTCGAGCTTCACCTTCTGCTCGGGGGACCAGAGCGTGGCGAGCTCGGCGGAGGCGTAGCGTCCGGCGAGGACGTTCGGGATACGGGGCTTGGCGGGCGCAGAAGTCACGTGTCCAGATTCTACTGGCGGTTCGTGCAGGCCAGCGCCATGGGGTTGTTCGGCGGAAGCTACGAGACCCCGGTCACCTTGTCGCCTCGTCCGGGCCGGCCGGCCCGGCCAGGACGTCCGCGGGGCACGGCCGTGGCGCGCAGCAGCGCAGCGCACCAGCAATCAGGCCGGCGTCCTCCGCGCGGCCGCGGTACCGGGTCCGGGTCTCCGGGTCCAGGTCTGGGTCCGGGTCCGGCGGAGGCTACGCCGGACCCTCGTACGGCAGCAGCTCCGGACGCTTCGGGGGCAGGCCGTCGCCGGAGGAGCGGCCGGTCAGACGCCGGCCTATCCACGGCAGCAGGTGCTGCCGGGCGAAGCGCGCGTCGGCCACGCGCCGGGTCAGCCAGCCCGGCGGGAGGGTGGCCGGCATCGGCACGTGCCATTCGGTGTCCTCCGGCTCGTACCCGAGCCGCTGCCACACCGCCTCGGCGACCCGGCGGTGCCCCTCGGCGCTCAGATGCAGCCGGTCCACGTCCCACAGCCGCGGGTCGGCCAGCGAGGGAGCCCCGTACAGGTCGACCACCACGGCGCCGTGCTTCTCGGCCAGCTCCTCCACGCAGGCGAACAGCTCCTCCATGCGCGGCCGGAACCGCTCCAGCACCGGGCCCTGCCGGCCGGGGCTGCGCATGAGCACGAGCTGCTTGCAGGAGGGGGCCAGCCGCTCCACGGCCTCGGTCAGCAGATCCCGTACCCGGACCATGTCGCACTTGGGCCGCAGGGTGTCGTTGAGCCCGCCGACCAGCGTGACGACGTCGGCGTTCATGGCCGCCGCGACCTCCACCTGCTCGTCGACGATCTGCGCGATCAGCTTCCCGCGCACGGCGAGGTTCGCGTAGCGGAAGCCGGGGGAGCGGGCCGCCATCCGCGCGGCGAGCAGGTCGGCCCAGCCCCGGTAGGAGCCGTCGGGGAGCAGGTCCGACATGCCCTCGGTGAAGGAGTCGCCGACCGCGACCAGGCTGGTGTGGGCGGGGGATATGGGGTTCGTCTGCATGGCGAAAGCGATGGTATCCCGGCTCCATACCCGCCGGTCGGTCGCCCCGGACCAGCCCGCGCGGTCGCTCCGGCGGGTCGCTCCGCAGCAGCCAGCAGCCAGCAGCCAGCAGCCAGCAGCCAGCAGCCAGCAGCCAGCAGCCAGCAGCCAGCCAGCAGCCAGCAGCCGGCCCGGCAGGCCGCGCCTGGCACAGCCCGCAGCCGCCGGAGTCGCGGAGTCGGCCGGCTCCGGATCACACGCGGCGCCTCAGCCGATCGGCCCCGCCGTCACCCGCACCCCCTGGCCGTCACCCGCAACCCTCTCGGCGTCACTCGCACCCCCCGGCCGTCACCCGTAACCCTCTCGGCGTCACCCGCACCCGCCTCGGCGTCACCCCGCAACCCTCTCGGCATCACCCGCGCTCGCCTCGGCGTCACCCCGGAGCCGCTCGGCGTCACCCCGGAGCCGCCGGCTGGCCGAAGAGCTGCCTCAGGACGTCCTCCATGGTCACCAGGCCGGCCAG
This sequence comes from Streptomyces sp. NPDC096012, assembly GCF_040426375.1. Classification (NCBI taxonomy): domain Bacteria; kingdom Bacillati; phylum Actinomycetota; class Actinomycetes; order Kitasatosporales; family Streptomycetaceae; genus Streptomyces; species Streptomyces sp. NPDC096012. The sequence goes on from NZ_JBEOTD010000013.1 coordinate 59,983, forward strand.
CCGCCCGTCGTCGCCGAGGACCGCCGCGAGGTGGCTACGGCTGCGCCGCATCGCGGTGAGCACGTCGTCCAGCGGGGTCCGCTCGCGCACCCGCGGGATCGGCCGCATGTCCTGCAGCCGGAACGGCGCGTCCCGCGGCGAGGCGTCCAGCGCGTCCTTGACGTGCAGGTAGCCCACGATCCGCCGGCTCTCGTCGACCACGGGGAAGCGGGAGAAGCCGGACTCGGCCGCCAGCCGCTCCAGTTGCTCCGGGGTGACGCCCACGCACGCGTAGACGACGCGCTCCAGCGGTACCACCACGTCCCGCACCGGCCGGCTGCCCAGCTCCAGGGCGTCGCGCAGCCGCTCCTGGGCCCGCTCGTCGATCAGGCCCGCCTCGCTGGCGTCCTTGACGATCTCGGCGAGCTGGGCGTCCGTGAAGGTCGCCGCCACCTCGTTCTTCGCCTCCACGCGCAGCAGCTTCAGCAGCCCGTTGGCGAAGGCGTTGATCGTGAAGATCACCGGCCGCAGCGCCCGGGACAGCGCGACCAGCGGCGGTCCGAGCAGCAGCGCGCTGCGCACCGGCTCGGCGAGCGCGATGTTCTTGGGGACCATCTCGCCCAGCAGCATGTGCAGATAGGTCGCCAGGGCCAGTGCGATCACGAAGGACACGGCGTGGCCCGCGCCGACGGGCACACCGGCGGCGTGGAACACCGGCTCCAGGAGATGGGCGATCGCCGGTTCGGCGACCACGCCGAGGACCAGGGTGCACAGCGTGATGCCGAGCTGGGCGGCGGCCAGCAGCGCCGACACGTGTTCCAGGCCCCACACCACGCTTTTGGCGCGCCGGTCACCCTCCTGGGCGAGCGGTTCGACCTGGGAGCGGCGCACGGAGATCAGCGCGAACTCGGCACCCACGAAGAAGGCGTTGACGACGAGGGTCGACAGTCCGATCAAGAGCTGTACGGCGGTCATCGCGCCTCCTTCGGCGTCCGGTCGGCCTGCTCGTCGTCGAGCGGCGCGTGCAGCAGCACCCGGGCCGCCCGGTGGCCCGAGTCGTCCACCACCTCCAGCCGCCAGCCGGCGACCTCGACGGTGTCGCCGTTCTGGGGTATCCGGCCCAGCTTCGTGGCGATCAGACCGGCCAGCGTCTCGTACGGCCCGTCGGGCACGCGCAGGCCCACGCGCGCGAGCTGGTCGATGCGGGCCGCTCCGTCGGCCGAGTACAGGGCCCGGCCCTCGGCGTCCGCGCCGGCCGGGGCGAGGTCGGGCGTCTCGAGCGGATCGTGCTCGTCCCGCACGTCGCCGACGACCTCCTCGACGATGTCCTCCAGCGTCACCACACCGGCCGTGCCGCCGTACTCGTCGATGACGACGGCCATGGTGCGCTTGCCGGAGAGCCGGTCCAGCAGCCGGTCGACGGTCAGGGACGCGGGGACCAGCAGCGGCTCGCGCATCACCTGGGTGACGCGGCGGTGGCGCCGCTGCTCGGTGGGCACCGCCAGTACGTCCTTGATGTGGACGACGCCGACCACCGAGTCCAGGGTGCCCTGGTAGACCGGGAACCGGGACAGCCCGGTGGCCCGGGTCGCGTTGGCCACGTCCGCACAGGTGGCCTGGGTGTCGAGGGCGACGACCTGGACGCGCGGGGTCATCACGTTCTCCGCCGTCAGGTCGGCCAGGTTCAGCGTCCGGACGAACAGCTCGGCGGTGTCCGCCTCCAGGGCGCCCTGCTTCGCCGAGTGCCGGGCGAGGGCGGCCAGCTCCTGGGGACCGCGCGCGGAGGCCAGCTCCTCGGCCGGTTCGACGCCGAGCCGGCGCACCAGACGGTTGGCCGTGTTGTTCAGGTGCGTGATGAAGGGCCGGAAGGCGGCGCTGAACCAGCGTTGCGCGCTGCCCACCCGTTTCGCCACGGCCAGCGGCGAGGAGATCGCCCAGTTCTTGGGCACCAGCTCGCCGACGACCATCAGGAACACCGTGGACAGCGCCGTACCGAGCACCAGGGCGACCGAGTGCGCCGTGGCCCGTGAGAGCCCCATCGCCGTGAAGGGAGCCGACAGCAGCTTGGCGATCGACGGCTCGGCGAGCATGCCGACCACCAGGTTGGTGACGGTGATGCCGAGCTGGGCGCCGGAGAGCTGGAAGGTCAGGTTCCGTACGGCCTCCAGGGCGCCGGCCGCGCCGCGCTCGCCGCGCTCCGCGGCGCGCTCCAGTTCGCTGCGCTCGACCGTGGTCAGCGAGAATTCCGCCGCCACGAAGGCGCCGCAGGCGAGCGACAGCAGGATCGCCACCAGAAGGAGCAGCACTTCGGTCATCGGGTCACCCCCGTCCCATGATCGGACAGGGTGCGGGAATACGCGCGGTGTCGCGGACCGGGAGGCTCGCCCATAGGCGGACGCTCACAACCTTTCATAGAGGGCCGAGTGCTCCCTCAACGGTAAAGGATGGGCAAAGACTACAGTCCGTCCCGGTCGGTGAGCGGCTTCACCCAGCGCCGCCACCGCTCCTGCGGCCCGTAGCCGGCGGCCTGCCAGGCGTGGTGGGCGGTCTCGTTGCGCACCAGCACCATCGCGTCCGCACGCCGGCCGCCCAGCCGTGCGAACCGCTCCTCCGCCGCGGCCAGCAGCTCCGAGCCGATGCCCTGCCGCCGCCGCTCCGGGTGCACCGCGAGCCGGTACAGATGGCACCGCCAGCCGTCGAACCCCGCGATCACCGTGCCGACCAGTTCACCCCCCGCCTCGGCGAGGAGCAGCGCCTCGGGATCGCGGTCGACGAGCCGCTCCACACCGGCCCGGTCGTCACTGATGCTCGTGCCCTCTGCGGCCGTCTTCCAGAAGGCGAGCACGGCGTCGAGGTCCTCGACGGTGGCGGGGCGCATACGCACATCGGTCATGTGATCATCGGACCACGGACGGCCTGGCGGGTCGGCGGAATTCCATCATGCGGACTCCTCACGCGGCCGCTCCATGGACCACGGACGGCCTGGCGGGTCGGCGGAATTCCATCATGCGGACTCCTTACGCGGCCGCTCCATGGACCATGGAGGGCCTGGCCGGTCAGCGGGATTCCGTCATGCGGACTCCTCGCGCAGCCGCTCCATCACCGGCGCGAACGCCTCCATGGCGGGCTCCAGCACGGTCAGATAGGAGAACCCGAAGCGCTCGCGCTGCGCCCGCACCTTCGCGACGACGTCCTCCAGAGGCCCGACCAGCACGATGGGCAGGGCCAGCCCCTGCTCCAGGGTCAGTGAGTGCCGTTCCAGCAACGGCGCCAGCACGGGCTCGGGATCGTCGGTGACGGCCACGAGCTGGATCAGCACGTTCAGCTCGGCGACCGCCGCGCGGTCCGCCGCCAGCCGCCGGTAGCGTGCCACCCGCTCGTCCAGCTCTCCGGCGGTCAGCGGCTCCAGCGAACCGGGGGCGCTCCCCGGCCGGGCCCCCGTGAAGGCCGCGATGTCCGCGTGTTCGGCCGTCAGGCGCAGCATCCGGTCGCCGTTGGCCCCGATCAGCAGCGGGACCCGCGCCTGGGCGGGCCGGGGCTCGGGCCCGGCGGGGCCGAGCAGCCGGTCCAGCTCGCCGACCGTGCGGCGCAGCCAGTCCACCCGCTCACCCGGCGAACCGTACGGCAGCCCGGCCGCCTCGTGCTCGGCCTGTACGTATCCGGTGCCGATGCCGAGTTCGAGGCGCCCTCCGGTCAGCGCGTCCGTGGTCGCCACCTCGCGCGCCAGCAGCGCCGGGTTCCAGAAGCCCGCGTTGAGCACGAACGTGCCGACCCGCGGCCGCCGCGTCGCTCCGGCCGCCGCGACCAGCGCCGGGAAGGGAGCGACCATCCCGAGGTGATCGGGCACCAGGATCACGTCGTACCCCAGCTCCTCGGCCCGACGGCACTTCGCGCGCCATTCGTCGGCGGGCGCGGGCGTGAGCAGGTTGACCCCGAAGCGGAACGGGCGCGACATGAAATCTCCTCGGCAGTACGTCACTTGGGCCTCGCCGCCCCGATTCCATCACGTCGGCCGCACGCCCGGCGGAGGCCGCCACGTGTGGGGATCGCCACTGGCACGCTCGTCTCGGACGTCCGGTGGGCGGTGCGTCGGTCGTGGGCGTTCGCCGCCCGCGCGGTCATTCGGGACGTGCGGTGGGCGGTGCGTCGGTCGTGGGCGTTCGCCGCCCGCGCGGTCATCCGGGACGTCCGGTGGGCGGTGCGTCGGTCGTGGGCGTTTGCCGCCCGCGCGGTCATCCGGGACGTGCGGCGGACGATCCCGTCACTCGTGGGCGATCGCCGCCAGTACGTTCATCCGGGACGCCCGCAGCGCCGGCAGCAGGGCCGCGACGACGCCCACCACCGCCGAGCCGATCACCACCGCGAGGATCGTGCCCCAGGGGATCGCGAGGGCCCGCAGGCCGCGCAGGGCCAGCACCTGCTGCATGCAGACACCCCACACGAGGCCCAGCGCCAGCCCCAGGACCGCGCCGAAGACCGCGATCACCACCGACTCCAGCCGGATCATCCGGCGCAACTGCCGCCGCCCCAGCCCGATCGCGCGCAGCAGGCCGATCTCCCGGGTGCGCTCCACCACCGACAGCGCGAGGGTGTTGACCACACCGAGCACGGCGATCACGATCGCCAGCCCGAGCAGCGCGTACACGAGGTAGAGGAGCACGGCGATCTGGTCGTGGACCAGTTGCTTGTAGTCGGACTGGTTGCGCACCTGCACCTGCGGGAACGGCTGCAGCGCCCGCTCCAGCCGGGGGCGCAGGTCCTGCGGTCGGGTGCCGGCCGCCGCGTTGACGTAGAGCACCGAGTCCTGTGCGTGCGGCACGTACTTCTCCAGGGTGGCGAGACCGACGAAGAGGCCGCCCTCGGCACCGAACCCCTCCGGCGTGTCCTGGTCGGTCAGCGCGGCGAGAGTCAGCTCGGCGTGTCGGCCGCCCGGGAACTCGACCGGAAGGACGCTGCCGATGCGCACGCCGTGGTTCCTGGCGTAGCCGGCGTCCATGGCGAGGTGTCCGCGTGCCAGCGCGGCCGCCGAACCGCCCTGCGCGTAGCTGAGGTGCACGACGTGGTCGAGCCCCGGGCCGTACGCGGTGGCGGTCGTCCGGACCCGGTCGCCGTCCGGCATCCCCACGGCGATCCGGGTGAGCCGCTGCCGTACGACGAGCCCCACGCCGGGCACGCCGGCCACGACCTTGTGCACCTCCCCGGTGTACGGGGTGAAGTTCGCGTTCTGGACGATGAAGTCGGCGCCGAGCCTCTCGTCGATCTGCCGGTCGAACGACGCGGACATCGAGGCGCTCGCCACCGACATCCCGCCGACCAGGGCGACGCCCACCATCAGCGCGGCGCCCGTGGCACCCGTACGGCGGGGATTGCGCAGGGCGTTGCGCCGGCTCATCCGGCCGACCGCCCCGAACAGCGCGGGAAAGGCGGCGCCCAGCACCCTGATCACCGGCCGCACCAGCAGTGGGCCGGCCACCACGGCCGCGATCAGGGTCAGCACCACGCCGAGCCCCAGCAGCGAGGCCGCCTGAGCGGTCCTCGTCGCCGCGGCACACCCCGCCAGCGCGGCCGCGCCGACCGCCCCGACCGCCGTCCCCACAACCCCCCGCGTCCTCAACGGCTTTCCCACGTCCGCCACTTCGGCATCGGCGAGCGCGGCCATCGGGGACACGGCCGCCGCGCGCCGAGCGGGCAGATAGGCGGCCACGAACGTGACACCGAGACCGACGACGTACGCCGCGACGGGCGTGCCCCAGCCGATGACGATCTCCGTCGCCTTCAGGTTCATCCCGAACGCGCTCATCAACCGGATCAGCCCGAGGGCCAGCCCGATCCCGGCCGCGAGGCCGAACGTGGCGCCGGCCAGCCCCAGCAGCAGCGCCTCCGTGAGCACCGATCGCCGTACCTGCCTCCGGTCCGCGCCCAGCGCCCGCAGCAGCCCCAGTTCCCGGGTGCGCTGCGCGATGAGCATGGAGAAGGTGTTGACGATGAGGAACACACCCACGAGCAGCGCGACGCCGGCGAAGCCCAGCATCACGTACTTGATCACGTCGAGGAACGTGCCGAGACCGGCCGCGGCCGACTTGGCGTGCTCGCCGGCGGTCTTCAGGTCGTAGGCGCGGGTGCCCAGCGCCGCGCCGACGCGGCGCTTGAGTTCCGCGTCGCTCACGCCTTTCGCCGCGTCCACCGAGACGGCGGTCGCCTCGGCGGCGGAGCCCAGCAGTTCCCTTCCGGCCACCGCCGGGTCCAGATAGATCAGGGCGGAACCCGGGTTGGTCGTGGTGAAGGTGGCGATGCCGACGACCCGGACCTCGAAGCTGCCCGGCTGCGCCTGCACGGTCAGCGTGTCGCCGATCCTGACGTGCCTCCGGCCGGCCGTGTCGGCGTCCAGCAGCGCCTCTCCGGCACCGCGCGGCGCACGGCCCGAGGTGAGTTCGACCGGGCTGCGGCGGGTGGCGTGCCAGGCCGTCGCGATGGTCGGGGCGCCGGTGGTCGGGCCGACGGACCTGTGGTGAGCGTCGACGACGACGGCGTTCTGCACCGACACCTCGGCCCTGGCCGCCGCTACCCCGTCCACCTTCGCCACGCGCTCCCGCAGCGCTGCGGGCAGGGTCGGCACCGAACCGCTCAGCCGGGCCGCCCCCGGGTCCTGCTGCTTCGGCTGCACCGTCACGTCGGCCGCCGTGGAGGCGAAGAGCCGGTCGAAGGTGCGGGTGACGGTGTCGGAGAAGATCAGGCTGCCCGAGACGAACGCCACGGACAGGATGACGGCCAGCGCGGACAGGGCCAGCCGCCCCTTGTGCGCGAGGAAGCTCCGCAGGGTCGCCTTGAGCACGGGATCAGTCCTCCAGGACGGTGACGTCGTCGCCGAGCCGGCCGCGGACCACGTCGAAGCGCTTCATGCGTTCCAGCACGGCGTCCGCCGTGGGCCGTTCCATCTCGTCCACGATCCGTCCGTCGGCGAGGAAGAGCACCAGGTCGGCGTGGGCGGCGGCGCCCGGGTCGTGGGTGACCATGACGACGGTCCGGCCCAGCTCGGCCACGGCGTCGCGCAGGAATCCCAGCACCTCCAGCCCAGCCCGCGAGTCGAGGTTGCCGGTCGGCTCGTCGGCGAAGATCAGTTCGGGCCGGGAGGCCAGCGCCCGCGCGCAGGCGACGCGCTGCTGCTGACCGCCGGAGAGCTGCGCGGGCCGGTGCGACAGGCGCCCGCGCAGCCCGAGACGGTCGATGACCTCGTCCAGCCACTTCGCGTCGGGCCTGCGGCCCGCGATGTCCATCGGCAACGTGATGTTCTCGGCGGCGGTCAGGGTCGGGACGAGGTTGAACGACTGGAACATGAACCCGATCCGGTCCCGCCGCAGCCGCGTCAGCTCCCGCTCCCGCAGGCCCGTGATCTCGGTGCCGCCCACCCACACCTGACCGGCCGACACACTGTCGAGGCCCGCCAGGCAGTGCATCAGCGTGGACTTCCCGGATCCGGAGGGGCCCATCACGGCGGTGAACCGGCCGCGCGCGATGTCCACGTCCACCGAGTCCAGGGCGAGGACGGCCGTCTCGCCGGAGCCGTAGGCCTTGGTCAGCGCGCGGGCGCGGGCCGCGACACCGGTGTCCGGCGCACGGCCCGGGACATGGTCCGGAGCTGGTGTGGACAAGACCGCCTCCAGGTCGCCTCGACATCCCGAATCCTTGGTCCGGGCCGAGCCTAGTGTGACCGGCACCACAGCTGGAATCCCTGCCACGGCGCAGGGTGTGGTCCGTTCGGTTCGCCGGGCCCCCGGCCCTGGCCTCTGACCGTCGCCGGTCCGCGGACCCTTGCCGTTGCCGTTGCCGTTGCCGTTGCCGTTGCCGGCCCCCGGCCCCCGGCCCCCGGCCCGCGCCTCGCTGCTCCAGCTGCTCATCCACGTGCCCGCGCTGGAGCGCGCCAACGCGCTGTTCGCCTCGGCGGTCGCCTACGGCCACCTGGTCGCAGGCGGCGAGAAGGTGGCCACCACCCCCGAGCAGGTCCGCGATCTCGCCCGGCTGGTCAAGGACGGCGCGGCGAGCGTGGACGACATCGCGCGGGAACTGCGCGGCTGGAGCGCGTGATCAGTGGGCGTCCGGCTCCTCCGGGCGCCAGGCGACTCCGAGCGCACAGTAAGACGTCGGCAGTGCCGGGCCCTTCTCCGGCAGCGACACCCGCCGGTGCGGACCGAGGAGGAACCCGGCCCCGCGCAGGGCGGCGACCGGCTCCCGGGACAGATGGCAGCCACCGTTCAGCACGGGCCACAGCGTGCGGTCCAACGTGAGCTGGGTCAGCGTCATCATGCGGCCGCCGCCCCGCCCGTGCTCGAAGAACCGCACCTCGCCGCCCGGCCGGAGCACCCGCCGCACCTCGGCCAGCGCCCGCCCGACGTCCCGCACGCTGCACAGCACCAGCGACAGCACGGCCGCGTCGAAGGCCTCGCTCTTCACCGGCAGCGCCTCCGCCGCACCCGGCACCACGTCCACCGGCACCTGGGCCCGCAGCGCGGCCTCCAGCGCCAACCGCCGCAGGTGTGACTCCGGTTCGATCGCGACCACCTCGGCGACGGTGCCGGGATAGTGCCCGAAGTTCAGGCCGTTGCCCGCGCCGATCTCGATCACCCGCCCGGACAGCCCGGCGAGCAGCCGCTCGCGCATCCCGGCCATGCCCAGCCGGGTCTCGGCGCCGACGCTGAGCCGGGCGTAGTAGCGGGCGAACAGCGGGTGGTGCACGGGGCCCCGCGCCACCTTGCCGGAACCGGTGGACAACGGCCGCATGGCAACCTCCGGAGCAGGACGGGTCTGCAAGGAGTGTCCCCCGTCAAGCCCCGCCGCACCCCCACCAGCGGGCGGTTCGCGCACCGAGCGCGTCCGGCTCCCTGCCCTTCGCTTCCCTTCCCGCCGCTTCCCTTCGCTTCTCGTCCCTTCCCTGCCGGACCGCCGGCGGTGGCCCGTACACCGCCGGGTGTCCTCAGGCCTGCGCCCGTGCCGGGACGCCGGGCGGTTGCCTGTGGCCTGGTGTGCGGGCCGGGACCCCGGTGGTTGTCTGTGGCCAGGCGTCCGGTCTCGGTCAGGGGTGCATTACGGTGGACCACGAGGGCCTTTCTGGTCGGTGTAGACGTCGCAATCCACACCGGACCCGGAAGGCCCTCGCGCTTTCAAGATCCGTCAGCCGGGACCTGGCTCACCCGTCCACAACCTCCCCGGACAGAACAGCTAGCCGGCCATCCGGCGGTGAAAGGCCGGCGCGTCCCAGGTGCCGTCCAGCCGTGGGGCGAGCCACGTCGGCGCGGCCGTGCGGAAGGCGGCCGGGGTGAGGGAACCCGCGCCGGCCGGCAGCGCGCCGAGCAGCGGGGCACCGGCCACGTCCGGCAGGTCGGTCACGTTGCAGCGGGACGCGAGGTCGGGGGAGGCGGGCCAGCTGCCGATCACCACACCGGCCAACTCCAGTTCCCGTCGCCGCAGTTCGCGGGCCGTCAGTTCGGTGGTGTTCAGCGTGCCCAGACCAGCGGCCACGACGACGAGCACCGGCGCGTTCAGCAGCCGGGCCGCGTCGGCCAGCGTGCCGCCCTCCGCGTCGAACCGGACGAGCAGGCCGCCCGCCCCCTCCACGAGCACCAGATCGTGCTCGGTGGCCAGCTTGGCGGCCCGGTCGGCCACCTCGTGCGGGCGCACCGGGACCATCCCCGCCCGCCGGGCCGCCGTGCCCGGTGCCAACGGCTCGGGGTAGCGGGCCAGCTCGGCGGCCGTGACCGTGCCCGCGAGCCGCGCCACCTCGTCGGCGTCCCCCCGCTCGTCGGGCCCCACACCCGTCTGGGCGGCCTTCAGCACGGCCACCGAGCGCCCGGCCGCGAGGGCCGCCGCCGCGACGGCCGCGGTGGTGACGGTCTTGCCGACCTCCGTGCCCGTCCCCGTGATCACCAGTACCGGCATCTCATCCCTCCCGCGCCGCGGCGCACACCGCGCCCGCGATCCGTGTCACGTCCTCGTCCGAGCTGATGTACGGCGGCATCGTGTAGATCAGGTCGCGGAAGGGGCGCAGCCACACGCCCGCCCGCACGGCCGCCCGGGTCGCGGCAGCCATGTCGACCTCGTGGTCGAGCTGGACGACCCCGATCGCGCCCAGCACCCGGACGTCCCGTACTCCGGGCAGCCCGGCGGCCGGCGCCAGCCCCTCGCGCAGGCCCGTCTCGATCCGCTTGACCTGCGAGGGCCAGTCCTGGTCCAGCAGCAGACCGAGGGAGGCGCAGGCCACCGCCGCCGCCAGCGGGTTGCCCATGAAGGTCGGGCCGTGCGCGAGTACCGGCAGCTCGCCGCGCGAGATGCCGTCGGCGACCCGGGCGGTGCACAACGTGGCCGCCAACGTGAGGTAACCGCCGGTCAGCGCCTTGCCCACGCACATCACATCGGGTGTCACGGCCGCGTGGTCCGCGGCGAACAGGGCGCCGGTGCGGCCGAAGCCGGTGGCGATCTCGTCGAACACCAGCAGCACGTCGTGCGCGTCGCACGCCTCGCGCAGCACCCGCAGATAGGCGGGGGAGTGGAAGCGCATGCCGCCCGCGCCCTGCACCACCGGCTCCACGATCACCGCGGCCAGCTCGTCCGCGTGCCGCGCGATCAGCTCGCGCAGGTGCTCCGCGTACGACTCCTCGTACCGCGCCGGCGGGGCGTCCGCGAACACCTGGCGCGGGAGCAGGCCGGACCACAGCTCGTGCATCCCGCCCTCGGGGTCGCACACCGACATCGGCTGCCAGGTGTCGCCGTGATAGCCGCCGCGCCACGTCAGCAGCCGCCGCTTGGCCGGCCGGCCGAGCGAACGCCAGTACTGCAGACACATTTTCACGGCCACCTCGACCGACACCGACCCCGAGTCGGCCAGGAACACGTGTTCCAGACCGTCGGGCGACATGTCGACAAGGAGCTTCGCCAGCCGTACGGCGGGTTCGTGGGTGAGACCGCCGAACATCACGTGGCTCATCCGGCCCAGTTGCTCGCGCGCGGCCTCGTCGAGCACCGGGTGCCGGTAACCGTGGATGGCCGACCACCACGACGACATCCCGTCGATCAGTTCGCCCGAGCCGTCCGCGAGCCGCAGCCGGACCCCGCTCGCCGATTCCACGACGAGCGGTTCGGCGCGTCCGGGCATCGGGCCGTAGGGATGCCAGACGTGCCGCCGGTCCAGCTCCAGCAGTTCGGGCACGCTCAGGTGGGGCAGGTCAGGCATTGGGCGCCAGGTCCGTGCCGGCGCCACGGCGACGGACGGCGACGAGGTCGGTGCGCGGCTCCCCGGCCGCCGGAACGGGTTCCGCCTCGGCGGTCGAGGGAACGCTCGCCGTACCGCAGACGCCACCCTCGTGCGCACCGCGGTCCGCGTCGCCGGCGTTCTCGTGCGAGCCGCAGCCTCCGCCCGCGTGCGCACCGCAGCCGGCGCTCTCCTGCGACCCGCACGCGCCCCGGGCCTCGGCCCGGTGGTGCGGCAGCGTCACCTGGTCGGTGCCCTCCACCTCGAACCCGGCGTCCGCGATCATCTCGAGATCCGCCTTGCCCGCCTGGCCCTCGCTGGTCAGGTAGTCGCCCAGGAAGATGGAGTTGGCCAGGTGCAGCGCCAGCGGCTGCATGCTGCGCAGATGGACCTCGCGGCCGCCCGCGATGCGGACCTCGACGTCGGGGCAGACGAAGCGGACCATCGCGAGGATGCGCAGGCAGCGCTGCGGGGAGAGGTTCCACTCCTTGGCCAGCGGGGTGCCCTCGAACGGGATGAGGAAGTTCACCGGAACGGAGTCCGGGTCCAGCTCGCGCAGCGAGAAGACGACGTCGACCAGGTCCTCGTCGCTCTCGCCCATGCCCGCGATCAGCCCGGAGCAGGCGGACAGCCCGGCCGCGTGCGCCTTGTGCACCGTGTCCACCCGATCGGCGTACGTGTGGGTGGTGGTGATGTCCCCGTAGGTGGACTCCGAGGTGTTCAGGTTGTGGTTGTAGGCGTCCGCGCCCGCCTCGCGCAGCCGCTCGGCCTGGCCGTCGGAGAGCAGACCGAGGCAGGCGCACACCTCGACCCCCTCGTTCTGGTCCTTGATCGCCTTGATGGTCTCCGAGACCCGGTCCACGTCCCGGTCGGTCGGGCCGCGTCCGCTGGCCACCAGGCACACGCGCTTGGCGCCTCCCGCCAGGCCGGCGGCGGCCGCCTCGGAGGCCTGGTCCGGCTTGAGCCAGGTGTACTTCAGGATGTCGGCCTTGGAGCCGAGCCGCTGGGAGCAGTAGGAGCAGTCCTCCGGGCACAGGCCGGACTTGAGGTTGACCAGATAGTTGAGTTTCACCCGTCGCCCGAACCAGTGCCGGCGCAGCTTTCCGGCCGCGGCCACCACATCGAGCAGGTCGTCGTCGGAGGTGGCCAGAACGGCGAGTGCTTCCTCGCGGGTCGGCAGCTCGCGCCGAAGCCCCTTGTCCACCAGCGTGTTCAGCAGGTCCATGAGGCCCGATCCTGTCCTACGGGACGGCTCCGGGCCAAGGAGAGATCAGACAACACGGACCGTTCACCGTGTGGGTATCGCCACACACTGGGTGGCCGGTCGTGCCGCTATGGTCTGTCCGCTACCTACAAAAGCACCGGAGGACCCATGGCGTTCGGCTGGATCGACGAGCAGGCCGAGGCGCGCCGGCGCGCCGGACTCGTCCGCACCCTGCGCCCGCGGCCCGCCGACTCGCCCCTGCTGGACCTGGCCGGAAACGACTACCTGGGCCTGGCCCACCACCCCGAGGTCACCGAAGGCGCGGCCCGGGCCGCCCGGACCTGGGGCGGCGGCTCCACCGGCTCCCGGCTGGTCACCGGCACCACCGAACTGCACAGCGAGCTGGAGCGCGAGCTGGCCGCCTTCTGCGGCTTCGAGGCCGCACTCGTCTTCTCCTCCGGTTACGCCGCCAATCTGGCGGCGGTCTCCACGCTCGGCCCGCACGGCTCCCTGATCGTCTCCGACGCGGGCAACCACGCCTCGCTCATCGACGGCTGCCGGCTCGCCCGGGGTGCCACCCAGGTGACCGGGCACGCCGACCCGGAGGCCGTCCGCAAGGCCCTGGCCACGCACGAGGGAGCGGCGATCGTCGTCTCCGACACCGTCTTCTCGGTCGACGGCGACCAGGCGCCGCTGGCCGCCCTGGCCGAGGCGTGCCGGGAGCACGGCGCCGGACTGGTCGTGGACGACGCCCACGGCCTCGGTGTGCTGGGCGACGGCGGCCGGGGCGCGCCGTACGCGGCCGGGCTCTCGGGCGCCGACGACGTGGTCGCCACGGCCACCCTGTCGAAGTCGCTGGGCAGTCAGGGCGGGGTCGTGCTCGGCCCGGCCCGGGTGATCGACCACCTGGTCAACGCGGCCCGGACGTTCATCTTCGACACGGGCCTGGCGCCGGCGGCGGCCGGGGCCGCGCTGGCGGCGCTGCGGCTTCTGGAACGCGAGCCACGGCGGGCGGCCCGGGCCCGCGAGGTGGCCGCCGAGCTGCACGCGCGGCTGACCGCCGCGGGCCTGGAGGCGGTGCGTCCGGACGCCGCGGTGGTCTCCGTGCGGGCTCCGTCCCCGGAGCAGGCCGTGCGCTGGGCGGCCGACTGCCGGACGGCAGGGCTGGCCGTGGGCTGCTTCCGTCCTCCCTCCGTGCCCGACGGCATCTCACGGCTGAGGCTGACCGCCCGTGCGGACCTCTCCGGGGCCGAGATCGAACGCGCTGTACGTGTGATCGGCGAGACGCGACCATGAGTCGGCGTGACACGGCCGTGCGTCGCACGCATGTGACGGGGACGAGATGAGATCGATGCCGGTCGGATCAGCGAGAACCGGCCGGGCGGGCGGGAAGCGTGGTCACCGCAGCGCGGTCACGAACCCCGTCCAGCTCTCGGGGGAGAAGAGCAGCGCGGGTCCGGCCGGGACCTTCGAGTCGCGCACGGCGAGCAGTCCGGCCCCCGGTCCGGCATGCGGCCGACCCGTCTCCACGCAGTTGTTGGCTCCCGTGCTGTAGCTGCTGCGCAGCCAGCGCACGTCGTGCAGATCGGTACTGGCAGGGACGTTCCGAGGCAGAGCTGACATGGTGCCTCCTTACGCGCCGTCACCTATCCCGGCGATGTAGTCCAACGAGTCCTCGGGTGAAAGAGCGTGTGACTGAAGGGAGTCGAAGGCCTCCGAGTAGGCCATCAGGTCTTCTTTCCGCTCCAGGTAGAGGCTACTCGTCAACTGGTCGAGAACCACTACGTCCAGGTCAGAAGTGCTCGGAAACGAGAAGATGACGAAAGGGCCGGTGAGGCCGACGTGCGCTCCGGCCGTGAAGGGCAGGATCTGGAGCCGCACCTGCGGCAGCCGGGCGGCCTCGCACAGGCGCTCCAGCTGCCGGGCCATCACCTCGGGACCGCCTACCTCGCGCCGCAGCACCGCCTCGTCGAGCACGGCGCACAGCTTCAGCGGGTGCTGGGAGCGCAGCACGTCCTGCCTGGCCAGGCGCACCTCCACGAGGACGTCCAGGCGGTCCTCCGACAGGTCGTTGACGGCCGCCCGGGTCACCGCGCGGGCGTACTCGGCGGTCTGCAGCAGTCCGGGCACGACCGTGGTCTCCAGGGTGCGCATCGCGCTCGCCTGCGACTCCAGGCTGATGTAGTCCCGGTAGGTGGGGGGCAGCACCCCGCGGTAGGCGTGCCACCAGCGGTTCGGGCCGCCGGCGTCCTCGGATCCCGCGAGGATCAGCAGCAGCTCGCGCAGGTGCCGGTCGCGGACCTCGTAGGCGTCCAGCAGTAGGCGCAGATCGTCCGGTTTCACCCCGCTCGCGCCGGTCTCGATACGGCTCACCTTCGACTGGTGCCAGCCGACCAGCCGGGCCGCCTCGCCGCTCGTGAGCCCGGCGCGGGTACGCAGCGCGCGCAGTTCGGCGCCCAGTTTGCGACGGCGCACGGCCGGCCCGTTCTGCATGGGCTCCTCCTTACTCCCTACGGGCCGCCCAAATACGGTCTCGCGTCGCAGAGTTCACCGCTTCGAGCGACAGATATATGCATACCTTGGCGGATCGCTCCCCGTGACCGGCCCGGTGATGGCAGTCTGGCGACGAAGCACCAGTCCGGGACCGTACTCGAACCATCCGCTCCTCGTCGGACCGCGGTCCCGTGGGAAAGGGACGACGTCTCCATGGCAGACCATCTGGAAGCATCCGTCACTCTGCCGAGCGATCCCGCCTCGGTCTCCGCAGCCCGCACCTACGTCGTGGGAACCCTCGCGGAGTGGGGCCTGCCGTCGGACACCGAAGTCGCGGACACCGTGCGGCTCATCGTCTCCGAACTCGCCACCAACGCCGTACAGCACACCTTCGGTCAGTCACCCACCTTCACGGTCGACATCGCGCTGGACCGTGACGAACACCTGCGCATCGGTGTCACGGACAGTCACCCCCGCTTGCCCAAGAGACTGCCCGCGGCCGTCCAGCAGGACAACGGCCGCGGCATGGTCATCATCCGCTGTCTCACGGCGGAGTGCGGCGGCAGACTCCGGATCCGGCCGACCCGGGAGGGCGGCAAGACGGTACTCATCGAACTGCCCTGGACGACCCCGCTCGAACCGGTCACGCTGATGGGGCAGCAGGGGCCGTAGCCGCCCCGGGCCGGCCAGGGCTCCAGGCCCGGCCCCAGGCTCCGGCCCCGGATCTCCAGGCGCGCCCCCAGGGCTCCATCCCCGGCCCAGGGGCTCCAGGCCCGGCCCCAGGGCTCCAGGCCGGCCGCCAGGGCGGTGCCGACGGCGCGGGGAGCGGCCCTGCCGCTGGAGCCGCTCCTGCTGCGGAGCCGGGTCAGCTGACCCGGCCGTACCAGACGCTCCTGGTCCAGATCTTCTGCAGCCGCACCACGTCGCCGGTCTTCGGGGCGTGCCAGATCTTCCCGTGGCCGGCGTAGATGCCGACGTGGTAGACGCTGGAACCCGAGTGGAAGAAGACCAGGTCGCCCGCCCTGCGGTTCCTGGCGGAGATGTGGTGGGTCTTGTTGTACTGCTGGGCGGCGGTGCGCGGCAGCTTCTTGCCCGCCCTCTTGAACGAGTAGAGCGTCAGCCCCGAGCAGTCGAACCTGCGCGGCCCGGTGGCCCCGTACCGGTACGGAGCGCCCTTCTTGGAGGCCGCCACATTGAGTGCCTTCGTCGCCGTGGTCGCGGCGGAGGCGTCCGTGGCGAGCCCGGGTACCACGATCGAGCCGCCCACGGCGGCGAGGGTGAGTGCCGAGGCCGTGCCGGCCCTGGCCATCAGCGACGGGACACGATTGAGCGCAGTCATGCGCAACCCTTCGTCAGCCGCCTGTGAAGGATGACCTGTCGGATTCGGGCTGGCGAAGTTGCCCGGCCGCGTCGGCGGCTTCACCCCAAGGGCTGCTCGGAAGGTCCGGCCGTCTGCGACGTGCGGACGGACTTCTGTTCCGGCGACCCGTCTTGCTCGGGTCCTCCACTCCTGCCGATCCACTCCTGTCGACCGGTCATCCGGGCGGCGGCAGGACTCGGCGTCCGCACGGATCGCCCCGCCGCGGTGGCGGGGGCTTGTCGTCAGACAGGGATCTTGGCTCACAGTTGTCCGAAAATCCCAACGGAACCGTGTGTTTGTGGCGTTACTCACCACTCGCCCGTTCGGGTGGACAGGGTTGTGTTCGAGGCACCGTCAGAACCCGGACGTAGCCTCCGACCTGGGGCGGAGCATCGGCCGGCGCAGCACGGACGCGCCGCGCGCGCAACTCGGGAGGCCCGCGGAGGCCTTCGGATGTACCCCGCTCGGCGGTACGTCGTTCGGGCCGTTTCAACTCCGGCCCGAACGACGCGTCGACGCGCGGAACCCGTCGGCCCGCACGCCCGTCCCGCTCAGCCGACGCAGTCGGGCGGGAGCGCGACGCGCGCAGTGCGGCGCTCACCGTCCAGCACCAGCAGGGCCCGTGCCAGCGTGTCCCCGTGCAGCTCCGACTCGCCCCGCCGGTGCATCAGCGCGAGGGCGTCGCGCAGCTGCGCCGCCTTGTGCACCAACGCCTGCGCGGCACGCAGCCCACGGTAGGTGTCCCCGTGCCGGGCCGGGTTGATCCGGCCGAGCAGATCCACCGCCTCGAGGTAGCGGTCGACCAACTCGCCCTCCGCGCGGGTCAGCGCGGGCAGCGGCGGCAGTTCCGGTGGCAGCATCCCGCGATCACCGCGCAGCCGGTGCGCCGGGCATGGACCGGCGGCTGGGCACCACACCGTCCACCAGGCCGTAGGCCAGCGCGCCGGGCGCGTCCAGCACCAGGACCCGCTCCAGGTCCCGGTGGACCTGCTCCGCCGTGCGCCCCGTGTGCCGCACGAGCATCCGCTCGGTCAGGTCGCGGGTGCGGGCCAGTTCCCCGGCCTGGATCGCCAGGTCGCTGGGCTGACCGCGCACCGGCTCCGGCAGGGCCGGCTGCTCGAGCACCATGCGCGCCCCCGGCAGGGCGAAGCGCTTGCCGGGGGTGCCGGCCGCGAGCAGCACCGCGGCGACGGAGGCGGCCTGTCCCAGGCAGTAGGTCGCCACGTCGCAGCCGACGTACCGCATCGTGTCGTAGACCGCGGTCAGGCCGCTGAAGGTGCCGCCCGGGGAGTTGACGTACAGCGTGATGTCCCGGTCCGGGGCGGTGTGTTCGAGGTACATGAACTGCGCCGCGAGGTCGTTCGCCGCCGCCTCGTCGACCGGCGTCCCGAGGAAGACGATCCGCTCCTCGAAGAGCTTGCCGTACGGATCGAGCGTGCGCGCCCCCGTCGCGGTGCGCTCGGTGAACTCCGGCAGGACATGACGGGCGAACGGTCGGGACATGGACATACCCCTCCTCATGACGCGGCCCCCTCGGGCTCGGCTCTGTACAAAATGTACAGGACGTACGTGACGTTATGATGGAGGCATGGCCTACGAGATTCCGGTGACGCAAGCCAGGGCTGAGCTCGCCGACCTGATCAACCGGGTGGTGTACGGCGGCGAGCGTGTCGTCGTGACCCGGCACGGCAAGCCGCTGGTCGCGCTGGTCTCGGCCGCCGACCTGGAGCGGCTGGACGCGCTCGACGAGCCGGCCGGCGAACAGGTCGTCAGCACCGTCTCGGGGATCCGTGAGGGCGGTTCCGCCACTCGCGAACAGCGGCGGTTCGGCATCGCGGCCGAGCATCGCGGGCCCGGTGCGTCCTGAGTCGCGCCGGTATGCGACAGCCCATCGCGCGGTCATGAGTGGATCAAGGTCTGGTTAACGTCGCCGAAACTCCGGCGCTCTAGCCTGCCGATCCACGCCACCAGGGGTTCTTCTGCCCGGATCGACGACGATCCCGGCATTTGTCTGTGTGTTACACCTATCCCCGCCGCGGTGGCTGCGGCAGCCGGACCCCGCACGGTCCGGAGCAAGGACTGTGAGGTAGGACGTGCAACTTACCCCGCACGAGCAAGAGAGGCTGCTGATCCACGTGGCGGCCGACGTGGCCGAGAGGCGCCGGGCCCGCGGGCTCAGGCTCAACCACCCGGAAGCGGTCGCGCTCATCACGTCGCACATCCTGGAAGGCGCCCGCGACGGCCGCACCGTCGCCGAGCTGATGTCCTCCGGACGCAAGGTCCTCACCCGGGACGAGGTCATGGACGGCGTCCCGGAGATGATCCACGACGTCCAGGTCGAGGCCACCTTCCCGGACGGCACCAAGCTCGTCACCGTGCACGAGCCGATCGTCTGAGGGGCCGCGATGATTCCCGGAGACATCCTGTTCGCCGACGACCCCGTCCACTTCAACGTCGGCCGTGAGGTCACCCCTCTGACTGTTCTCAACGCCGCCGACCGGCCGGTCCAGGTGGGCTCCCACTACCACTTCGCCGAGGCCAACCCCGGCCTGGACTTCGACCGCGCCGCGGCCCGCGGCAAGCGCCTGAACATCGCCGCCGGCACCGCCGTGCGCTTCGAGCCCGGCATCCCCGTCGCCGTCGATCTGGTGCCGCTGGCCGGCGCCCGGATCGTGCCCGGTCTGCGCGGCGAGACGGGGGGCGCCCTCGATGCCTGAGATCTCCCGCGCCGCCTATGCCGACCTGTTCGGCCCGACCACCGGCGACCGCATCCGGCTCGCCGACACCGACCTGCTGATCGAGATCGAGGAGGACCGCTCCGGCGGCCCCGGCGGCTCCGGGGACGAGGCCGTCTTCGGCGGCGGCAAGGTCATCCGCGAGTCCATGGGCCAGTCCCGGGCCACCCGGGCCGAGGGCACCCCGGACACCGTGATCACCGGTGCCGTCGTCGTCGACCACTGGGGCGTCGTCAAGGCCGACGTCGGCATCCGCGACGGCCGGATCACCGCCCTCGGCAAGGCCGGCAACCCCGACACCATGGACGGCGTCCACCCCGACCTGGTCATCGGCCCCGAGACCGAGATCATCGCCGGCAACGGGCGGATCCTCACCGCCGGCGCCATCGACGCGCACGTCCACTTCATCTGCCCCCAGGTCGCCGACGAGGCGCTGGCCTCCGGGATCACCACCCTGGTCGGCGGCGGCACCGGGCCCGCCGAGGGGTCCAAGGCGACGACCGTGACACCCGGCCCCTGGCACCTGGCCCGCATGCTGGAGGCGATGGAGGCCTACCCGGTCAACGTCGGCCTCCTCGGCAAGGGCAACACCGTCTCGCGGGAGGCGATGCTCTCCCAGATCCGCGGCGGCGCCGTCGGCCTCAAGCTGCACGAGGACTGGGGCTCCACCCCGGCCGTCATCGACGCGGCGCTCACCGTCGCCGACCGCACCGGCATCCAGGTCGCCATCCACACGGACACCCTGAACGAGGCGGGCTTCGTCGGGGACACCCTCGCCGCGATCGCCGGCCGGGGCATCCACTCGTACCACACCGAGGGCGCCGGCGGCGGGCACGCGCCGGACATCATGACCGTGGTGTCCCGGCCGAACGTGCTGCCCAGCTCCACCAACCCGACCCGGCCGTTCACCGTCAACACCGCCGAGGAACACCTCGACATGCTGATGGTCTGCCACCACCTCAACCCGGCGGTCCCGGAGGACCTGGCGTTCGCCGAGTCCCGGATCCGGCCGTCCACCATCGGTGCCGAGGACATCCTCCACGACCTCGGCGCGATCTCGATCATCTCCTCCGACTCCCAGGCCATGGGCCGGGTCGGGGAGGTCGTCCTGCGCACCTGGCAGACGGCCCATGTGATGAAGGGCCGCCGCGGAGCGCTGCCCGGCGACGGACGGGCGGACAACCACCGGGTACGGCGCTACGTCGCCAAGTACACGATCAACCCGGCGCTCGCCCAGGGCCTCGCCGCCGAGATCGGCTCCGTCGAGACCGGCAAACTGGCCGACCTGGTGCTGTGGGAGCCCGCGTTCTTCGGGGTCAAGCCGCTCCTCGTCATCAAGGGCGGCCAGATCGCGTACGCGCAGATGGGCGACGCCAACGCCTCCATCCCCACCCCGCAGCCGATCCTGCCCCGCCCGATGTACGGCGCGATCGGCCGGGCCCCGGCGGCCAACTCCGTCAACTTCGTCGCCCAGGCGGCTATCGAGGACGGGCTGCCGGAGCGGCTGCGGCTCGGCAAGCGGTTCGCGGCGATCGAGTCGACGCGCGCGGTCACCAAGGCGGACATGCGCGAGAACGACGCCCGGCCGGACGTCCGGATCGACCCCGACAGCTTCGCCGTGCACATCGACGGCGAGCTGGTCGAGGCCGCCCCGGCGGCCGAACTGCCCATGGCCCAGCGTTACTTCCTCTTCTGATGAGCAGGGCAGCCCTGCTCGTCCTGGCCGACGGCCGCTTCCCCGCCGGAGGGCACGCGCACTCCGGCGGGGCCGAGGCCGCCGTCAAGGCGGGCCGCATCACGTCCGCCGCCGACCTGGAGGACTTCTGCCGCGGCCGGGTGCACACCGCCGGGCTGGTCGCGGCCGCACTGGCGGCCGCCGCCGCGCTGGGCGCCGACCCCCGGGAGCTGGACGCGGCCGCGGACGCCCGGACGCCCTCGCCCGCCCTGCGAGCCGCCGCGCGCCGGCTCGGACGGCAGCTCATGCGGGCCGCCCGGGCGACCTGGCCCTCGGGCGAACTCGACCTCGTGGCACGGCACTTCCCCAAGGGGGCGCACCAGCCGGTGGTACTCGGCCTCGCCGCCAGATCGGCCGGTCTCGGACCCGAGGACGCGGCGTACTGCGCGGCCTACGAGAGCGTCGGCGGTCCGGCCACGGCCACGGTGCGCCTGCTGAGCCTGGACCCGTTCGAGGCGACCGGCGTCCTGGCCCGGCTGGCACCGGAGCTGGACCGCGTCGTGGACACGGCGGTGGCGGCGGCGCGCAGAGTGGCCGCCGAGGGGACCGACGCCCTGCCCGCCGCCTCGGGGCCCCTGCTGGAGACGGGCGCCGAGTGGCACGCCGGCTGGCCGGTGCGGCTGTTCGCGTCCTGATCCCGCCCGCCCCTCACCTCACCCACCCCGACCAGGAGCGGCCTCGGCCGGCACCGGGCCGCCCGCTCAAGGAGCCGTACATGCACCTCGACCACACCCACCCCGGCCCCGCCGCCCTCGGTGCGGACGCCCACCGGCCCGACGGAACCCGGCGCGCCCTGCGCATCGGGCTCGGCGGGCCGGTCGGATCGGGCAAGACCGCCACCGTCGCCGCGCTCTGCCGGGCGCTGCGCGCACAGCTGTCCCTCGCGGTCGTCACCAATGACATCTACACCCGTGAGGACGCCGAGTTCCTGCTCAGGGAGGCCGTGCTGCCGCCCGAGCGGATCACCGCCGTGGAGACCGGTGCGTGCCCGCACACCGCCATCCGCGACGACATCTCCGCCAACCTCGAAGCCGTCGAGGACCTGGAGGACGCCGTCGGTCCGCTGGACCTCATTCTCGTCGAGTCCGGCGGCGACAACCTCACCGCGACCTTCTCCAAGGGGCTCGTGGACGCGCAGATCTTCGTGATCGACGTGGCCGGCGGCGACGACATCCCGCGCAAGGGCGGCCCCGGTGTCACCACCGCCGACCTGCTCGTCGTCAACAAGACCGACCTCGCGCCGCACGTCGGCTCCGACCTCGCCCGGATGGCCGCCGACGCCAAGGCGCAGCGGGCCGAACTCCCCGTGGTCTTCCAGTCGTTGCGCGGGACCACCGGAGTCGCCGACGTGGCCGCCTGGGTCCGGGAGCGGCTCGCCGCGTGGACCGCGTGACGGCCACCGGGGTCCGGGCGGGCGCACGGATCGTCGCCCGGACCGACGGCCGCGGCGGTACGGCACTGCCCGTGCTGGACGGCGAGGGCCCGCTGGCGCTGCGCCGCACCCGGGCCACCGGGACCGAGGCGAAGGTCATGGTCGTCGGCGCGATGAGCGGCCCGCTCGGCGGTGACGCCTTCACCCTGACCGCGCGGGTGGAGGAAGGCGCCCGTCTGCACGTGGGGTCGGCCGCCGCCACCATCGCGCTGCCCGGCCAGACCAAGGGCGCGGCCCGCTACGACGTGCGGCTCGAGGTGGCCGACGGCGCCGAACTGCACTGGCTGCCCGAACAGCTCATCTCGGCCGGCGGCAGCGACCTGTACGTCACCACGCGCGCCGAACTCGCCGCCGGGGCCCGGCTCGTGCTGCGCGAGGAGCAGGTGCTCGGGCGCGCGGGCGAGGAGCCCGGGCGGCTCACCAGCCGGCTGACCGTACGCGTGGCGGGCCGTACCGTGCTGGATCAGGAGCTGGCCTGCGGGCCCGGCGCACCGGGCGGCTGGGACGGCCCCGCCGTGCTCGCCGGGTACCGCGCGGTGGGTCAACTCGTCGTGGCCGGACCCGAGTTCGCGCAGCGGCCCGTTGCCGCCCGGATGCTGGGGGAGTGCGCCGCGCTGGTGCCGCTGGCCGGGCCCGCCGCCCTGGTGAGCGCGGTGGCCCCCGACGCGCTGCGGCTGCGGCGACTGCTGGACGAGGCACGGGCACTGCTCGGCAGGTGAGTGCCGCCCGCTGAGCAGGACGTGATCGTCCGGTTATCGGATTGGTAAAGATGGGTGGCAACCCCTGTTCTCAGACGGCTCACAGCCGGGAGGATCCCCGCCTGACCATCTTGCAGCGAGGTACGGGGAGGGCCCTCTTGAGGGAGAACAGACCGAAGAGCCGCCTGCTGGCGATCAGTTCGGCCGGCGCACTGGTCACCGCGACCCTGATCGCCGGCGCGGTCTCGGCTCCCGCGGCCGGTGCCGCGGACCGGCCCGGTCACGACCGGGAGGCCGCGGGCGCCCGGACGGCCGCTGCCCGGGCCGCCGAGGCCGGGATCCACTGGCAGGACTGCCCGTCCGACTGGGGGCTGGCCAAGCCCATCCAGTGCGGCTGGGTCAGCGTGCCGGTCGACTACGCCCACCCCTACGGCAAGCAGATCAAGCTCGCCGTGGACCGCATCGGCAACACCGGCACCCAGAAGGAGCGCCAGGGCGCCCTCGTCTACAACCCCGGCGGCCCCGGCGGCTCCGGCCTGCGCTTCCCGACCCGGGTCACCAACAAGAACGCCGTCTGGGCGAACGTCGCCAAGGCCTACGACTTCGTCGGCTTCGACCCGCGCGGTGTCGGCCACTCGGCGCCCATCTCCTGCGTCGACCCCCAGGAGTTCGTCAAGGCGCCCAAGGCCGACCCCGTGCCGGACAGCGAGGCCGACAAGCGCGCCCAGCGCAAGCTCGCCCGCGAGTACGCAGAGGGCTGCGCCGAGCGCAGCGGCGCCATGCTGCCGCACATGACCA
This sequence comes from Streptomyces sp. NPDC096012, assembly GCF_040426375.1. Taxonomy (NCBI): domain Bacteria; kingdom Bacillati; phylum Actinomycetota; class Actinomycetes; order Kitasatosporales; family Streptomycetaceae; genus Streptomyces; species Streptomyces sp. NPDC096012. Next base: position 83,656 of record NZ_JBEOTD010000013.1, read on the forward strand.
CGCCGAACACCGCGCGCGACCTGGACGTCATCCGCGCCGCGCTGGGCGAGAAGAAGCTCAACTACCTCGGCGTCTCCTACGGCACCTACCTCGGGGCCGTCTACGGCACCCTCTTCCCCGGCCACCTGCGCCGCATGATCGTCGACAGCGTGGTCAACCCCTCCCGCGAGAACATCTGGTACCAGGCCAACCTGGACCAGGACGTCGCCTTCGAGGGCCGCTGGAAGGACTGGGAGGACTGGGTCGCCGCGAACGACGCCGCCTTCCACCTCGGCACCACGCGCGCCGCCGTCCAGGCCAAGTGGCTCCAGCTGCGCGCCACCGCCAAGCAGCACCCGCTCGGCGGGGTCGTCGGCCCGGCCGAGCTGATCTCCTTCTTCCAGAGCGCGCCGTACTACGACTCCTCGTGGGTGCCGGTCGCGTCCGTCTTCAGCAAGTACTACGCCGGTGACACCCAGGCGCTCGTCGACGCGGCCTCCCCCGACCTGTCGGACACCGCGGGCAACATCGCCTCGGAGAACGGCAACGCGGTCTACACGGCCGTGGAGTGCACCGACGCCAAGTGGCCCACCAGCTGGCGCACGTGGGACCGGGACAACACCCGCCTCAACCGGGACCACCCGTTCATGACCTGGGCCAACGCCTGGATGAACCTTCCGTGTGCCACCTGGCCGGCCAAGCAGCGCACCCCGGTCGAGGTCCGCACCCACAAGGGCCTGCCCCAGGTGCTGATCGTGCAGTCCACCCGCGACGCGGCCACCCCCTACCCGGGCGCCGTCGAACTGCACAAACGCTTCAAGGGATCCCGCCTGATCACCGAGCGGGACGCCGGGTCCCACGGGGTGACCGGCCTGGTCAACCCCTGCATCAACCAGCGCGTCGACGCCTACCTGCTCGACGGGAGGCTGGACGGCAAGGACGTGACCTGCGCGCCGCACGCCACGCCCAAGCCGTAACCCACCGGTACGCGGACGAGGGGCGGCCGGAACTCCCGGCCGCCCCTCGCCCGTACCCGCTGTGCGCTCGCGCGTACTTGCTGCTTGCTCGCGCCCGCCCCCTCGCGCGTACTTGCTGCTTGCTCGCGCCCGCCCCCGAGCTCGCACCAGTTCCTCGCCGCTGATGCGGGACCTCCGTGGCTCACGCGCGGAGCCAGGCGTCCTCCGCCGCGTAGTCGAACAGGTCCCCGTAGGCCTGGAGCATCTTCGGGTACGCCGAACGCCAGTCCTGTCCGGCGAGCCGGCGCTCGATGGAGGCGACGGTCCGGGGCAGTGAGCCGGCGTACCCGACCACCGGGCGGTACCCCAGCTCGCGCTCCGCCGCGGCCATGTCGAGCACGACCGGGTGCGGCACCGACCACGGCGTCTCGCCCACCCCCTGCGCCGGGGCGGGCCCGTCCACCAGGACCGTCTCGTTCTCCACGCCCATCACGGCGTCGATCGCCGCGGCGATCTCGGCGACCGTGGGCGCCTCGGGGTCGCAGGCGTTCAGCACCCGCGAGCCCGGCCGGGTCGCCGCCAGGCGGACCATCTCGGCGATGTTGAGCGCACTCGCCGGATGGAACCGGCTCCTCCCGCCGTAAGCGAGCACCCGCCTGCCCCGCCCGTCCAGGTTCCGTTTGACGAAGTACAGCTCGCGAGGGCTGCGGCAGTGCGGCCCGTGGATCGCGCCGGCCCGCAGCAGCGTGGTCGGCAACCGGTCGCCCGCCGCGAGGAGTTCGCCCTCCAGGGCGGCCTTGCGGGTGCTGTAGGTGGCCTCGCCGGCGGCCACCGTCGGATGGGTCTCCGGCGTGGGCACCGGGTACCGGGGGAAACCGTCCGGCTGATCCTGGGTGTCGAAGCCGCGGCCCTCGCCGTCCTCGTACACCGACACGCTGGAGATCACCACGGCCGAACCGACCCGGTCGGCGAGGGAGATCAACTGCCGGGCGTGCGCGGCGCCGTAGGCGACGATGTCGACCAGCACGTCGCACCCGTCGCCGACCACCTCCGCCAGCGCCCGCCCGTCCTCCCGGTCGAGCCGTACCGCCCGCACCTCCTCGGGCCAGGTCCCGTCCCGGCCCCCGCCGTGCGAGGCGGCCGTCACCTCCCAGCCGTCCCGCGCCAGCGCCTCCACCACCGGACGCCCGATCTGCCCGGTCGCTCCGATCACCACAGCTCGTTTCATGACGCGACCGTACGGCCGGGGAGACCTCTCCCGCGACGGTCTTCTGCCGACGGCAGAGGCGGTCAGCCGAGCGGTGCCCGGGGGAACCTGCGCTCCCGCGCGCCCTTCTCCGCCGCCTGCCGCTCCTTGACGACCGCCGCGTACTCGTCGACGTACTCCTGTTCGGACAGCGTCAGGATCGCGTACATGATCTCGTCCGTGACGGCCCGCAGGACCGCCTTCTCGTTCTCCATCCCGGCAAAGCGCGAGAAGTCGAGCGCCTCGCCGAAGCGAATGGTGACCGGGCGGATCCGGGGGACGACCCTGCCCGGCGGCTGGGCCTCGAACGTGCCGATCATCGCGCAGGGCACCACCGGGACCCCGGCCTTCAGCGCCATCACCGCGACGCCCACCTTGCCCTTGTAGAGCCGGCCGTCGTGCGAACGGGTTCCCTCCGGATAGATGCCGAGCAGTTCGTCCCTGGCCAGTACCCCGAGGCCCTCGCGGATCGCGGCCTGGCCCGCGTCCTTGCCCGAGCGGTCCACCGGGATCTGCCCGGCGCTGCGGAAGAAGAACGCGGTGAGCCGCCCCTTCACGCCCGGTCCGGTGAAGTACTCGGCCTTGGCGAGGAAGGTGATACGGCGCTTCAGGATGGCCGGCATCAGGAAGTGGTCCGAGAACGACAGGTGGTTGCCGGCGACGATCGCGGCGCCCTCGGCGGGGACATGCTCCAGACCCTCGATCCGGGGCCGGAAGACCAGTCTGAGCAGGGGGCCGAGCAGCACGTACTTGAGCAGGTGGTAGAACAACGGGTCGCTCCTCATTCCGACGGATCGGCTCAACCGCCGCGTTCTAGCAGGTCAACCAGCGTGTTATGGGGGGTCAGTGTAGGTGCAGCGGCGCGCGCGTGGAACCTGGCCCGGCCGTATGGATGCCGGCGCACATGCTTTCCTGTCCGGCGGCCCGTTTCTCCCCGGCGCGCACATCGTGGTGCCACCCGCCGCCGGCCGCCCCGCTGTCCGTCTCGTACGATGTCCTCGATGCCCAGCAGCCGACCGACCGCCCCGCGCCCGCCCCAGCGGCGGCACCGCGCGGTGCTCGTACTGGCGGTGCTGGCCGGGCTGCTGGGGATGCACGCGCTGGCGCCCGGCGGGGGCCTGGGACACCCGGACCACACCCGTTCCGGGCATCCTGCCGTCGTCGTGAACATGATCGACGACTGTCCGGGTGGCGACGGCCACTGCGGTGGCCACGCGCACCACGCCGATCCCACCTGCGCCTCGGGCGCGGTGCCCGGCGGCCCGCAGCCGCCCGCGCTGCTCGCGGACCCGTCGACCGCTCCGGTACCGGCGCACCTGGCACGCTCCCGGGCGGTCGCGGCGCCCGAAGGGGCGCGCGCCCCGCCCTCGCTGGCCCAACTCCAACTCCTGCGGATCTAGAGGCCGTCGCGGCCCCGGGCCTTCTCCGCCAGCCGGCGGAGCGACCGGCGGTCGTGCCCACGCGTGCCCGACATCCCTCAACCCGGCAGGAGTTCCCGTATGACCACCCGTACCCTGACGCGCCGTGCCGCCCTGGCGGCGGTCACCGTGACGGCCGCCCTCGTCCTCTCCGCCTGCGGCGACGACGGGGCCGGCCACGACGGCCACACCGCCGCCCGCCACGGTGCCTCCGCGTCCGCCGCCTCCCACAACGCCCAGGACGTCGCCTTCGCCCAGGGCATGGTCCCGCACCACCGGCAGGCCGTGGAGATGGCGCGGCTCGCCGCCGACCGGGCCTCCTCGGCCCGCGTGAAGGACCTCGCCACCCGTATCGAGAAGGCCCAGGACCCCGAGATCCGCACCCTCAGCGGCTGGCTCGACGCCTGGGGCGAGCAGGCTCCCGGGGCCGGCATGGACCACTCGGGCCACGCCGGGATGCCGGGCATGCCGGGGGCGGCCGGGATGATGAGCGACGGTGACATGGCGGCCCTGAAGAAGGCCACCGGCAAGCGGTTCGACACCGCGTTCCTGTCCCTGATGGTCGAACACCACCGGGGCGCCGTCGAGATGGCCCGCACCGAACGGGACAAGGGCGCCTACGGCCCCGCCAAGCGGATGGCGGACGGCATCGTCACCGCCCAGAACGCCGAGATCAAGACGATGAACCAGCTCCTCGGCAGCGGCTGACGGAGCAGGCGGGGACCGGCGTCCCGGCGCCGGTACCCGCGTCTCGCCGGCCGCCGCCCGGGCAGGCGGGGGCCGGCGTCCAGTGCACCGGAACCGGTGTCGCGGTACCGGCGTCTCGGCAGCCGTCGCCCGGGTAGGCGGGGGCCGGCGTCCACGGCGCCGGCCCCCGCCCGCGGACGGTCAGGCCAGCACCTTCTCGAGCGCCGCGAGCGCGGAGTGCAGCTCCTCGGCCGTGATGGTCAGCGGGGGCGCCAGCCGGATCGTGGAGCCATGGGTGTCCTTGACCAGCACACCCTCCCGCATGAGCCGCTCGCTGATCTCGCGGCCGGTGCCGATCGCCGGGTCGACGTCGACCCCGGCCCACAGCCCGCGCGAGCGGAAAGCGAGCACACCCTTGCCGACCAGCCCGGCCAGCCCGTCGCGCAGCAGCACGCCCAGTTCGGCGGCCCGGCGCTGGAACTCGCCGGTCTCCAGCAGTTCGATCACGGCCGTGCCGACCGCGGCGGCGAGCGGGTTGCCGCCGAACGTCGAGCCGTGCTCACCCGGGTGCAGCACACCCAGCACCTCACGGCGGGCCACGACCGCCGACACCGGCACGATGCCGCCACCGAGCGCCTTGCCGAGCAGCAGCACGTCCGGGACGACGTCCTCGTGCTCGACGGCGAGGGTGCGGCCGGTGCGGCCGAGTCCCGACTGGATCTCGTCGGCGACGAACAGACAGCCCTTGCGCCGGGTCAGTTCGCGCACACCGGCGAGGTAGCCGTCGTCCGGGATGACCACGCCCGCCTCACCCTGGATGGGCTCGATCAGCACCGCGGCCGTCGTGTCGTCGACCGCCGCCTCCAGCGCGGCCAGGTCGTTGTACGGCACGATCCGGAAGCCGGGCGTGAACGGCCCGAAGCCCGCCCGGGCCGTCTCGTCGGTGGAGAAGCTGACGATGGTCGTCGTCCGGCCGTGGAAGTTCTCCGCGGCGACGACGATCGTCGCCCGGTCGGCCGGGACGCCCTTCACGTCGTACGCCCACTTGCGGGCCACCTTGACGCCGCTCTCCACCGCCTCCGCGCCGGTGTTCATCGGCAGGACCATGTCCAGGCCGGTCAGCCCCGCGAGCCGCTCCGCGAACCCGGCGAGCCGGTCGTTGTGGAAGGCGCGGGAGGTGAGCGTCAGCCGGTCCAGCTGGCGGTGCGCGGCCTTGATCAGCGCCGGATGCCGATGGCCGAAGTTGAGCGCCGAGTAGCCCGCGAGCATGTCGAGGTAGCGGTTGCCCTCGGCGTCCTCCACCCAGGTGCCCTCGGCGCGGGCCACCACCACGGGCAGCGGGTGGTAGTTGTGCGCGAGTACGGGTTCCTCCGCCCGGATCAGGTCGGCGGACGTACGCGTGCGCGCGGGTGCGGTCATCAGCGGATCTCCTGGGTGCAGCACTTGATGCCACCGCCGGCCTTGTGGAACTCCGACAGGTCGACGGGGACGGGGACATAACCGTGGTCGGCGAGGCGCTCGGCAAGGGCCTCGGCGCGGGGCGCGATGAAGACGTTACGGCCGTCGGACACCGAGTTCAGCCCGAACGTCATCGCGTCGTCCCGGGTGGCGAGCACCGCGTCCGGGTAGAGGCGCCGCAGCACCTCCCGGCTGCCCTGCGAGAAGGCCTCCGGGTAGTAGCAGATGTTGTCGTCGTCCAGCACGAACAGCGCCGTGTCCAGGTGGTAGAAGTACGGGTCCACCAGGGTCAGGCCGATCACCGGGTGGCCGAGGAACTCCTGCACCTCCCGGTGCGCCTCGCGGGTGGTGCGGAACCCGGTGCCCGCGAGCACGTACCGGCCCGTCCACACCAGGTCGCCCTCGCCCTCGGCCACCGACTCGGGGCGGTGGACGTCGTAGCCCGCGGCCTTGAACCAGGTGTCGTAGTGCAGCGACTCCGGGCGCCGCTCCGGCGCGTGGAAGAGGGAGCCGAAGACCCGGCCGCCCACGACGAACGCGGCGTTCGCGGCGAAGACCATGTCCGGCAGACCGGGGACCGGATCCAGCGACTCGACGGTGTGACCGTGGTCGCGATAGGCACGGATCAGCGACTGCCACTGCTCCTGGGCGAGATCCACGTCGATGGGCCGGTCGGGTTGCATCCAGGGGTTGATCGCGTACTGAACCGCGAAATGTCTGGGTTCACAGACGAGAAAGCGCCGGAGGCGCGGCACACGGCTCTCGGACACAGAGGGTTTCCTCCGTCTTCCTGTGCGTCACTGCGGGGTGAGACCACGGTAGGAAGCGAAGGAGACGGACGACAAGCGAGAAGAGCTGCGTGCATGCGCAGCATCGCTGCGTCGTGACGGCACAGGACGCAACGGAACTGCGCATGATCGGGGGCTAAGGGGCCGCGCGGATAGGCGCGGGTGGGGCTGGTCGCGGACGGGACGGGCACAGGTTCCGCGATCATGGAGTTGCGACCCTCTGTGATCATGGGAGACCTGTGCCTGCGCCGCCATCATGGCTGACCGATCATCACCGCCAGGAGTCTGATCCGCCGGGCCTGGACCACCCACCGCTGGGACACTCGTCCCCGGCACGGGCCGTGACCGGTCGCCTGCCTGCGCGGCAACGCATCACCACTGGCCCTCTGAGGCGTATATCTCCCGTAGGAAATCCAGGAGGATCCGGGTGAATTCCTCCGGCTGCTCCATGGTCGTGTAGTGGGCGGCACGGTCCAGCTGCGTGATGCGACCGTTGGGGACGGCGGCGATCAGGGCGGTGACGGTGTCGAGGCAACCGCGTGTGTCCAGGGCGCCGTTGATGGCCAGGACCGGGACGGTGATGTCCTTGGCGCGAGAGGCGACGTCTTCGACCGGAACGCAGTGGTTCGGCTCGTCCGGGGTGTGCTTCATGAGGGTGCGCATCGCCATCTCCCGTATGTGGCGCACGATCTCCGGATCGATGTCGTCGAGCGTGCGGGAGGGGCCCGGTACCCACCGGGCGAAGCTCTCCAGCCAGCCAGGGATGTCGCCGGCGGCGAGGGCGTCGACCCGGGCCGCCTGGTGCGCGGCAGACCACGGGTCGCCGAGGTCGGGTTCGCCGATGCCGCGGCCGCTGACGACGAGAGCCCGGACGAGGTCGGGGTACTCGATCGCGGTGTCGATGGCGATGAGCGCGCCCATCGAGACGCCGACCAGGGCTGCCGGAGTGCCGCAGTCGAGGTGCCGCATCAGCGCCGCGAGGTCGTCGGCCTGCCGGAAGGGCTTGCTCGCGTTCGCGGAGAAGCCGTGGCCTCGGGCGTCCGGGGCGATGACCCGGAAGCCTGCGGCGGCCAGGCCGGGGATCAGGTTCTCGAACTGGGTGTGGTCCGCGAAGCCGCTGTGGAGAAGTACCACCGGCCGGCCGTCGCGAGGGCCGGCGTCGCGATAGGCGAGCAGGCCGTCCTCCGATGCGAAGGTGTCGAACATGGGCGTGGAGGCGGTGGCCGGGGCAGAGATCGACGTCTCATTCATGACAACCAAGGTGTCATATCGCCGTTCAACATGGCAACCAAGGTGTCATCATGGTTCGGTGACCGAGAACGACCGCCTTCTCTCCCCCCAAGAGCTCCCGGAACGGCTGATGGAGGTCTTCGCCCTCATCGGGCCGCTCTACCGTCGCGTCCAGCGCAAGATCGATCTGGAGGCCGCCCAAGGACTCTCCGTCGGCGTACGCGCTGTGCTGGACCTGCTGCGCGAGCACGGGCCGATGACCGTCCCCCAGATGAGCCGAGCCCAGTCGCTGAGCCGCCAGTTCGTGCAGCGGATGGTCAACGACGCCGCCGCGAGGAAGCTCGTCGAGAGCATCCCGAACCCCGGGCATCAGCGTTCCTCGCTGATCCGGCTGACCGACGACGGCCACGCGACGATCACGGCCATCATCGCCCGCGAGCACGCCCTGCTGCGTCAGGCAGCCGGCGACCTCACCGACACGGACGTCACCGCCTGCGTTCGGGTGCTGGGTCGAATGCTGGCACTCTTCGGCGACGTCGACGTCTCGAACGCCGAGCCGCCCTGCTAGCCGGAGGGGCAGTCGGTCCGGATCGTCCCGGAGGGGAACCAGGGCGCCGGTCCCGCCGTCCAGCGGCGGCAGGTCGAGCGCACCGGCACGAGCATCACCGTCCGTGGTCCGACCCGGCGAGCCTGGACCGGCCACCGCATGGATATCCGTCCCCGACCGGTCGCCTGTCTGCGCGGCCTCTAAACCGGCGCGGCCTGAGTGGCGCCGGCTTCCGGGCTTTCCGGGAGGAGGTGGGACAGCACCATCACGCTGATCGTCTTCCGGATGAACGGTTCGGCGCGGATGCGCTCCAACACCTCCTCGAAGTGCTCCACGTCCCGCGCCCGCACGTGCAGCAGGGCGTCGGCGCCGCCGGTCACGGTCATGGCCGCCGTGATCTCCGGATGGTTGCGCACGACCTCCGCCAGGCGCCGCGGCGGGGCCGCGCCCTCGCAGTACACCTCGACGTACGCCTCCGTGCGCCAGCCGAGCGCCACGGGCTTCACCGTCGCCGTGAACCCGGTGATCACTCCGGTCTCCCGGAGCCGGTCCACGCGCCGCTTGACCGCCGTCGCGGACAGACCCACACCCGCGCCGATCTCGGCGAAGCTGGTCCGGGCGTTCGTCATCAGCGCCGTGATGATCTTGCGGTCGAGATCGTCGAACGAGGGCGTCCTGCTGTTCATGCGGGCACTGTAGCCAGCGGTACCCCCGCGCGGCCTCAGGACCGGGTGAGGACCGTGGCCAGTGTCAGCAGGCCGAGCACCACCCAGCCGAACCACAGCCAGCCGTTGCTGCCGAGCGCGACCGTGTAGGCGGTCACGACGACGAGCCCGCCGACCGTGAGTGCCCCCATCGTCTTGGTGGAACCGTTCGTGGAACCGGGCATCGCGACACCCTCCTCATGGTCCGTCCTCCACCATGGTGCCCCGACTCCCGCCCGGAGGGGATACGTCCGCCTAACCCCGGCGTGCGTTCAGCGAGGCGAGATAGGCGTTGTACGCCTCCAGCTCCTGGTCCCCGTCCCGGTCGGCGGCCCGGTCCTTGCGCTTGGCCTGCCGCTGCTCGGAGCCGTACCACTGGAACAGCAGGGCGATCAGCACCAGCACGGACGGGACCTCGCTGAACGCCCAGGCGATGCCGCCGGCGGCGTTCTGGTCGGACAGCGTGTCGATGGCGAGCGAGGCGGGCGGGTTCTTGAACGTCTCCACCATCGGCGTCGACGCCATCATCAGGGCGATGCCGAAGAACGCGTGGAACGGCATGCCCGCGAACAGCTCCAGCATCCGCATCAGGTACCCCGGCCGGTGCGGGCCCGGGTCCACACCGATGATCGGCCAGAAGAACACGACACCGACCGCGAGGAAGTGCACCATCATCCCGATGTGCCCGGTCCGCGAGCCCATCAGGAAGTCGAAGATCGGGGTGAAGTACAGGGCGTACAGACTCGCGATGAACAGCGGGATGGTGAACGCCGGGTGGGTGATCACCCGCATGTAGCGGCTGTGCAGCAGGGCCAGCAGCAGCTCGCGCGGCCCTTTGCGGCCCTTCCCGGCGGCCGGCAGCGCGCGCAGCGCCAGGGTGACGGGGGCGCCGAGCAGGATCAGGATCGGCGACAGCATGCTGATCACCATGTGCTGCACCATGTGCACGCTGAACATGACCATGCCGTAGTCGTTGAGCTTGGTGCACATCACCAGCGCGATGGTGAGCACGCCGACGACGTACGACACCGTACGGCCGGCCGGCCACGCGTCACCGCGCCGCCGCAGCCGGACGACGCCCCAGCCGTACAGGGCCAGCCCCGCCAGGCAGGCGACGAGGAAGAAAGGCTCGGTCGACCACTCGAGCCCTCGTCCCAGCGTGAACGGCGGCAGATCCATGGTCATGCCGTGCCCGCTGTGATCCATCCGCCGGCTCCTGATTCGTGGGGGTTGTGCGGTTTGTGTCCCGCCCAAGACTAGAGCCGACGCCGGTCACGCTCTCGACCGGGGTCGGCTCCACACGCCCCGCGGACGCACGGGGAACCGCGCGAGCGACCGCGCGACCCCCGCACCCGGCGACGAGACGCAAACCCCCCTGCGGCGGCTCCCCTAGAGCACGCACTCCGCCTCGTCGTACCGCTCGGACGGCACCGTCTTCAGCGTCTCCACGGCCTCCGCCAGCGACACCATCACGATGTCGGTCCCGCGCAACGCCGTCATCCGCCCGAACTCGCCCCGGTGCACGGCCTCCACCGCGTGCCAGCCGAAGCGCGTGGCGAGCACTCTGTCGTACGCCGTCGGCGTGCCGCCCCGCTGCACGTGGCCGAGGATCACCGGCCGCGCCTCCTTGCCGAGCCGCTGCTCCAGCTCGACGGAGAGCTGCCGGGCGATCCCCGCGAAGCGCTCGTGGCCGTAGACGTCCTTGCCGCCCTCGTCGAACTCCATGGAGCCGGGGCGCGGCTTGGCCCCCTCCGCCGCGACGACGATCGCGAACCGCTTGCCGGCCTCGAACCGCTCTCCGACCTTCCTGGTCAGCTCGTCGATGTCGAAGGGCCGCTCCGGCACCACGACGGCGTGGGCGCCGGCCGCCATACCGGAGTGCAGGGCGATCCAGCCGGTGTGGCGGCCCATGACCTCCACGATCAGGACGCGCTGGTGCGACTCGGCGGTGGTCTTCAGCCGGTCCAGGGCCTCCGTCGCCACGGTCACCGCGGTGTCGAAACCGAAGGTGACGTCGGTGACGGCGATGTCGTTGTCGATGGTCTTGGGGACGCCCACGATCGGCAGCCCGCTGTCCGACAGCAGCCGGGCCGCCTTCAGCGTGCCCTCGCCGCCGATCGGGATGATCGCGTCCAGACCCAGCTCCGCGACATGGCCCCTGGCCCGCTCCACCCCGTCGCGCAGATGCTCGGGGCGGACCCGGGAGGAGCCGAGGATGGTGCCGCCGCGTGCCAGGATGCCGCCCACGGCGTCCAGGTCGAGCTTCATGTAGTCGCACTCCAGGAGGCCCTTCCAGCCGTCCCGGAAACCGATGACCTCGTCACCGTGGTCGGCGACGGCACGGTGCACGACGGACCGGATGACGGCGTTCAGGCCGGGGCAGTCGCCGCCTGACGTGAGGACACCAATGCGCATAGCCCGAATACCTTCTCAACGTGGGCCGGAGGACCGGACCACGTTGTCCGGCGGATTCCCGGCCACCCTACCGGCGTGGCCGGGTGGCTCCGTAGCGGGCGTCCGCCTGCTGGACGCGCCCGCACATGTGAGCGGACGGCCCGTCAGGCGGGCCCGCGACGAACCTCCCACAGCGCGCTCGAGGATGCCTTCAGCGCTGCCTTCGGCGCTCCCGAAGGGACACACGCACACGGCCTGCCGCGCAGCAGCGCCTACACGGCCTGCCGCGCGACAGTGCCTACACGGGCTGCTGCGCAACGGTGCCTATGCAGGCTGCTGCGCAACAGTGCCTACGCAGGCTGCTGCGCAGCCGCGATGCGCTCGTCGCGGAGCGCCTCGTACCAGCGGTCGTCGATCGGCGGCAGCGCGTTGACGTCGAGCGCGAGCTTCAGCAGCAGGTCGGCGATCAGCGGGTTGCGGGCGAGGACCGGCCCGTGCATGTACGTACCGAACACGGTCCCGTTGTACGCGCCCTCCGTGCCGTCCCCGGTGCCGTTGCCCCGGCCGATGTGCGTCCGGGCGAACGGGCGGGCCGTGGCGCCGAGGTGGGTGACGCCCTGGTGGTTCTCGAAACCGGTCAGCTGGGGCAGGCCGAGCTGCGGGTCGATGTCGGCGAGGACGTCGCCGACGCACCGCTCGCCCTCCCCGCGCACCGACACCACGTCGAGCAGGCCGAGACCCGGCTCGCGCTGGCCGAGGTCGTTGATGAACTCGTGGCCGAGGATCTGGTAGCCGGCGCAGACCGAGAAGACGATGGCGCCGTTCTCCACCGCCCGCTGCAGATGCCCGTCACGGCGCAGCCGCTCGGCGGCCAGCCGCTGCGGACGGTCCTCGCCGCCGCCGATCAGGTAGATGTCGCCGGAGGTCGGGATCGGCTGGTCGCTGCGCACGTCCAGCCGGGCCACGTCCAGGCCGCGCTGCCGGGCCCGGCGCTCCACGACGAGGGCGTTGCCCTGGTCGCCGTAGGTGCTCAGCAGGTCCGGGTAGATCCACACCAGCCGCAGTTGGTTGTCGCTCATGAGGTGATCGCCCTTCGAAGATCAGTTGCCGACGCGGCGGCGCAGGTCCTGGAACGCGGTGTAGTTCGCGATGACCTCGATCCGGCCGGGCGGGCACATCTGCACGGCCTGGTCGAGGTTCTCGCAGACCTGGAAGTGCTGGCCCGCGACCTCCAGCCGGACGGCGAGGTCCAGCTTGCGGTCGCCGATGACGAGGATCGGGTGGCCGGTCAGCCGCGTGTAGTCGACGTCCCACAGCCAGGAGGTGTCGGTGCCGTCGGCCCCGCGCGCGTTCACCGACAGGATCACCGGCGCCGGCGGCGGGTCGATCAGCGAGAAGGTCTCCAGCCAGCCGGCCGGGTTCTTCGCCAGCAGCAGCCGCAGATCGCGGTTCTGGAACTGGACGACGTCGTACCGTCCGGCCACCGCCTGCACCTGGTACATCCGCTCCAGCGCGACCTGCGGCGGCACCCCGAAGACGGCGGCGACGGCCGCGGAGCTGGCGGCGTTCGCCTTGTTCGCGCGCCCCGGCAGCTGCAGGTGGATCGGCCAGGCGGAGCCGTGCGGGTCCAGCACGTGGTCCCCGGACAGCGCCCAGCTCGGCGTCGGCCGACGGAAGCCGCACTCGCCGCAGAACCAGTCGTCGCCGGGGCGCTGCATCACGCCACCGCACGACGGGCAGGACCAGGCGTCGTCCTTCCACATCTGCCCGGCCGCGACCCAGATCACGTTCGGGGAGGAGGAGGCGGCCCACACCACCAGCGGGTCGTCGCAGTTGGCGACGATCACGGCCTTCGAACCGGCCAGCCCCTCACGCCAGTTCTCGGCGAGCATCCGGGTCTCGGCGGCGCGGTCCAGCTGGTCCCGGGAGAGGTTCAGCAGGGCGATGCACTTCGGGCCGGTGTCCCGGGCCACACCGGCCAGGTACTTCTCGTCGACCTCGATGACGCCGAACTTCGCGTCCGAGCCGCCCGCGAGGGCCGAGGTGATGCCGGCCGGCATGTTGGCGCCGAGGGCGTTCGACACGACCGGTCCCGCGGCGCGCAGCGCCTCCGCGATGAGGCGGGTGGTCGTGGTCTTGCCGTTGGTGGCGGAGACCAGGGTCACGTCCAGGTTCTGGGCGAGCCGCCCGAGCAGGTCGGGGTCGAGCCTCAGTGCGACCCGGCCACCGATCACCGAACCGCTGCCGCGTCCCGCGGCCCGCGATGCCGCAGCGACCGCCTTGCCCGCGGTCACGGCCAGCTTGGCCCGCGGCGAGAGCGGGTCCGAGTTGCCTGCCATCAGTTCTCGATCCTCCTTGCGTACGCGCCGCGCCTGGGGCCATCCGGCAGCGTGGTGTGGACCTCAGCCTATCGAGATCCGTTCGCACACCCGAATCCCGGCCCATGCCTGGGCGGCGGTCATGAGCTGAACGAACCGTACCCTTGCCGCCATGCGACACGGCTCGATCCCGGGCGCCCACGGGCGCGTCCGGCCCCTTTCCCTGCTCCAGGACCCCGTTCTGCGCGAGCCCTGCCGGGAGGTCACGGACTTCGGTCCCGAATTGGCCGACCTGGTGGAGGACTTGTTCGCGACGATGTACGCGGCGCGGGGGGTGGGTCTGGCCGCGAATCAGATAGGGACGCCTTTGCGGGTGTTCGTGTACGACTGTCCGGACGACGAGGACGTCCGTCATCTGGGCCATGTGGTGAACCCGCGCCTGGTCGAGGCGGACGGCGTGGTGGTCCGGGGCCCCGAGGGCTGTCTGTCCCTGCCGGGCCTGGAGGCGGGGACGGAACGGTACGACCACGCGGTGCTGGAGGGCTTCACGATGACGGGCGAGCCGGTCACCGTGCACGGCACCGGATTCTTCGCCAGGTGCCTGCAGCACGAGTGCGACCACCTGGAGGGCCGCGTGTACGCGGATCACCTCACGGGGTGGCGCCGGCGCCGGCTGATGGGACAGATCACGCGGGCCCCCTGGAACCGGGCGGACCGCCTTGCCTGAGGGGCGCGGGAGGCCGTGCGGCGGCCACCGTGCCCGCACCCGCCGCACGAATCCCGGGAACCCGGGCCCGAACCCTCCGCACCCGGGGCAGACCTCTCGGGGAACGGGGGCCGCGCCCCTCGGAACCCGGGGCCGCCCAGCCTGCCCCCGGCCGCCGCGGGCCTCAGAACCCCGGGCCGCCCACCTTGTCGCCGGCCGCGGCCAGCCGCCCCCACAGGAGATCCGCGAGGGACCGCACCAGGTCGGCCCGGGAACAGGGACGCTCGCCCAGCCACCAGTCGCCGGCCGCGTGCATCATCCCGACGATCCCGTGGCCCCACACCCGCGCGAGCTGCTGGCTGCCCGGCCCGAGGTCCACGCGCTCCTCGATCACCTGGGCCAGCTCCTCGCCCATCCTGCGCAGCAGGGGCGCGGAGTGCTTGCCGACGTCGAAGCCCTGGTCGGCTCCCGTGCTCCCGTCCGCGGGATGCATCAGGAACCGGTACACCTGGGGGCGTGCCTCGATCGCCGCGAGATACGTGTCCAGCGTCGACTCCACCCGCTCCCGCCGGTCCGCGGGGGCGTCCAGGGCCGCCCGCAGGGAGGCGAGCAGCGCGTCGGTGTGCCGCATGGCGAGCGCGGCGTAGAGTCCGCCCTTGTCGCCGAAGTGGCGGTAGAGGATCGGCTTGGTGATCCCCGCCTCGGCCGCGATCGCGTTCATCGACGCCTGCGGGCCGTCGCGCAGCACCACCCGGTCGGCGGCCTCCAGCAACTCGCGCCGTCGGCGATCGGCGGTCCGCTGCTGGTCGGTCCGCTGCGTGGTGTCCATGTGCTCTCCCCACCCCGTGCTGATTCGGTGACGCCTGCGCAAACTAACACTGACCGGGCCCGTGACATCGAACGGGATGCCGACCGGTCATCGGCGGTTGACATTTCCTACCCGTCGGTAACAGACTCGGGTTACCGCAAGTAACATCGCACTGCCGCCGCTGGAGGGGACATGGCCGAGTTCACCATGGAGCTGAACGACGAACAGAGGGAAGTCCGGGACTGGCTCCATGGCTTCGCCGCCGACGTGATCCGGCCCGCGGCCGCCGAGTGGGACGAGCGCGAGGAGACTCCCTGGCCGGTCATCCAGGAGGCCGCGAAGGTCGGCATCTACTCCCTCGACTTCTACGCCCAGCAGTACTTCGACCCCTCCGGCCTCGGCATCCCGATGGCCATGGAGGAGCTGTTCTGGGGCGACGCGGGCATCGCCCTGTCCATCGTGGGCACGGGCCTGGCCGCCGTGGGGGTCCTCGCCAACGGTACCGAGGAGCAGATCGGCACCTGGATCCCGCAGATGTACGGCGACCAGAACGACGTCAAGGTCGCCGCGTTCTGCTCCTCCGAGCCCGACGCCGGCTCCGACGTGGCCTCCATGCGCACCCGGGCCGTCTACGACGAGGCCACCGACGAGTGGGTGATCAACGGCACGAAGACCTGGGCGACCAACGGCGGCATCGCCAACGTCCACGTCGTCGTCGCCGTGGTCGACCCGGAGCTGGGTTCCAAGGGCCACGCCTCCTTCATCGTCCCGGCGGGCACCCCGGGCCTCGCGCAGGGCCAGAAGTTCAAGAAGCACGGCATCCGTGCCTCGCACACCGCCGAGGTCATCCTCGACAACGTCCGCGTTCCCGGTTCCTGCCTGCTCGGCGGGAAGGAGAAGCTGGACGAGCGGCTCGCCCGGGCCCGCGAGAAGGCGAAGGCCGGCGGTGGTGAGCGGGTGAAGAACGCGGCGATGGCCACGTTCGAGGCGAGCCGGCCCGCCGTCGGGGCCATGGCGGTCGGCACCGCCCGCGCCGCCTACGAGGTCGCCCTCGACTACGCGACCACCCGTGAGCAGTTCGGCCGGCCGATCATCGACAACCAGGGGGTGGCCTTCCAGCTGGCGGACATGCGCACGCAGATCGACGCCGCCCGGCTGCTGGTGTGGCGGGCCTCCTGGATGGCGGTCAACGGCAAGCCGTTCACCGCCGCCGAGGGCTCCATGTCCAAGCTGTTCGCGAGCGAGACGGCCAAGAAGGTGACCGCCCAGGCGATCCAGATCCTGGGCGGCAACGGGTACACCCGCGAGTACCCGGTCGAGCGCATGCACCGCGACAGCGCGATCTACACGATCTTCGAGGGCACCAGCGAGATCCAGCGGCTGGTCATCGCGCGCACGCTGTCGGGGGCGCCGATCCGCTAGCGCCCTCCGGGCGCGGGTGTCCCGGTCCGGGAGCGCCGTCCGGGCGCGGGTGCGCCGCGGTCCGCCGTGGCGTGCCGCGCGGTCACCCGCGCCTCCGGCCTGGGCCGGCTCACCGGTGTCTCAGGGGTGTGAGCTGCTGGATGTCGTACTTGTCCCGCAGCGCCTCGATCGCCTCCTGGTCGGGTGGGCCGCCGTCGCGCAGGATCTCCAGCAGCTCCTCGAAGTAGCGCTCGTGATCCGGTGGCGGGCTCGCCTGGAAGAACATCTTCGCCGGCGTGTCCGTCGGGTTCGCGAAGGCATGGGGGCAGCCGGGCGGTACGACGATGACCGTGCCGGGAGTGGCCCGGACCACCCGGTTGCCCGAACTGGACTCCCAGGTGCGCCAGTTGTCGGGTGTACGGATACGGGGCTCGAAGGCGAGCACGTCCAGCTCGCCCTCCAGCACATAGAACAACTCCTCGCTGCGCGTGTGCACATGGGCGCCGACGTCGAACCCCGGTGGGACCTCCACCTCGAAGGTGGAGGCCATCCGCGAGTGCGCGCCGGTGACCTTGAACGTCACCCGCTGGGCGGGAGTCGCGACGACCCGCCCCTGGCCGGGCGGTACGAGCAGTCCCTCGGTGGTCATCGGGGCCTCACCACGTCACGGGCAGGGCCTCGGGCCCGCGGATCAACGCGCCCTTCTTGAAAGGCACCTCGTCCGGCGGGACGGCCGGCCTCAGCCCGGGCACCCGGTCCAGCAGGGCGTCCACCAGCAGCTCGGACTCCAGCCGGGCGAGCTGACCGCCCGGGCAGTAGTGCGGGCCGAAGCCGAACGCCAGGTGCGGGTTGGGGCTGCGGGAGAAGTCGATGGTCTCCGGGTCGGGGAAGACCTCCGGGTCGCGGTTGGCGGCCAGGTAGGAGACGTAGACGGCGTCGCCGGCGCGGATGCGGACCCCCTTGATCTCCACGTCCTGCAGCGCGATCCGGGACAGCCCGACCGCGTTGCGGTGCGGGATGTAGCGCAGCAGCTCGTCGATCGCCCTGGGCCGGAGCTCCGGTTCGCGGCACAGCCGCTCGGCCAGCTCCGGGCGGCTCAGCAGCAGGTAGAACATCTGCCCGCTGTTGTTGGTGACCGCCTCGCCGCCGATCTGGAGGAGGACGGCGAGACCGACGGCCTCTTCCAGGGTCACCTCGCCCCGGCCCACGGCGGCGCCGAGCAGCGAGGTGACGTCCTCGGCCGCGCTGTTCGAGCGCAGCCCGATCAGGTCCGCGAAGTAGGCGCTCATATCGCGCTTCGCCCGCTCGCTGACCTCCTTGCCGTGCGCGGAGGACAGGATCAGCTGGGTCCAGGAGTGCATCTCGTGCCGGTCCGCGACCGGGACGCCCATCAGCTCGCAGATCACCGCGATGGGGAAGGGGCTGAGGACCGCCGCCGTGAGATCGGCCGGCGGACCGGCCTCCAGCAGTTCGTCGACCAACTCGTCCAGGATGCCGCGCGCCTTGTCGCGGACGCGCTCCACCCCCTTCGCCGTGAAGGCGGCGGCGACCGCGCGGCGCAGCCGGGTGTGGTCGGGCGGGTCGAGGAAGCCGACCGCGCCGCGGTCGGGGATGAAGTGCGGAGCGAGCCGGGTGACCGGACTGCCGATGACCGCCTCCCGGCCGAACCGGGGGTCGTTGGCCACCATGCGCACGTCGTCGTGCCGGGTGACCAGCCACGCCCAGCCCTCGCCGTTGGGCAGCCGGATGCGGGTGACCGGGCCCTCGCGCATCAGCTCGGCGAGCACCGGGTCGAAGTCCGTCCCGGTCAGGTCGATCGCCGGCCACTGCCTGACCGGGGGCGGGGTCTCGACGAGGGTCTCCTCGCTCATCGCCCGTCCCCGTCCGCGGTGACCCAGCGGCCCACCGTCATCTCGGCGGTGATACCGGGTCCGAACCCGGCGAGCAGTCCACGTGCCCGGTCCTCGGCACCGCCCTCGTCGAACAGCCGGCGCAGTGCGTCCAGGACGACGGCGCTGGCGATGTTGCCGTACTCGGTGAGCGTGGACCGGCTGAACCGGAACGCGTGCGGCTCGACGTGCAGGAACTTGCTGAGGTCGTCGAGTATTCGGGGACCGCCCGCGTGGATGATGTAGAAGTCCAGGTCGGTCGCGTCCCAGCCGTGCGTGCCGGCCAGGTCCTTCAGCGCCGGGGCGAGCGGCTCCATGGTCGTCGGCACCCGCTTGTCGAGCAGGAAGTGGAAGCCGGTCGCCCGGACGTCGTAGGCGATCCAGTCCTCGGTCTTCGGGATCAGGTAGGAGCCGTTGCGCTCCAGTCGGACGCCCGTGCCGCCGTTGCCACGGACCACGGCCGCGGCGATGCCGTCGCCGAACAGGCCGTTGGACAGCAGCGAGCCGATGCCCAGATCGGTGGGCTGGTAGCACAGCGAGCAGAACTCGCAGGCCACGATGAGCGCGTTGGCGTTCGGGTACGCCGTGCAGAAGTCGTGCGCCCGGTTGATCGCGGCGCCGCCGGCCGCGCAGCCCAGCTGGGCTATCGGGAGCTGGCGGGTGGTGCTGTCGAAGTCCATCTCGTTGATCAGCCACGCCGTGAGCGAGGGCATCATGAAGCCCGTGCACGACACGTAGATGATCACGTCGATGTCCCTGGTGAGCAGCTCGGCGTCGTCGAGCGCGCGCTGGATCACCGCGGGGACCCGGGCCTTGGCCTCGGCCTCGTAGAGCTTGTTGCGCTCCTCGAAGCCCGGGTGCTTCAGGGTCTCCTCGATGGGCTGCACGATGTGCCGGGTCTTGACGCCCGTGTTCTCGATCAGCCGCAGTGCGAGCGGCAGTTGAGGGTGGTCCTCGTGGCGGGAGCGCGCCAGCTCCAGCGTCTCCTCCATCGTGATCACGTACTCCGGGACCGACACCGAGGGTCTGCACAAAGTCGCCATGAACCGTCCCTGCTTTCGCTTTCCGGGGCTTTCGTCCACCGGCCAGAAGGTGGGTTCACCTCAGGGGGTGTCCATCCACGGTCACCCGAGAGGGCGACAGTCTCGCGTTGGATTACTCCGAACCGGGGACAGCGGGTCGGGCTCGCCGGACGATTTCTGCGGCCGGACGAGGGAAAACGGCATGTCCGCTGTTACGGCGAAAGCCCTGCTGGGGAGGGTCGTGCGGGCACTCGTACCGCACGTGGGGGGGCCTCCATGTCTTTCGTCGAGCGAGGCGTGGGGTTCTGGGTTCGTGGAAGGTGCCGTCGCGGAGCCTCGCGAACCATACGGTGATCCGCTGGCGGGCCAGGCGGAGAAGTGCCCGGGTGTGGGTCTTCCCGCGGGCCCGTCATCGGTCGTAGTAGGTGCGGGAGGCAGGATCGTGCAGCGCGGCGAACGCGGACAGGGACATCGCGCGTTTCAGTTGCCGGTTGCCGCCTCTGGGCGCGTGTTCGCCGTGGATCGGGGTCCCCGACGACTTGGTCCCCGGGGCACACATCACTCGGGTCAGCGTGCCCGCTCGACCCGGCGCTCGTCCCACACCGGCTCTGGGGTCTCGCGTACCCAGCCGTCGCTGCCGAAGACCAGGAAGCGGTCGAAGGACCGTGCGAACCAGCGGTCGTGGGTGACCGCCAGGACCGTCCCCTCGTATGACTCCAGACCTTCCTGGAGGGCCTCCGCCGACTCCAGGTCCAGGTTGTCCGTCGGCTCGTCCAGCAGCAGCGCGGTGGTCCCCTGGAGCTCCAGCAACAGGATCTGGAAGCGGGCCTGCTGGCCACCGGAGAGGCGGCCGAAGGTGTGGTCCCCCTGGCGGTCCAGTCCGTAGCGGCGTAGCGCCGACATGGCCGCGCCGCGGTCCTGGGCGTGCTCCGTCCACAGGATGTCCACCAACGTGCGCCCCATCAGCTCCGGATGCGCATGCGTCTGAGCGAAATGACCCGGTACCACCCGCGCGCCCAGCTTCACCGTTCCCGTGTGGTCGACATCCTCGCCGGCCAGCAGCCGCAGGAAGTGCGATTTCCCCGAGCCGTTGGAGCCGAGGACCGCCACTCGCTCGCCGTAGAAGACCTCCAACGAGAACGGCTTCATCAGCCCGGTCAGCTCCAGATGCTCGCATGTGACGGCCCGCACCCCGGTCCGGCCACCCCCCAGACACATCCGGATCTCCTGCTTGCGTGGCGGCTCCGGCGGCGGGCCGATCTCCTCGTACTTGCGCAACCGGGTCCGCGCCGCCTGGTAACGCGAGGCCATATCGTCGCTGCGTGCGGCGTACTGCTGCAGGTCCTGTACCAGCTTCCTGAGCTGGGCGTGCTTCTCGGCCCAGCGGCGGCGCAGTTCCTCGAACCGGGCGAACCGCTCCTGCCGTGCCTCGTGGAAGGAGCCGAAGCCGCCACCGTGCACCCAGACGTCGGAGCCGGACGGTCCTGGCTCCACCGCGATGATCCGCCCGGCCGCGCGGGCCAGCAGCTCCCGGTCGTGCGAGACGAACAGAACCGTCTTGACGGTCTCGGCGAGCCTCTCCTCAAGCCATCGTTTGCCCGGTACATCCAGATAGTTGTCGGGTTCGTCCAGCAGGAGGACCTCGTCCGGACCGCGCAGCAGCGCCTCCAGCACCAGCCGTTTCTGCTCACCACCCGACAGAGTGCGCACCTGGCGCCACTGGGCCTTCTCGTACGGCATCCCGAGCGCGGCCACGGTGCACATGTCCCATAGAGTCTCCGCCTCGTAGCCTCGCGCCTCCGCCCAGTCGGCGAGGGCCTGGGCGTACTTCATCTGGGCGGCCTCGTCGTCCACCGTCATCATGAGGGTTTCGGCCGCGTCGACGGCCCGGGCGGCCTGCTGGATGCGCGGCGGCGCCACCGACACCAGCAGATCGCGGACCGTGGTCTCGTCCCGCACCGAGCCGACGAACTGCCGCATCACCCCGACGCCGCCACTGGAAGTCACGGTGCCGCCGTGCGGCTTCAGCTCGCCGGACAGCAGGCGCAGCAGCGTGGTCTTGCCGGCGCCGTTCGCCCCGACCAGGGCCGCCACAGCTCCCTCGCCCACCCGGAACGACACGCTGTCGAGCAGCACCCGACCGTCGGGCAGGTAGTACTCGAGGTGAGAGGCCTCCAGGTGTCCCATCTTTCCTGTGTCCTTGTCTGCTGTACGGATATGGCATGGGTGCGCCGGCGCGCTGTGTGGGCGGGCGCCCCCCACCACGGTGCCGGGCGGACCTGGTCGACGGCCGCTCAATGTCTTCCCCGGCCGCCGGCAGCCGGGGTCCCGAGGCATCCGCTCAGGCGTCGTAGAGGTCCGGGTCCGCTGGATCGGGGTGGGGCGAGCCGGGGGTGCCGGCCGGGGCCGTGAACCGGTGGCGTACGGCGAAGGCGACGGCGGAGCCCGCCAGCAGGGCGGCGACCGCCGCGACGAAGGCCGCCCGGGTGCCGTAGGCGCCGACGAGGAGACCGCCGAGTTGAGCACCGACGGCGGTGCCGACGACGTTGACGGTGATGACCCAGGTGAAGGCCTCGGTGATGGCGCCTGACGGGGCCGTGCGCGCGACGAGTTCGTACTGCACGGCCGTTACCGGGGCATAGACCAGGCCGGCGATGGCGAGGGCCAAGCCTATCGACCAGTTGTCCCAGGCGAGCAGGGGCAGTGCGGTGAGCGCGGACAGGAGGAGCAGGCCGATGGCGAGGGTGCGTTCGGCGGGCCAGTCCCGGACGCGACTGCCGTACCAGAGCCCGCCGACGACCCCGCCGACGCCCCAGGCACCGAAGATCAGCCCGACGCTGTCCGCGGAGCCGTGTTCCTCGGCAAAGGCGGGCAGGGCCAGGTTGAACACACCCGTGGACACGGCCGCGCAGACCAGGATGGCCAGCAACCGGACCAGGCCCGGCGAGCGCAGAGCGCCCAGCAGGTCGCTCTCGGTCTCCTCGGCGCGCCAGTTGCGCGAGCTTTGCGTGGTTGCGAAACCGATGGCACCCACGCCCGCCAGAACCCCGCCAACGACCAGGGCAGCGGCGGGGGTTCCCCAGAACAGTATGCCGCTGAGCAGCAGCGGTCCGCCGATGAAGAAGATCTCGCTGAGCACCGCCTCCAGGGAGAAGCCCGCCTCCCGGCTACTGGTGGGCAGCGCGCTCCACAGCGACCGGACAGAGCCGCTGATCGGCGGGATCGTGGCGCCCGCGACGCTCGCGCACACCAGCTGCGGGAGCCGGGCGTCAGGCGCCACGCACACCAGAGCGATCAGTGCCAGCGGGTGGACAACACCGGTAAGGAGGAGCAGGGGAGTCTGGCCGTGCACGTCGACGCGGCGGGCGACGATCGGCGCAAGCACCGCACCGCCCAGCGAGTAGCAGGCCAGCAGCAGGCCCGCGGAACCGTAGCCCGTGCCTCGCGAGGTGGCGAACAATACAAGGGCGAGCGAGACCAGGAACAGCGGGAACCGGCCGACGATGCTCCACAGCAGTGGAGCGCGCACGGCCTCGTCTCTCAGGACGGTGAGAAACGGGTTCCCGGCGGGCGGCGGCTTGGCGTCGGTTTCGGCGGCCGGCTCTTCGGGCCTGCTGTCGGATACGGCGTGGGTCATGGCATTCTCTCGGTTCTTGTGGGGACGGTCCGCCGGGCAGGTGGGTGCCGATCAGAGCTCGGCAACGACGCTGGCAATCTCCTTAGCGAACAGGATCTGTTCCGCCTCGTCGAGTTCCGGGGTGAGCGGTATGCACAGGGTCCGGCTCAGCCGGTCGCGAGTTGCGGCGAAACCGTCCCGGCTCAACGGCGCGTAACGGACGTCGCCGTCGGCGAGGTTCCACGGGAACCCATCCGCGTACAGCGAGGCGCGGCCCGCCACCACCGGATGCTCGGGCAAAAGGTACTTGTCCAAGGTCCAGCACGGCAGCCCCCGTTCCTCCAGTCGCTCCATGGCCCGGTCTCGCAGATGTCGCGACTCCGGCAGCAGCCGCACGCTGGTCTTGACGTCACCAGGGCGCTTGGGGATCACGGTGACGTCCGAGCGCTCGCCGAGCGCCTCCAGCGTCAGGGCGTAGTGCCGCTCCAGAGAAGAGAGGATCTCATCCAGCCGCCGGAACTGCTGGAGCTGTACGGCGGCCACGGCCTCGTTGGCACACAGGTTTTCGCCGTAGAACGCGCCGGGGGTCCAGCCCGGGTACTTGCCCTGCTCGCGGGCCGAGCCGTGGTCGGTGTAGGAGCGCAGGACGGCCCAATGGGCGGGGTCGCGGACCACGACCAGGCCGCCCTCGCCGGAGGTGAGGATCTTGGCGTGGTGAAAGCTGAACGTGCCCGCATAGCCGACGGTGCCGGCGTGCCGTCCGTCCGTGTGGCGTCCGCCCATGGCCTGCGCGCTGTCCTCGATCAGGTACGGCACCCGCTCGGGCAGGTCGACGACAGTGCCCTCCATGTGCGCCACTACCACTCGCTCCGCGTCCGCAGGCAGCAGCGAGGCATCCAGGCCGAACCGCTCATCGACGTCGACGAGGACCGGAACGAGTCCGCAGGACAGCACGGCGCCGGCCACCGCGACGAACGTGACCGCCGGTATGTACACGGGGTCGCCGACCCGCGGCCGGGTGCCCATCAGCGCCACACGCAGGGCTTGTGTGCCGTTCGGCACGGTCAGCGCCCGCCCCGCGCCGAGCCGCTCGGCCGCGTACGCTTCCAGCAGGTCGGCGTTGCTCGGCGCGGGGGCGCTGTAGCGGAAGAGGACCTTGTTGTGGAGGGACCGGTGCAGTTCGGGGGTGTCCCCCAGGGAGAGGTAGTTGGCGCCGTAGGGGAAGGGACGCAGCATCAGCAGGCTTCCGTTCGAGGTGGATGGACAGGGGCTGCGGGCAGAGGCCGCGTCAGAAGGGGGCGAGCAGGAGCTGCCGGACCTGACGGGCGACCCGCTGGGCGCCGCGCCGGTCGTCACCGGCGTGCTCCAGTGCCCGGGAGATGCGGTTCCAGACCGGGTCGGCACTTCGGACGGCACGGTCGGCCGAGGTGTCCGGTGCGGCCGCGTCGAGCACCTCGATGCCGGCCGCCTCCGTGATCCCGGCAAGCCGACTGGCCTGGTCAGCCTCCAGCGCGGGGAGCAGCAGCAGCGGGACCCGAGCGGCGTGCGCCTGATTGACGGCCGTCAGCAGGGGCGAGGAGACCAGCAGCGACGCCTCGGCCAGCAGCCGCTCCGTGGCGACCTCCTCGACCCCTACGACGGGCAGCGCGCCGGTGTCCTCCCCGGCCGCGGACAGCAGGGCGGACCGCGCGGGCACCGGCGCGTCCAGGACCACAGCGAGCAGCGGTTTCCCGTCGTACCGTGCCGCTTCCGCGGCGGCGCGCAGGGCCGCGCCCGCCCGAGCGACGGCCGCGTGGTCGGCGGGGTGCAGATCCGGTGTGGACAGCTGGACGACCGCGCCGCGCGCCGCACGCGCCCGGGCGGCCCGGGGCGGGGCGATCGTGCCGACCGTGTGCACGCCCACGGTGCGCTGCCCGCCCAGCCAGCCCGGCCGGTGCAGGCAGCGGACGGCCGACGACGGCCAGGTGCCGCCGGGCGGGGGACCACCGGAGGCGACGAACACAACTGGCACGCCGGAGGCGCTCAGGCGCGCGGCGAGTACATCGTCGTCGCACACCACGGCGGCGCCGAGGGCGGGGCTTGCGTCCGGTTTGCCGGTCAGCTCGACTTCGGTGAGGTGGGCGCTGACATGGCGCAGCGCGGCCTGGGACTCCAGCGTGGGTCGGGCGGCGGCGAGCACGCGCAGCCGCGGCGGGGCGGTGGTGGGTGAGGACATGGTGGCTCCGGGCGCGGTCGGTTCCAGACGCGGGGTGAGGGGAAGGCGAACCGTCAGTAGCTCCAGGCCGGTACGGCGCCCATGCGGGCAAGGTCGTCGCTGTAGCCGGCGGCGGTCGCTGAGCAGCCGCCGCACATCGTCGGACCCTGCTGCTTGAAGAGATCCGCGTGGGTGCGGAAGACCGGGCCGTCGAGCATGACCTTGCCGTCGTCGGTGCGCAGCGGCGCGCCACCGGGGCCCTCGTCCCCCTCCTTGTGGGGAAGACAACTGCACGAGAACATCCGGCCGTTCTTGCCGTCCAGGTAGATCACGTCGTCGGTGACCAGACACAGCGGCTCCGAGGCTCGCGGCGGCAGGGACTCCTCGAAGAAGGCCTTCTGCTCCCCGGGTGTGTCGCCGTAGAAGCGCTTGCCGAGCGGTACGAGCGTGGTGGTCGGGTCGGCGGTGTAGATCGGCTCACAGGCGGCGATGACCTCCTCCGCCGACGGATAGCGGATCTCCCGGTCCAGCTTGATCGCGGACAGCTCCCACTGCTGGACGCCGAGGCCGGTCAGCACCCGCTGCAGCTCGGGCATCTGCGCGAAGTTGTGCGGGCCCACGACGGAGTTGACGCGCGGGATGATCCCCAACTCCTTTGCCCGGCGCAGCCCTTCCAGACCGTTGTCGAACATGCCGGGAGAGCGGCGGTAGACGTCGTGGGTGGCAGCGGAGGAGCCGTCCAGGCTGACGATCACCTGGGCCAGCCCGGCGTCGGCGAGCCGGTCGACGAAGCGGGGAAGGAACATGCCATTCGTGATCAGCGACATGCGCATGCCGTGCTCGGTGCCCATGCGCACCAGATCGACGACGTCCCGGTGCATCAGCGGCTCTCCGCCGGTGAAGCGGACGTAACCCACCCCCTTCGCCACCGCCTCCGGCAGCAATTCGGCGAAGTCCTCCGGGCTGAACCGGTAGGTGTCCCGGGACAGGGCGAACTCGCACATGAAGCAGTCGGCGTTGCATGCCTCCAGCACACGGATGAACAGATACCGGTGTCGTTCCTGCATGATCGGTCAGCCTTTCAGGAAGGGAGGTCGGCGGGGTGGTGACGGGTGCCGCGGCGAGCCGCGGTGGCCAGCACGATGTCGGTGACCTGGGCCGCGCCGCCGGTGCCGACCAGCCGGGCCAGGGCGGACCATTGGCCTTGATGCCGCTCAACCGCGTCGAGGCAGGCGCCGATGCGCTCGGTCAGGGCCGCGCGGACCGGCGCGGGGGTGCGGGCGGCGCGCGCGATCCCGCCGTAGATCAGTTCCAGGGCGGCGTCCTCGCCGGGCGATCCATCGCCGTCCGCGACGTCACGGGGTGCCGTGACCAGGCGGGCGTCGAGCACCTCCTGGGCGCAGAACACTTCCTCGGGCCACTCGGCGACCGGCGCCTCGGTGGCCTGCGCGTAGAAGGAGGCGTTGAGGATCTGGCTGATGTTCTGCGGGGGCAGGCACACCACGGGCACCCCGCGAGTGCTGGTCTCCAGCAGCGTGGTCAGACCGGGGGAGGTGAGCAGGACGTCGGCCTCAGCGATCTCGGTCAGGAAGCCCTGGTGGTCGAGGGCGCCGCTTCGTACGTCGAGGCCCGCCGGAACGGTGATGCCGTCGAACACCCCCTCGGGCACGTTGCCGCACAGCGTGACCTGCCGGGTGCCCCACGCGGCGAGAGCGTCAAGCGCGGCCGGCACCGTCAGGGACAGGTAGGCGGAGGGATCGTCCAGCAGCGGTGACAGCAGGCCGCCCAGGCTGACCACCGCGTGGCGTTCGCCGGCCCGCCGCATCTCGCGTCCTGTCCGAACCGGCCCGGGGACGACCACCGACTCGACCCAGCGCAGGTTCTCCACACGGGCCAGCACGGGCCAGGCCGGACCCGGCAGCCCGGGAACCAGCTGCGCGCAGTAGGCGCTGGCTCGCAGCGGCAGGCTGTCCAGATCGTCCTTCGTCCACAGGAACGGCAGGCTGTCGACGAACACGACGGGGCAACCCGCGTCCTCCAGCGCCACCGCAGCGGTCCGGTCCAGGACACACACGGCGGCGTCCAGGGACCGCTCGTCCACCAGGGCGCGCAGCGCCCGCGTATCCCCGAGGTCGACGTCGTGCCACTCTTCGACACCGTGGCCGCGCACGATCTCGCGGCCGAGCCGCGAGCCGAGCCCGACGAAACGCACGCAGTCGCCGAGCTCCGCCCGCAGCGCGTGCACGATCGCACCGAGCTTTCCGGCGCTGCCCCAGCCGAACTCGACACCGCAAAGGGCGACGGTCACGGTGGTGGGCGACTTGGTGCGGCCGGCAGCCGTGGCGAGTGTCCGCGGAAAAGTCGTCATGCCGGCACCACGGTTTCCGCAGCGGCCGGCTCCGCCGCGGGCCTGCCGGGGCGGCCCGTCGTGTGCCGGTGGTAGGCCAGGGCCGGGTCCAGCTCCGGTGCGCTCCACGGTCCCGGGCGGACACCGAGACCGGTGGCCCAGTCCAGGGTGGTGCGGACCGCGCGGTCGAGGCACTGCGCGGACCAGCTGCCGTCGAACGGCAGCCGCAGCACCGGGGAGATCTCGCCGAGTGCCGAAATCATCGGGCTGTAGGTGGTGCCGGGGTCGAGCAGCAGGGCGACGGGCTTGCGCAGGGCGGAGGCCCAGCCCAGTTCGAGCGCGACGCCCGTGGAGGGCGGTGTCCCCGGGTAGGCGAGCACCAGGTCGGCGCACTGCATCGCGCGGAAGTCGGAGGGGACGCACTCCTGTGGGGGCAGACCCCACTCGCCCCACCCCTCGTTGTGGTGGGCGTTGAAGACTGCGTGCCCGGCGTCGAGAAGTGCACCACGCAAAGCCGACAGCCGCTGCCGCCACTGCGGACGGACCACGCCATCGGCCGGATCGATGAACTGCACGAACGGCGCGGCGAGAAAGACACGCAGGCCACCGGTGAGGCCGTCGCCGATGCGCCGGCCGGCCGCGGTGTGCGCCGCGGCGGCGGACGTATGGGGCAGGGGAGTGGTGCCGCTCATGCCTGCTCACCCGCCTCGGTCAGCCGGTCGTACTTCAGGGCGTTACCGCGTGCCAGCTCCACCGGGTAACGCTGCTCGTTGAGGGCGAGTTTCTCGCGCGCGGCCGCGAGCAGGTCGATACCGGCCGAACGGGACAAGCGCAGCAGGTAGTTGAGGATGTCGGCCAGCTCGTGGGCGAGTTCGCGGCGGAACTCGGGGTCCTCGAAGGGACGTGCCGCGGCCTCCTCCGGGGTGAGCCACTGCAGAAGCGCCAGCAGTTCCCCGCTTTCGCCGCCGAGGGCCATCGCCAGGTTCTTGGGGTTCTGGAAGGCGTCCCAGCCGCGTGCGACTACGAAGGAGTGCAGTTCGACGGCGTACTGGTCCAGGTCACTCATGTGCGTCTCCGGTGTGGAGCGGCGCTGCGGGCAGCGTCAGGCCCCATTGAACGATGCAGGTGTCGGGGTGGTACGCGGCCGGCATCAGGCCCTCCAGGGACCAGCCGCGGCTCTGCATGAGCGTGGTGATGACGGGATCCGGTGGCTGGTGGGTGTAGAGCTTGCGACCGAGCCCGCGGTGCAAGTCGGGCAGCCGGTCCAGGAGCTGGGCGAGGACGACCGGATGGTCCGCGCACAGCGGCATCAGCTTGACGGACAGGCCCTTCTTCGGGCCGGCGGCGGCCACTCCGCACACGGTGTTCGTCTCGTCCACCGCCACGTGGATGATCTTGAACTTCTGGTTGAGATCACCGTGGTAGCGCCGGTCGTGCCCGGCGATCAGCGCGTCCACCCAGCCCGCGTTCACACCGCGGTACGCGGGCTGCATCGCGCGCAGCACGAGCTCACGCAGCCCGGGCGCGTCCTGTGGCCGGAACAGGCGGATGCGGGCGTCGCTCACGGCGCCGCTGTGGTCGTCCCCGGCGGGCTCCGTGCGCAGGGTCAGGTCCTTGTAGAGCATGTGCTCGGTGCTGTCCGACTTGTACTGGCCGGGCGCGCCGCCCGCCAGCACGAAGCCATGCCAGAGGAAGAAGTCGATCGCGGCGGTGTTGGCGGCGGCGACCGTGCAGTAGAGCTGCCGGGCGCCGGCCTCGCGGGCGAAGTCCTCCGCCGCGCGCAACAGCGTGGTGCCGAGTCTGGAGCGGCTGCGATGCTCCGGCACGAGGATCAGCGGACTGATCTTCACCGTGCCCTGGCGCTTGACCACCAGGTGCAGCACACCCAGCCGCTCGGCGTCGGGTGTGTCGTCCGAACACAGCATGAAGGTGCGCTGGGACTGGGAGAAGTGGCCGAACGGGTCGCGTCCGGAGGCGAGGTGCGCATCGAGGATGCGATCGGCGTGCGCGACGTGGTCACCGTCGTAGAACGGGCTGAGCGTGCTGGTGAAGAGGGACCTGAGGAAGTCTCGGTCGTCCTCGCCGGCCGCGCGGATGAGGGGAGAACCGGCCTGGGCCGGCTCGGTCGTGGGCAGGGGCGTGTGTGTCAGGGCTGTCACCGTGTGATCACCTTGGTCTGGGTCGCTGGGCTGCGGTCGCTGTTCACACCAGGTGCCGTCCGGCCGAAAGGTCCCGCATGGCACGGGACTTGCGCAGGTAGCGGGTGGGCGGCGTCTTCTTCAGCCAGCGGTCGGTGCCATGGGACTCCGCATCGTGGGTCGCCGTCTGCCGCGGGACCACACGCCCTGTCGTCGCCGCGCGCCCGCTGCGGCGGGCGTCGAGACATCAGGGACATGGCAGGGCCTCGGCATCACCGCGGCTCTCTCGTTCGTGACAGGACGCTAGGTGCGGCCGGACAGGCGTGTCAATAATTCATTGAGGCTTGTCAAATATTGGCAAGTGATCTAGCTTCAAACTGACCGAGCGGCCGCCGCCGGCTTCCGGGAACTGACCGTTCCGGGCCGGTCCGACCGCACACCTGCCCGGTGGGCCTACAGGCGCCACCAGACTCAACTTCCCGGGGGAAGACTCATGAAGATCGCCCGTCGTCGCGCTACCACCGCCGTTCTGTCGGCCGCCGTCCTCGCACTCGGGGCGGCCGCCGTCCACGTCGGCACCGAGGGCCGTACGGTCCGGGCCGCGCACGCGAGCATCGACTGGCCGCTGCACGGCGACCGCCCGCAGTCCGCCACGGCCGCCGCGGCGGACCGCATCGACTGGCCGTAACCTTCGGGGCGCCCGGTCGCGGCGAGGGTTGGCGCCCTGTGCGTCACGGGTCGCGGCGACCGGCGTCGACCTGCAGGGCGTCTGCGGTGACGGGCTGACCTGCGCGGAGCGTCCGGTGCGGCGGGCTGTGGCCTGAGTGGTGGGCGGCTGGGTCATTGCTCGTGACCCGGCGGCGGGCGCCGGACATCCGAGGCCGGCCCCCGATCGCCGCGACGGGACCGCTCTGCGTTCCGCCCTGGAAGCGGCGGGCCGCCGTGCGGCGTCCCACGCCGGGCGGAAGCGGTGTCCGGGCGGGGCTTGCGCGGTCCGCAGTCCCGGTGCCCGGCCGGTTTGCGGGTCGCCGTCCCCTCACCGGCACATGTTTGACAAGAGTTGACAACCCTGTGTCCCGCACCGAAAATGGCCCCATTCACGGGACCCACAGGCTGAGGGATGGCTAAGTGCTCGAACAACCCGGGTTCGGACAGCTATTGAAGACCCTCCGGCAGGAGCGGGGCCTGTCCCAGGCCGAGGTTGCCGAGGGGGGCATGTCCACCGCGTATCTGTCACGCCTGGAGTCCGGGGCCCGGCGCCCGACCGCTATGGTACTCGACCACCTCACCCGGCGACTGGGCGTGCCCGCGTCCGTTTTCCAGGGCGTCCACACCTCGCTGCTGGGTCAGGCCCTCGCCTCCGCCAGTTCCTCGGATGATGTCGACGACGCCATCCGCCTGCTCGGCGAGGCCGTCCAGGCGGATAGCGGCGAGGACCTCTCCCTGCGCTGGCTGTCCCTGTGGAAGCTGGTCCAGCTGCACGCCAAGCAGGGCAAACGCCAGGACGAAGTCGCCGCGGCACGCGAACTCACTGAACTCAGCGACCGCCTGGAGGTGGCCACCCTCCAGGTGCGCTCCCGCACTCTCCTCGCCCGCTGCCTGCGTGCCGTCGGTGACATCGACGAGGCCCGCGCCGTCGCCCAGACCGCCCTCGTCACGGCCGACAAGGGGGCCGTCCCCGTGGCGGACACCATCCGCGCCCAACTGGTGCTCGTCTCGGTCGAGGCGGAGTCGGGCCTGATCACGGAGGCGCGCCGGCTCGCTGACCAGCTGCTGGAACCGATCGACGTCCTGCCCCCCGTGCTGCGCGCCGAGGCCCTGTGGTCGGCCGCCAACGTGCGCATCCGGCAGGGCGACTACCCGGGTGCCGTCGAGCTGTTGCAGCGGGCCCTGGCCGAACTGCCCAGCCACGTCGACCTGGTGCTGCGGCTGCGGCTGGCCGCCTCTTCCCTGTACCTGCAGATGACCCCGCGCCGGGTGACCGAGGCCCAACAGTGGCTGGCCGAGGCCGAACGCGCCTTGAGTCTCTTCGGGGGCCCGCTGCACCGCCAGGAGCTTCTCGTCATCAAGGCCCATCTCGCCTTTCACCAACGGGACTTGGCGCAGGCCAAGATGCTGTGCGAACAGCTCACAGACGCCCTGCCGCAGCTGACCTTCCGCGACCGGATCCGGCTTGAGGTCCTCGCCCAGCAGATCCGCATCCTCGAGGGCGACCGCGAAGCCGGCGTCCGCCGTATCGAGGAACTCGCCCAGGAGGCTCAGAGCGCCTCCAACGTCCACCTGGCCTCTGAGATCTGGCGCACGCTGGCCGAGACCCTGGCCTGGGCCTCGGAGAGACAGGCCGCCCCCAGCCTCCCGGAGCCCCCGGCATCCCGCCCGCGGGGCTCGCGGGACTGATCGCGCCGCCGGCCGAGGAGTGGCTCGACGAGAACTCTCAGCCGCGCTCTTCGACGAGCCCGGCGCGCGACGCCGGGCGCCGGACGAGGAGATCGGACCACGGGTGTGGCGGAGGGCCGTATGGATGTCGGCCCGGCGGACGGGTTCGCCGTCGGGGCACGACGAAGGACGGCGACACCCCCAGCGGTGGCGGGACGGGAGTACTTCGGGCGCAGCCGGGCCCACTTCCGCGCGTTCCCCAGTGATCGCCGGACTGTACGAGCGCCTCACCCTCGACCCGCTGCGGGCCGCCCTGCGGGCTTGGCAAGGACGAATCGATCGACCTCGCCGGCTTCACCCCGTCCGGCTCGAACGAGACCACCCCGTGCGCCCCAGGGCTTCCCGGCCCGGCCTGAGCCTACGGCCCCACCTGCGACAGGCCCAGAGACAAGCTGATCCAGCCGCGCGAGGTCCGCCCCGCCGAAATCGTCCTGAGCTCGTGCAACAACGCTCCGTCGCAGACGCGGCCATCCACGACCCGCAGTTCCAGCTGATGCTCGACAGCGCCGTCGTACAGGGGTCACCGCTACCCGGTCGAGATCATCTCCCCCTACGCGTGGCTGTGACTTCCGCTTCCCGCTCCCCTCCGGCGAAGTCGTGAAACCGATGCTCGAGCGCGGCATCGAAGTCTCGTACGAGGATCACCGCCGGTGGGGTGCGCAGTTCGGCCAGAAGTACGCGAACCGGCTGCGCCGGCGCCGCCCTCCTACCAGTGTCAGATGACACCGGAAGGAGGGTTTCGTCAATTCTATGGCACCTTCAGGCACATCCTAGGCAAGATCAGTTGCCAAAGTGTTGACAACGTTTTGGCGACTGCAGCAACATCATCTCAGGGGCCGAGGATCTCCCAGCTTTGCGGGCCGGGGGCTCCTGACGGCTGAAGCGGAACTGTGGCAGGGGCTCGATCGCTGCCGCTGGACCACAGGAGATACGGAGGAGGGTCTCGATTGTCAGCCCTTCATGCACATGTTGAGCGCCGGACGATGGCAGACGCTGATCAACGTGGCGCACCACCCCTGGACGGCCCGGAGCAGCCGGTCCCCAGGACCCTCGCCGACCACCTGGCGAAGTACGCTCTGCTCACACCCGACGCGCCGGCCATCCGGCATGGCGATGCCGTGCTGACCTACGCCGAGCTCAACGAACAGGTGACGCGGCTCGCGATCCGTTTGCGGGACCTGGGCGTCGCGCATCGAGCACGGGTCGCGGTGGAGATCCCGCGCTCGATCGACCACTTCGTGGCGCTCCTGGCAATCTTCCGGGCCGGCGGGACCCACGTCCCGATCGATCCGGACCAGCCGGCCGAGCGCAGGGAGTCGATCGTCGAAGCCGCACAGGTCCACGTTCTCATCGGTCGAGGCCTGAGCATCGAACGTCTGTCGGCGATCGCGGCGGCGGGGCCTGACACGCGTGATCTCGCCTACATCATCCACACTTCGGGCTCAACCGGTACGCCCAAGGGCGTGATGGTCAGCCACGAGGCGTTCCTCCACCATCTGACGAGGGTCCTGGACGTCTACGGTTGCAGCTCCGGCGATCGGATCCTGATGCTGGCAGGCCCGGTCTTCGATGTGTCACTCGAGCAGATCGGCCTCGCGGTCCTCAGCGGGGCCACGCTTGTCCTGCCCGACGCCGATTTCTGGATGCCGCAGGAGATCCCCGACAAGATCGCGGAGCTGGGCATCACGGTGGTCGACATCTCTCCGGCCTACTTCCGCGAGACGCTCGCCCATGTCGAACGCCGCGATCCCCGGCTGCGCACCCTGCGGCTGCTGAACATCGGCAATGACGTCATCCGCTACGGGGACCTCCAAGAGTGGTTCGCCAAAGACGTTCCGGCGGATGTCATCTGCTGCTACGGGCCCACCGAGGGCACGGTCACCGCCACGGTGTACCCGGTCACTCCGGCGATGGCCGAGGGGAAGGACCCGTCAGTGTCGGTCCCGATCGGGTCGCCGCTCCCCGGAACCCGTGTCCATGTGCTGGACGAACAGCTGCACCCCGTCGAGGACGGTGCTGTCGGGGAACTGTTCATTTCCGGGCCGCGAGTCGCCGCCGGCTATCTGAACCGCGCCGAGGAGACCGCCGCCCGCTTTCTGCACGACCCGTTCGCGGGTGACTCCGGTACGCGCATGTATCGGACCGGGGACATGGTCCGCAGGCGGTCGGATGGTGTCCTCGAGTTTCACGGCAGACGGGACAGCCAGGTCAAGATCCGTGGCTTCCGGGTCGAGCTCGGCGAGGTAGAGCACGCTCTGCGTACTCATCCGGGCGTCCGCGCGGCCCACGCTCAAGCCGAAAGGGACCACGACGAGGTCGCGATCACGGCCTACGTCGTGGGAGAGGTGGATGTGCGGGAGCTCGCCGAGGACCTCCGGAAGCGGCTCCCGGACCACATGGTCCCGGCGAAGTGGGCAACACTCGACGTGCTGCCGTTCACGCCTGGGGGCAAGGTCGACCGGGCGGCGCTGCCTGCTGCCGGGCGTATCGTCGCCGACCCGAAGGAGGCCCGGTCCTTCTCTCAGACCGAAGCCGAGCTCTCGGACATCTGGGAGTCGCTGCTGGGCACTGCCCCAGCCACTGGGAAAGATGACTTCTTCGATCTTGGTGGCGATTCGCTGAAGATCTCACGTCTCAGTGCGCGAATCGGCGCGGTGTTCGGAGTCCGGGTTCCGCTGCGTCAACTCATGGAGCACAGCCGTCTGTCGGATCTCACGGAGCTCGTGGAGGACCTGGTACGGCGCGACTCTGCCCGATCCGCCGCCAAGGAGACCTTCAAGACACGTTCCGCAGCGTTCGACGTGACGGTCTCGGTCAGCGATCCGGAATTCCTCGGGACGCCGATCGGTCACCGTCGCACCTGGATGCTGGAACGTTCTCTCAGTGAATTCCAGTCGGATCTGGAACATCTCGACCGGCTCGTCGCGTCGCAGACACGCGGCGTCGACCGACCTGTCATCAATGGGTCGTGGGATCGGAGCGGAGCTCGATACACGCCCTCGCAGCTGGTCATCGAGGGCCAAGAGGTCATGCAGGACTGGGAGCGCCCGCTGATGCGGGCCATGGCGGCCCACGTCACCGAGAGTCGAGGGCATGTGCTGGAGGTGGGCTTCGGCATGGGAATCTCGGCCACCTTCATCCAGGAGTTCGGAGCGGCTTCCCACACGATCATCGAGCCGAACGAAGACGTCATCGTCGCCTTCCAACAGTGGCGCGAAGGCTACCCGGACCGCGACATCCGGCTGGTTCGCGGATTCTGGGACGAGGTGATCGACCAGCTCGGGCAGTTCGACGCGATCTTCTTCGACACCTATCCGACCAACGAGCGCGAGTACCGCGACACGGTCGTGCACAGCACCAACTACGCGGAGAACTTCTTCGAGGCGGCCGCCGCCCATCTTCGGACCGGAGGCGTCTTCTCCTACTACACCAACGAGATCGACACCGTCGGACGCTCCCACCAGCGCAGCTTGCTCAGGCATTTCTCCTCGTTCTCAGTGGAGGTGGTGCGCGATCTCGCGCCGCCGAGTGACTGCACCTACTGGTGGGCCGACTCGATGGTCGCCGTCAAAGCCGTTAAATGAGAGAGGCGGATACACGCATGCCCCCCAAGACGCTCGTGACCCATGTGCTGAGCGAAGAAGACAACGAGGCGCTCGACTCTGTCATCCACGACATCATGGGAGCAGGGCTCGACCCGAGGTCCGGTGCCCTGTACGACCTTGCGTGGCGGTATCTTGCCGGCGTCCCCGCGGGTCTGCGCGAGGCGCTGACCGGTTTCCGCAACGCGGAGACCGGTAGCGCGTTCGCGATCCGAGGCTTCCGCCTGGACCCGGACGGGATCGAGCCGACCCCGGCGAGCTGGGCCGAACCCGACTCGTTGCGGAGAGAGGAACTCTTCCTCGCGCTTACCGGTATGTGCCTCGGCGAGGTCTACGGTTGGTCGACCATCCAGAACGGCAGTCTGATTCAGAACGTCCTGCCCCTGCCGGGCGTCGAGCACGAGCAGAGCGGCCACAGCAGTGACGTCCTGCTCGGGTGGCACACCGAGGACGCGTTCCATCCCCATCGGTGCGATTACGTCGGCCTGTTCGGCGTCCGTAACCTCGACCGGGTCCCCACGACGGTCGCCTCGATTCGGGACGTCCAGCTCAGCGAAGATGCCAAGAAGATCCTCTCCGAGCCCCGTTACGTGATCTATCCCGACACCGAGCATCTGGGTCAGACCCCCGACGACGGGGCCCATTTCGGACTGT
The DNA here is from genome assembly GCF_040426375.1 of Streptomyces sp. NPDC096012. Classification (NCBI taxonomy): domain Bacteria; kingdom Bacillati; phylum Actinomycetota; class Actinomycetes; order Kitasatosporales; family Streptomycetaceae; genus Streptomyces; species Streptomyces sp. NPDC096012. The sequence goes on from NZ_JBEOTD010000013.1 coordinate 120,194, forward strand.
CGGAGATCCAGAAGCTGCGGGACAATCCGGAGCCCGTGGCCGTCCTCTTCGGTCACCCCGACGAGCCCTACCTGCGACTTGACCCCTTCTACATGACGACCTTCGGGACCGACCCCGAGGCCGAGGAGGCGCTCAAGGAGATCTGCGAGAAGCTCATGATCTCTGAGTATGAGGTTGTTCTCGAGCCGGGCGACATCCTCTACGTCGACAACTTCACCGCGGTACACGGCCGACGTCCCTTCCGCGCGAGGTACGACGGACGTGACCGCTGGCTCAAGAAGCTCACGGTGACAAGGAACCTTCGCCCTTCGCGCGGTCTGCGTCGCTCATCCTCCTGCCGAGTGATCGGCTGAGGTAGGGGATCCGTGCCGCGAGCGGGTGCATGAAATGCGGCGTCTGCGCCAGGGGTCGACTTCTGTCAGATGTCGGGCGCACGGCACGTGCCCGTCGTGGGCAACGCGACGCAAGCTCGGCATCCGGTCCTGCCCGCGACGAGGCCGGCGGCGGGAGACCGGGCCCGCCTCCCGGCGACGACGTTCGCCGCGGCCGCAAGTGCGGTGCTCTCCTGTGGTGTGATCCCGTCTGTCGGTGCCGACGACAGGTCCCTGGCGGATACCAACCTGCTCTCGGGCGACGCCGAGCGTGTGATCGTGGTCCATCTCGACGGCAGGGTCGTCGGCATTTCCGGCGTCCGCCGCGTCATTCAGGACTGCGCCCAGGCCATGGGCGCAGTCCACCCAGACGGTGCCATGGTCGGCACCAAGGAGTTCGCAGGAGTCTGCAGCTTCACCACTCCAGGTTGCTCACTTCGGGACAGTGAGCCAAGGCGACTCGAAGCTGGACGTGCGTAGCGTCACGCCGAGCGCCGAGCGCCGAGCGCCGAGCGCCGACCGCCGAGCGCCGAACACCGCGACGGACCTTCGGCTTCCGGAAGAACGATCCATTCCGACATTCACGCTCGATCGGTATCTCCTCCCCGACCTCCCTGTCCCCAGAGACCGCAAGCCGCTCTACTCCGACAGCCTCCCCCAGAGCCTCGTCGAGGGCGACTTGTGCGCGATTTCCCGTGACGGCTTCTGCCCAGGCCAGGGACCCACCGGCCCTGACGTTCAGCATCCCGGTCGCGCCCCCGTGCTCGTCCGAAGAACAGATCCACTTCAGCGGCCTCGTCCGCTCTGTCCTCTCCGGAGAGAAGTCATGCGCCCCTGTCTCCTGCTCGTCGATGGCCGACCGGGCACCTTCACCGATCATGTCCTGAGCCGAGGCGATCTCGACCTCGTGCTCCTGAGGTTCGAAGAACACCTCTCCTCACTGCCCACCGACCACCTGCTGCGCACGGCGGACATCCCCACGTTCACCATCGCCGCCGACGCCGACATCCGGCGGGAGGCCGAACGCTACCTCACTTGGGTGGCGGGGCTCCCGGCACGACCGGCCCACTTCTGCAACCCGCAGGAGCCCCTGCAGGAGATCTCCCAGCGGTTCGCCGGCCTCGTCGGCCTGCCGCACCTCGACGCCGAGCAGGTCGCCTGGGTCCGGGACAAGACCGCAATGAAGCGGCGGTTCCGGGAAATCGGCATCCCCTGTGCGGAGTTCTCCGAGGTCGCGGATGGCGACGAAGTCCTCGGCTTCGCTGCCGTGCACGGATGGCCACTCATCCTCAAGCCGGTTGATGGCTGGTCGTCTATCGACACCTACAAGCTCAACGACGAGCACGATCTCGCGAGGCTCCTTCCACTGCCTCCCTCACGGCGGTGGATGGTGGAGGAGTTCCTCACCGGACGCGAGTACCAGTTGTGCGCTCTCGTCGCTCACGGACGGGTCCTCGACACCTACGTCTCGTGGACGCCGTGCGCGCTGCTGGAGACCATCTACGGCGGCATCAACGGCTCCATCAGCCTCGGCGTCGACAACGAACTGGGCATCGACGAGAAGGAACTGGTTCAGCGCATCGTCGACGGTATGCGCATCGACCACGGCTACCTGCACATGGAGTTCTTTCGATCAGACGACGGCGGCATCCACATGAGCGAGGTGGGAGCCAGGCTCGCCGGCTGCGAGCTGCCCTCCAACCATGGGTTCGCCCGAAACTTCGACATGATGGCTGCGACACTCGACACATACCTGGGCCGCGTGCCATCGCTGGAATACTCGACGCCGCGCTGTGCCGGAGACCTGTTGCTCCCCTACAAGCCCGGTCGCGTCGTCGAGGTCACGCCCCTGGAGACGTTGCTCTCCATGCCCGGGGTGGTTCACGGCCGAATGAACATCACGATCGGCGACGACCTGCCGGATCAGCGGGCCTCCCACGCATCCGCCGGTTACGTGCAGATTGTCGGTCCGTCACGTCAGATCGTGGAGGACCGGATGAACGGGGTCCTGGACGCCTTCAAACTGGTGACGGAGGACGGGTCATGAAGGCCTCCGCCTAGGGTCGTCTCTCGCGGGACCGAAGATCGGGACCGCGATGTTCCGATCGTTCGTCGGGTGCCTCCCCCCTTCCTGATGTCAGGACGGCTGATGGGGGTCCTACGCGCTCGCTGGGCCAACGCCGGCCGTTTACGTCTGCCTGACAGCACACACCCGAGACCGCAATCGTCGGAGCAGGGTGTATCGGCGGTGATTCACTCGGAGATGGAAGACATGGTGGGAAGTTGAGAATTCGTCACGCTCCGCGGACCTCGTCCGAGATCTGGTTCCGCTGCCCCCGGCCCCTACCCGGTGCCCAGGCGCGGCTCGTCTGTTTCGCGCACGCGGGCGGCTCTGCCGCGGCCTTCCGCTCCTGGACCATGGGACCCGACGTCGAGGTGGTCGGTGTCCAGTATCCGGGCCGTGCCGATCGTTTCCGAGAACCGTTTCCCGAGAGTCTGGAACGGCTCGGCCGCGAGGTCGGCGAAGCGATCGCCACGCTGGACGAGCGCCCGACGGCCCTGTTCGGTCACAGCCTGGGCGCTCTGGTTGCCTACGAGGCGGCCCGTTGTCTCGAGGAGATCGGTCAGGCGCCCGTTCATCTGTTCGCCTCGGCGTGCCGTTCGCCGCAGATCGCCGAAAGCAGACCACCTGTCGCAGGGCTGGACGACGAGACCCTCGCCGCAGAACTGATGAAGATGGGAGGCACCGATGCTCTGGTCCTGGAGGATCTGGAGCTGCGCGATCTGGTCCTGCCCTATACACGCGCGGACTTCACCCTGTTCGAGGCTTACGCGCCGTCGGCGGAACCACTCGCAGTGACACCGGTTCTGGCGCTCAGCGCAATGTCCGACCCTTACGCGACCGGCGCGGAGATGGCCGGATGGTCGGAGGCCACGCAAGCCGGGTTCCGGATGGAGAGGTTCGCCGGAGACCACTTCTATCTGGTTGCGAGGCAGGAGGAGGTGCTCGCCACGCTCCGCGTCGCCCTGGGGGTGTAGGAGGGCCGGAAATCTTCCCCCTGCCAAGCCGGCCAGTGAGGCTGGCCGGCAGTAATGACTCCGGATCGCGTACCAGGTCGGCCCGTGCCTGTGACGGGCGCTCTTGCCGACGTCCAGGCCGAGGAGGACGCCCACGTCGTCGATGTCGTCCACCCCATCCTCCCGAACGGGGTTCATGCGGTACCGGCCAGGGCGTTGGCGTCGTATGCGCGCATCCACGTTGCGCGGACCTGCCGCCCGCAAGCGGCCAGGCATTGCGCCAGGCCAGGCGGTAGTCGGACCTCTCATCAGCGTCTCCGACGGCGCCTCCCAGGCCCGGTGACACCACCTCTCCAGCTCATCCGTTCGACAGGAGGGAACCGTCATATCGGGCCCGGAGGCCAGCGGTCCTCTTGCAGGACCACGGAAGACACGACGGGAGGGGCGAGTTGCTGGCCTCGGCCGGCACGCGCCCGCGGGCCCGGACGCGACCGGGTGACCTGGCCGACCTACGGCGCCCCGCTGCTGTGCGCGATGCAGGCGACGTCGATACGGTCCGCGAGCTTCGCCAGCTCGATGGTCAGGGCCGCCACCGTGTCCTCGTCGAGCCGCTGTTCCCCCGCTTCGACGAGATGCAGCCACCGCCCGCCCACGGTCCGCAGCAACTTACTCACGTCGGCCGCGGCCACCTGCAAGGTACCGCGGTCGTCGACGATCAGAGGCAGGGTCACTTCGCGGTTCACAAAAGGGGATGGTAGCCGCGGAGCCCTCAGGCACCCTGCCAAACCGTGGTGATGTTGCAGAACTCCCGGATTCCGTGCACGGACAGCTCACGTCCGTACCCCGACCGCTTCACCCCGCCGAACGGGAACGCCGGGTGCGAGGCGGTCATCCCGTTGACGTACACGCCGCCCGCCTCCAGATCCCGGGCGAACCGCTCCACCTCGTTCTCGTCCCGCGTCCAGACGTTCGAACTCAGACCGAACGGCGAGTCGTTGGCGATCAGGATCGCCTCGTCCAGGTCACCGGCCCGGTACAGCGTCGCGACCGGCCCGAACGCCTCCTCCCGGTGGATGCGCATCTCCCGGGTGATGCCGGCGAGCACGGTCGGCGGGTAGTACCAGCCGGGTCCGTCCGGACGCCGGCCGCCGCACAGCACCTCGGCCCCGGCGCGCCTGGCGTCGTCCACCAGCTCCTCCAGGTCGCTGCGCCCCTGCTCGCTGGCGAGCGGCCCGACCTCGGTGTCCTCCTCCAGCGGGTCGCCGATCCTGAGGGCCTTCATGCCCGCGACGAACCGCTCGGTGAAGGCGTCGTAGACGTCGGTGTGCACGATGAAGCGCTTGGCGGCGATGCACGACTGCCCGTTGTTCTGCACCCGCGCGGTCACCGCGACGGCCGCCGCCCGGTCGAGGTCGGCGGAGGGCATCACGACGAAGGGGTCGCTGCCGCCCAGCTCCAGCACCGTCTTCTTGATCATCTCACCCGCCGTGGCGGCGACGGCCCGGCCCGCGGGCTCGCTGCCCGTCAGGGTGGCCGCCCTGACCCGCTCGTCGCGCAGGACGTCGTCCACCGCGCCCGAACCGATCAGCAGTGTCTGGAAGCAGCCCTCCGGGAAGCCCGCCCGATGGAACAGGTCCTCCAGGTACAGGGCCGTCTGGGGCACGTTGGACGCGTGCTTGAGCAGGCCCACGTTGCCCGCCATCAGCGCGGGTGCGGCGAACCGGATCACCTGCCAGAGGGGGAAGTTCCAGGGCATCACCGCGAGCACCGGCCCGAGCGGGCGGTAGCGCACCCGCACCCGGGAGGCACCGGAGTCCCGCACGTCCGCCTCGGCGGGCTCCTCGTCGGCCAGCAGCCGCTCCGCGTTCCGCGCGTACCACCGCATCGCCTTGGCGCACTTCGCGGCCTCGGCGCGGGCCTGCTTGACCGGCTTGCCCATCTCGATGGTCATGACCCTGCCGATCTCCTGCTGGTCCTCGTCCAGCAGATCGGCGGCCTTTTCCAGCAGCCGGGCGCGCTCGGCGAACGTGGTCGTCCGGTAGGTGCGGAACGTGGCCTCGGCGAGCTGGAGCCGGCGCTCCAGCTCCTCCTCACCCATGGGCTCGTACGTCTTGAGCGTCTCGCCGTTCGCCGGGTTCACCGTCGCGATGGGCATGGCCGACCTCCCCTGATAACGGGCTGTGCTTCGACCTTCGCGCGCGGCACGGCCGGCCGCAACGCGTGGTCCGCTGTCCTGATCACTCGCCGTTCGGAGCGCCCCTTCCGGGGTGTCCCGGCGGCTCGTCCCAGACCGGGTGCTCCGCCAGCCGGTCGAGAAACGCCGCCTGGGCCGGGATGATCACCTCACGGGCCCGGTCCAGGGCGAACCAGGCCACCCGGTCCAGCTCCGGGAACTCCTGCCGGCGCCCGGACTTCGGCGGCCACTCCATGGTGAAGGTGCCGGGATCGATCGACTCCGGGTCGAGGTCCCCCTCGACCGCCCAGACCGTGACGATCTTGCCGTTCCGCTGCACGACCTCCCCGAGCGGTACGGCCGCCCCGTCGGGCGGCGCGAGCCCGAGCTCCTCCCGGAACTCCCGCCGGGCCGCCTCCCAGGCGGGCTCGTCCGGCTCGTACTCCCCCTTGGGCACGGTCCAGGCCCCGGCGTCCTTCTTCGCCCAGAGGGGGCCGCCCATATGGCCGAGCAGCACCTGGAGCCCCTCGTCGCCGTGCCGGAACACCAGAAGCCCCGCGCTCCGCTTCGCCGCACGCACCGTCATGGCCTGACCTCCGGGTGGGCCGCCAGCAGGGCCTCCACGGTATCGGCCTCCTCGGGCGGTTTGTCCTCGCGGTAGCGGACGACGCGGGCGAAGCGGAGGGTGACACCGGCCGGGTAGCGGGAGGAGCGCTGCAGACCGTCGTACGCGATCTCCAGGACGAGTTCCGGGCGGACCCGGACCACCTGGCCGTCGTCCTCGACCGAGAGCTCCAGCAGCCTCTCGGTCTGCCAGGCGAGCATGGAGTCGGTCATGCCCTTGAAGGTCTTGCCGAGCATGGCGAAGCCGCCGTCCCGATCACGGGCCCCCAGGTGCAGGTTGGAGAGCTTGCCGGTGCGGCGGCCGTGGCCCCACTCGGCGGCCAGCACCACCAGGTCCAGGGTGTGGACGGGCTTGACCTTCAGCCAGGAGGCACCGCGCCGGCCCGCGCTGTAGGGCGCGTCCAGCGCCTTGACCACGACGCCCTCGTGACCGCGGGCCAGGGTGTCGGCGAGGAAGCGTTCCGCCACCGGGACGTCGTGCGGCCCCGCGGCCACCGCGCGCCGGACCCGCATCGGTTCCGGCACCAGCCGGGCCAGCTCCGCGTGCCGCTCGGCGAAGGGCAGGTCGAGGAGGTCGCGGCCGTCAACGGAGAGGACGTCGAAGAAGACGGGCGAGACCGGGACCGCCCCGGCGGCCTTCGTCACGTCCGTCCGGGAGCCGACCCGGCCCGCCGTCTCCTGGAAGGACCGGGGCCGGCCCGCGGCGTCGAAGGAGATCACCTCGCCGTCCAGGATGAACCGGTCGCCCCGCAGGTCCATCGCGGCGGCGGTCACTTCGGGCAGCCGGTCGGTGATGTCGTCCAGGGTGCGGGTGTGCACGCGGACCGTGTCGCCGTCCCGGTGGACCTGGACCCGGATGCCGTCGAGCTTCTCCTCCACCGCACAGGCGCCCAGCTTCTCCACAGCCTCGGCGACCGAGGAGGCGCTGTGCGCCAGCATCGGCTGCACGGGCCGGCCGACGGTCAGCCGGAACCGGTCGAGGGATCCGGGCCCCTCGCCGAGCAGGGCCTGGGCCACCGTCTGCAGCGACCCGGCGAGCATCACCGCCCGCCGTACGTCCGCCGGGTCCGCGCCGGTCGCGCGGGCGAGCCCCTCCACGGCCACCGCGTCCAGCGCGCCCTGCCGGACCTCGCCGGTGAGCAGGCCGAGCAGGAAGCGCTGCTCCTCCTCGGTGGCGGCGCCCATCAGTTCGCCGACGAGCCGTGCCCGCTCGGCCTGGGAGCCGGGCCCGGCCACCTTGCCCAGCTCGGTGAGCCGGACGTCCACCTCCCGGACGGTGAGGCCGGGCTCGGCGGCGGGCGGCACCGGGCGGCCGAGCACCTTCCAGCCGACGCCGAGCCGGCCCTGCGGCAGCCGTCCGGCGAGATAGGGGATGACGATCGGCACGTCGTCCGCCTCCGCCTCCCGGAACAGCTCAGCGAGCAGTTCGGTCTTGCGGGACCGGGCCGCCGTGGCGGCCACCTCCCGGGACACCTGGGCGAGCCGGGTCAGCAGCATGCAGTCATGGTGCACCGGCCGCCCGGGGTCCACACCCCCGGGATCGTCCGGGCCGGTCACCCGGACGCCTCGCACCGGCGGTACGGGCCGGGCCCCTTGACGCTGACCTCGCGGGGACACCGGCCCCTTCGTCCGGGCGGGCCACCCGCTGCCGCGTTGACAAACGCCTTTGCCGAATCTGCAATGGGGTCATGAGTACCGACGACGTCCTCGCGGAGGTGGGTCCCCGGCTGCGGCGGATCCGCAAGGAGCGGGAGGTGACCCTGGCGGGGCTGTCCGAGGCGACCGGCATCTCCGTCAGCACCCTGTCCCGGCTGGAGTCCGGCCTGCGCAAGCCCAGCCTGGAACTGCTGCTGCCCATCGCCCAGGCCCACCAGGTCCCGCTGGACGAACTGGTCGGCGCCCCGCCGGTCGGCGACCCCCGGGTGCGGACCGAGCCCGTCCAGCGGCACGGCCGCACCTTCTGGCCGCTGACCCGCCAGCCCGGCGGTCTCCAGGCCTTCAAGGTCCGCGAACCCCGGCGCAAGGAGGAGCCCGAGCCGCGCACCCACGAGGGGTACGAGTGGCTGTACGTGCTCTCCGGGCGGCTGAGGCTGGTCCTCGGTGAGCACGACGTCGTGCTGTCGCCGGGGGAGGCTGCCGAGTTCGACACGCGGGTGCCGCACTGGTTCGGGTCGACGGGTGAGGGGCCGGCGGAGTTCCTGAGCCTGTTCGGACCGCAGGGGGAGCGGATGCACGTACGGGCGCGGCCGGCACGTCGCGGCCGCGCGGAGTGATCCCGGCCGCGGCCACGGCCTGCGCCGTACCGCCGGGCCCGTGACGTGCCACCCCGTCGGGCCGGCGGCACGGGCCGCCCTGCCGGGTCGGCGGCACGGGCCGCCCCGCGTCGGGTCGGCGGGCCGGTAAGGGTCGCCCTCCACCGTGCCGACGGGCAGGTGAGGGGGCACCCGGTCCTCGTGCGGACCGGCAGGTGACGGGGCACCCGGCCCCCGTGCGGACTGGCAGATGACGGGGCACCCGGTCCTCGTGCGGACCGGTAGGTGACGGGGCGCCCGGTCCTCGTGCCGACGGGCAGGTGAGGGGGCACCCGGCCCCCGTGCCGGCGGCCGCTGACGGGCCCAGGCGATGATCGGCTTGGTTCCGCTGTTCCCTGATGGGCAAGCGACCGCTTAGTATGCCGTCGGACCCGGTCAGACGAAGCAGTCCCGTGGAGGCCCCGCATGCAGGCATGGCAAGTGCACGAGAACGGCGAGCCGAGCGAGGTGATGCGCCTCGCGGAGGTGGAGCGGCCCACGCCCGCCGACGGCCAGGTCCTGCTGCGCGTACGGGCCGCCAACGTCAACTTCCCGGACGCGCTGCTGTGCCGGGGCCAGTACCAGGTGCGTCCACCGCTGCCCTTCACCCCCGGCGTGGAGATCTGCGGCGAGACCGAGGACGGCCGCCGGGTGATCGCCAACCCCGCGCTGCCGCACGGCGGTTTCGCCGAGTACGCCCTCGCCGACGCCCGCGCCCTGCTGCCCGCCCCCGACTCGCTGGACGACGCCGAGGCGGCGGCGCTGCACGTCGGCTACCAGACGGGCTGGTTCGCGCTGCACCGCCGGGCACGCCTGGAAGCGGGGGAGACCCTGCTCGTGCACGCCGCCGCGGGTGGCGTCGGCAGTGCCGCCGTGCAGCTCGGCAAGGCGGCGGGGGCCACCGTGATCGGTGTGGTCGGCGGTGCGGAGAAGGCCGCCGTGGCCCGGGAACTGGGCTGTGACGTGGTCGTCGACCGGCGTGCCGAGGACGTGGTCGCCGCCGTGAAGGAGGCCACCGGCGGCCGCGGCGCCGACGTGATCTACGACTCCGTCGGGGGCGCGGCCTACGCCCAGTCCGCCAAGCTGGTCGCCTTCGAGGGCCGGATCGTCGTCGTCGGCTTCGCGAGCGGCACCATCCCGAGCCCCGCCCTCAACCACGCCCTGGTGAAGAACTACTCGATCCTCGGCCTGCACTGGGGCCTGTACAACAGCAAGAACCCGAAGCTCGTCCTGCGGTGCCACGAGCAGCTCACCGAGCTGGCCGCGCGGGGCGCGATCAAGCCGCTGGTGAGCGAGCGGGTATCACTGGAGGGCGCCGCCGCGGCCGTGCAGCGGGTCGCCGACGGCGTGACCACCGGCCGGATCGCCGTCCTCCCGCGGAAGGGAGCCGTGGCATGACCGACGCCGAGGAACTGCGCGACCGCACCAGGGAGTTCCTGGCGGCGCACCCGCCCGCCGGAACGGACCGCCTGGACTTCCTCCGGGCCCGCTTCGACGCCGGCCTGGCCTGGGTGCACTACCCGGAGGGGCTCGGCGGCCTGGGAGCCCCGCGTTCCCTGCAGGTCGTCGTGGACGCCGAGCTCCAGGCCGCGGGAGCGCCCGACAACGACCCCCGGCGCATCGGCATCGGCCTCGGCATGGCCGCGCCGACCGTCCTGCGCTACGGCACCGAGGAGCAGAAACGCCGCTACCTGCGCCCCCTGTGGACCGGGGAGGAGGTCTGGTGCCAGCTCTTCAGCGAGCCCGGCGCCGGATCGGACCTGGCCGCGCTGGGCACGCGTGCCGTGCGTGAGGGCGACGACTGGGTGGTCAACGGGCAGAAGGTGTGGACGTCGAGCGCACACGTGGCGCGCTGGGCCATCCTGATCGCCCGCACCGACCCGGACCTGCCCAAGCACCAGGGCATCACCTACTTCATCTGCGACATGACCGACCCCGGCGTCGAGGTGCGCCCGCTGCGGCAGATCACCGGCGAGGCCGAGTTCAACGAGGTCTTCCTGACCGACGTCCGCATCCCCGACTCCCGCCGCCTCGGCGAGACCGGCGACGGCTGGCGGGTCGCCCAGACCACGCTGATGAACGAGCGCGTCTCCATCGGCGGCATGCGCCTGCCCCGCGAGGGCGGCATGATCGGCCCGGTCGCGAGGACCTGGCGGGAACGCCCCGAACTGCGCACCCACGACCTGCACCAGCGCCTCCTCGGGCTCTGGGTGGAGTCCGAGGTCTCCCGCCTCACCGCCGAACGCCTGCGCCAGCAGCTCGTCGCGGGCCAGCCCGGCTACGAGGGCTCCGGGACCAAGCTCGCCTTCGCCCGCCTGAACCAGGAGATCAGCGGCCTGGAGGTCGAACTCCTCGGCGAGGAGGGCCTGGCGTACGACGACTGGACCATGCGCCGCCCCGAGCTGGTCGACTTCACCGGCCGCGACGCCGGGTACCGCTATCTGCGCTCCAAGGGCAACAGCATCGAGGGCGGGACCAGCGAGGTCCTGCTGAACATCGTCGCCGAGCGCGTCCTCGGCCTGCCCGCCGAGCCGCGCACCGACAAGGACGTCGCCTGGAAGGACCTGGCCCGATGAGCACACAGCCGGATCTCCTCTACTCCGAGGAGGAAGAGGCGCTGCGCGCCGCCGTCCGCGACCTGCTCACGGACCACTGCTCCGCGGCCGACGTGATCACCCGCGCCGAGTCGGACGCCCCGCACGACCTCGCGCTGTGGAAGTCCCTCGCCGCCACCATGGGCCTGGCCGGCCTGCTGGTGCCGGAGGAACTGGGCGGCCAGGGCGCGTCCCACCGCGAGGTCGCCGTGGTGCTGGAGGAGCTGGGGCGGGCGGTCGCTCCCGTGCCGTACCTCACCAGCGCCGTGGTGGCCACCGAGGCACTGCTCGCCTGCGGTGACGCGGATCTGCTCGGACAGCTGGCCTCCGGGCGGACCATCGGCGCCCTCGCGGTCGCACTGCACTCGGCCCCGGGCGCCCCCGTGAAGGCCGCGCGCGCCCGGAACGGCACGCTGCACGGCGAGTTGACCGGCGTCGCGGACGCCGTCGCCGCCGACGTGCTGCTCGTCCCGGCCGACGACGGCGGCCTGTACGCCGTGGCCGCGGACGCCGTGACGATCACCCCGCAGGTCTCCCTGGACCTGACCCGACCGCTCGCCACCGTCACCCTCGACGGCGCGGCCGGCCGCCGCGTCGGCGACGCCGAACCCGCCGTCCGCCGGGCCCTGCGCGCCGCCGCCGGACAGCTGGCGTCCGAGCAACTCGGCCTGAGCGACTGGGCGTTGACCGAGACGATGCGGTACCTGAAGGAGCGCAAGCAGTTCAACCGGCCGGTCGGCGGCTTCCAGGCCGTCAAGCACCGGCTCGCCCAGCTGTGGCTGGAGGTCGTGAACCTCCGCGCCGCCGCGCGTGCCGCCGCCGACGCGCTGGCGACCGGCGAGGACGCCGATGTCACGGTCGCCGTCGCCCAGGCCTACGCGGCGCCCGTCGCCGTCCACGCCGCCGAGGAGGCGCTGCAACTGCACGGCGGGATCGGCATGACCTGGGAGCACCCGGTCCACCTGTACCTCAAACGGGCCAAGGCCGACTCGATCGCCTACGGCACGGCCGGGGCGCACCGCTCGGCACTGGCCGAACTGGTCGACCTCCAGGCACCCTGACCCACCACGGTGAAGCCCGCCCCGCTTCCGGGGCGGGCTTTTCCGCGCCCGCCCCGGTGAAGTGGATGAACTTCACCGGGGCGGGCGACGGCCCCTTCCCGGCCGCACACAGGCAGAAACCGCGAGGCATCATTGCCGCCGCCCACGCCCGCGGGCGGCGCGTCCGGTTCTGGGCGACCCCGGACACGGCGGGACCGGCCCGCGACGCCCTGTGGGCCGAGCTGCTCGCCGGGGGCGTCGATCACCTCGACACCGACGACCTCGCCGGCCTGGATGCCTTCCTCGACGCCCATCCGTTCGGGTAACACCACACGAACGGAGGACACGTCAGCCGCCCGGCGGAACCCTCCGCTACGCGACACTTGCGGCCGAACGCCGCTCACGAGGCGTGGCGGAGGAGGTTCCGATGACCATTTCCATCTCTGTGGTGCTGCTGCTCCTGATCCTGGCAGTGGTCTTCATGCGCAACGGCGCGCTGAAGGTCTCCCACGCCCTGGTCTGCATGCTGCTCGGTTTCTACCTGGCCTGCACGAGCATGGCGCCCACCATCCACAGCGGACTCACGGCGACCGCCGACCTGGTGAGCCGACTGCGGCCCTGAGGCCGCGGGGTCGCGTCAGCCGGCCGAGAAGACCCCGATGCCGTTCGGGACCGGGCGCTCGGCGCCGCCGCTCGGATGGTTGCGCACCGTCACCGCGGTGGCGTCCGCGTCCCGGGCGACCATCTCCGTCGAGCCGCCGCCGTCGAGGTTGAACGCGTCGGACGCCCCCAGGGTCCGCATGGTGTCCGCCTCCTCCGCGACAGTCATGCCGGTCCGGTAGGCCGCCGCTCCGTCCAGCGCCAGGATCAGCAGCTGCCGGCCGCCGGACCGGAAGCCGACGACCGTGCGCACCGCCGAGGTGGCGTCGTCCAGTCCGGACAGCGGCGTGCCGTCGCGCAGGACGGGGAACCCACCGATCGCGAACGTGTACGGCACCCCGGAGGTGGCCGCCACCAAGGTGTGGGTGACGGTCACCGGGTCGCCGACCCCGAGGGCCCGCAGCTGTCGCGCGCCCTCCTCGCGGCCCACCAGGACCGTGGTGTCCGCGGGGATCGAGCCGCTGCCCGGGTCGCCGGACTCGGAGACCACACGGCCGTCGCGCACCTTCACCTCGTAGGTGTCGGTGCTGCACGGTGCCGACCGCTGGGTGTCGGTGCCGCAGACGGCGCGCTCCCGGGAGGCGCTGCCCCACTTCGCGGTGAAGGCGCCGACGGAGTTCTGCGGGAGCGCGTACTGGTTGAGTCCCTGCAAGGGCAGCTTGCCCTGCGGTGTGTCCACGGAGCCGGCGAGCGCGAGGCGGTCCAGGCGGGCCCGCCGGTCGGTGCCGACGCCGAACACCTCCTGGGTGTTCGTGCCGGGTGGCAGCGCGGGCCCGAACCGCTGACCCTTGGGTACCGCGGCCTTGAGCACCTGCCCGTCCGCGACGGCCGGCCCGACGGGCGCGCCGGTGGCCTCCACGCCCGGGTGCTGGGTCTCGGTGATGTTGAAGAAGTCGCCGTTGACCCCCGCCGTCGCCCCGGCCGAGTCCGCCAGCCGGGAGACGGTGGCCCGGGCGGCCACCGCACCCGGGTGCAGCAGGTCGACCCGCACGTGGGGATCGTCCAGGTCGACCGTGAGCAGATGGGCGTGCGCCGTACCCGCTGCCGCGTCGACGTCGAACTGCCGGTACGTGACTCCCGGCGCGATGCGCCGGCCCGCGGGCGCGGCATCGGCCGGGGCCGCACCCGTCAGGGCCGCACCTGCCAGCACGCCCCATGCCGTGACAACCGTGAGAACCGCTCTGCCCGCTGCCGAACGCCTGCGACGTCTCGTCACCGTGCCCCCTGATGTCTCGTCAACCGTCCCTGTTCGAAGGGCAGTGGACCAGACGGCGGCGGCCGGCGGGCTGACTAGGCGTCAACTACGCGAGAACGGGTGAGAAAACGCACCCCCTCGGGTGCCTCGAGGGAGAAGCCGCTGCCCCGCCCGGGTACGACGTCGACGATCAGCCGGGTGTGGCTCCACACCTCGTACTGGCTGCGGGACATCCAGAAGGTGACGGGCTCCTCGACGCCCTCCACAGCGAGCTCGGCGAGCAGCACGTCGGAACCGCCGGTGCGGAACTCGCCGTCCGGGTAGCACATGGGCGCGCTGCCGTCGCAGCAGCCGCCGGACTGGTGGAACATCAGCGGGCCGTGCTCGGCGCGCAGCCGGCGCACCAGCTCCGCGGCCTGCGGGGTCAGTTCGACGCGGGGGACTTCCTGTTCCATGGCACCGTCCTGGACAGCGGGGGCGTCGGGCCCGGCCCAGTCTCACGCATGGTCAGGAAGCCGTCCAGAAGGCGTCGTTCACGGCTCCGTCCGTCGGGGCGCGACCGCCGCACTGCCCTGGCCGTCGGTCGCGCGGCGGGAAGGCCGGACCGGTCCGGCCGGCCGGGCGCCTGCGAGGATGGGCGGATGCACCCCTCGTTCCTCGGCGAGCCCGAGCCCCGCGTCGTACCCGCCGGCGAGTACCCCCTGTGGGACGAGGCGCTGGCGGTGGTCAACCGGGACCTGGCGGCGACCCTGCCCGAGCAGGGCCCGCTGTGCCTGCGCGCCCTTCCGGGCTGGGGGGAGGGCGAGGACGAGGGCGAACAGATCTACGTGGCCCTCCCGGACGGCGACTGGCACGGTAACTCCCTCGGGCCGCAATCGTCCGCCCGCGGCGCCCTGGGAGCCCTGGGAGCCGTCGCCGAGGCCGCCCAGGACACCGTCATGGAGGTGCTGTGGCAGGCGTGGCCGGTGTGCACCCTGCATGGGCTCGGGGTGCATGTGGCCGAGGACGCCGGACGCGGGGTCTGGCGGTGCGCCGGCTCCTCGCGTCCGAACGACCCCGCGCACGTCCTCGCGGCCATAGGTGAGCTGGACACGGTCCACCGCCCGCGCCGCCCCGACCGCAAGCGCCGCCGGAGCCGCGAGGAGCGCCGGGCACATTGACCCGGCCCGTCCCGGCCGGGCACATTGACCCGGCCGGGACGGCACCGCGGCTACCGGCCTCTCCGCCGGGCGGCTGTGAGCGGTTCGGGTGGCTCAGCACGAAGACCCGACGACCCGGCCGGGAGGGCTCCCCGGGCAGCCGGCCCCCGCCGGACAGTTGGAAGGGGCCCCGGTGGCTCACGCGGGTCGCTGCTCCGGCCGCGGCGGCTCCGCCGGCGACCGGAGCCGCCGGGCGGCCGGCAGGAGTGCCGGTGGCTCAGGACGAGGACCGGTGCCGGTCGCGGCGGGACCGCCAGGCCTCGATCAGCAGGGGCAGCAGCGACACGACGACGACCACGCCGACCAGGGGCAGCAGATAGTCGTCCACCTGCGGGACGGAGGCGCCGAGGGTGTACCCGGCGAGGACCAGCGTCTGCGACCACAGGACACCGCCCAGGGCCTGCCAGAGCGTGAAGGGCCGCACGGGCACCCCGAGCGCACCGGCGACCGGGTGCAGGACCGTCCGCAGCACCGGCACGAACCGGCCGATCACCAGCGCCTTGCCGTAGCCGTACCGGGCCAGCAGTGCCTCGGCCCGCGCCGCCGCCTCCTTCACCCGGCGGCGGGACGTGCGCGCCAGCACCGCCCGCCCGCCGTGCCGTCCGATCAGATACCCGACCTGCCCCCCGGCCACCGCCCCCACCGCCGCGCACACCAGCACCTGCCACAGCGACAGCCGCGGCTCCTGCTGTGCGGTGCTCGCGCACAGCACACCGGCGGGGAAGAGCAAGGTGTCACCCGGCAGGAAGAAGCCGACGACCAGCAGACCGGACTCGGCGAAGATCACCACCAGGACACCCAGCGCGCCGAAGGCGGCCAGTACCGAAGCGCTGTCCAGCGGATTGACGGCGATCACCGGCCGAGCCTCCTGGCCTTCTCGCTGAGCTGCTCGCGCCACCGGCGGCGCGCCCACCGGCGAAACCGCCCTGGCGCGCCGATACGGCTCGAGCCGACCAGCGTACCGGCCCGGCCCGCGACCCCCACGGGCTGCGCCGCTGCGCACCGGTGCCGCTCGGCCGGCCGGCGTAACCGGTCCGGCCCGCGGCCCCGGGCGGGGGCCCGCCGCTACGGCCTGCGCCGGCGGCCCGGTGCCCGGGACGCGGGCTTGGCCTTGGGGGGCGGGGTGCCCACCTGCACGGCGTCGAGGATGTGCTCGCCGTACAGATCCTGCAGCCAGTTGGTCTGGTAGATGGTGTCGAGGTAGCGCTCGCCGAGATCCGGCGCGATCGCCACCGCGGTGACGTCGTGGGCGTCGTTGCGGGTCAGCCAGTCCGTCGCCCCGCTGACCACCGTCCCGGTGGAGCCGCCGAACAGGAAGCCGCGCCTGGCCAGACGGTGGCAGGTGCGGATGGTGTCCGCCTCCTCCACCCGGACCACCTCGTCCACGAAGGACTCGTCCAGCAGCGGCGGGCGCATGCTCATGCCCAGGCCCGGGATCATGCGCCGGCCGGGCTCGCCGCCGAAGGCCACCGAGCCCATGCTGTCCACGGCGACGATCCGCACCGGCCGGTGCCACTCTCGGAAATAGCGCGCGCAGCCCATCAGGGTTCCGGTGGTGCCCGCCCCGATGAAGACGACGTCCAGTTCCGGGAACTCGCCGGCGATCTCCGGGGCCGTCGTGCGGTAGTGCGCCCGCCAGTTGCCCGGGTTGGTGTACTGGCTGAGCCAGACGTAGCGGTCATCGGACGCGCACAGACCGCGGACGTACTCGATCCGCGTGCCCAGGAAACCGCCGTTGGCGTCCTGGTCGGACACGATGTGCACTTCGCTGCCGAGCGCCTCCATGAGGAGTCTGGTCGACAGGTTGCAGCGGGAGTCCGTCACGCACAGGAACCGGTAGCCCTTGCTCGCGGCGATCATGCTGAGCGCGACGCCCAGGTTTCCGGAGGAGGATTCGACGAGGACGGAATCCGGCTTCAGGACTCCCTCGCGCTCGGCCGTCTCCACCATCTCGTTCGCGGCCTTCAGTTTGATGGAGCCGGCGAAATTGAAGCCTTCGCACTTCAGGTAGAGCGGGTGTCCGCAGATCGACTCGAGGTCGACGAAGAGCTGGCCTTCGTTGAAGGCGTAGGGAGCCGAGATGACAGGCACGGCGGGCCTCCTGGTGCCAGGAAGAGGATGACGGCTTCAGCCGTACCGGCGCAGGTCGTGGAAGAAGTCGTCGATGACACGGAGCTGTTTAGCCCGGGCTGTTTCGTCGTAGACGTACTTGCCGACGGCGAGGTCGAGGACGCCGAGCCCGAAGGGGGAGAAGATCACCGGCTGGTCGGTCGGTGGTGCGGCCCGTCCGAGCATCACGTCGTTGAGGGTGCCGTTCAGGAAGTCGCGGTTTCCGGTGCGCTGTTCGACCAGATGCGGCGAGGTGTCCGCCTTCAGGCAGTGTTCGACGTCGTCGACGAAGTTGGCCGACGCGAGCAGGACCTCGGGGGCGAGGTCGCGCAGGGACACGTGCAGGACCACGGGGTTGTGGCTGAACCAGGCGGGGGTGGTGATGTGCGGCCGGCCGGCGACGGTGGCGAAGACCACGAGGTCGCTGGAGCGGATGAGGCCCTCGGCGCTGTCGTGCACGGTGACCGGTTCGCGGACGCCGCTGTGCCGCAGGTAGCCGCAGAAGCCCTCGGTGCTGCCGGCCGACAGGTCGTGCACGCCGATCGCCTCGAACTCCCAGCCCGTGCGGGCCAGGTAGGTGTGGATGTAGCGGGCGATCAGGCCGGTGCCGCAGAACCCGACACGGGTCGGGCGGGGCCGGTTGCGGCTGAGCCAGTCGGCCGCCAGCGCGGCCGACGCCGCGGTCCTGGTCGCGCTGATGATGGAACTCTCCAGGCAGGCGAACGGGTAGCCCGTGTCGTGGTCGTTGAGGATGAGCACGGCGGAGGCCCGCGGCAGCCCGGCGTCCACGTTCTCCGGGAAGCTGGAGATCCACTTCAGCCCGTCCACCTGGACGGGCCCGCCGACGGAGGCCGGCAGCGCGATGATCCGCGCCGTGGGGCGGTCGGCGAAGCGCAGGAAGTACGACGGCGGGTTGACCGTGTCTCCCGCCCCGTGCAGCCGGTAGGTGGCCTCGACCAGCTCCACGACCTCTTTCTCGGACCCGGTGAGCGCCTTCTGCACCTGCTCACCGGAGATCACCGCGAACGTCGGCACCGAGGGCCGGCCGGGTACGGCCGTGTCGGTGGTGGACGACAGCAGATCGGTCATCGCTCGCTCGCCTCCGGGTGGTGGTCGGCCAGGCGCCGGGGCTCGCCCATGCCCACCACCACCTGACGCTCGCCGGTGAAGGGCTCCCTGCTGTGGGCGGTGCGGATGTTGTCCACGAGCAGGAGATCACCGGCCTGCCAGGGCTCCCGCAGCGTGTGCGCCTCGTAGGTGGTGTTGAGCAGCTGGACGACGTCCTCGCCGATCGGGCTGCCGTCGCCGTAGCGGGTGTTGAACGGCAGGCCGTCCACGCCGTACTCGTCCACCAGGTACTCGCGGATCTCCGGCGCCAGGGTCCACTCGTTGAGGAACGCGATCTGGTTGAACCAGCAGCGCCGGCCCGTGAGCGGGTGGCGCACCACGGCGCTGCGGCGCTGCTCGGTGCGCAGCGACCCGTCGGGCTGCCAGGTGAAGTCGATGGCGTTCGCCCGGCAGTAGCGCTCGATCTCGGCGCGGTCGTCCGTGCCGAAGGACTCCGCCAGGGAGGCCCCGATCTCGTCGTTGTAGCTGCGGGTCAGCAGCCAGCCCTCACGCTCGAACCGTTCGGTCAGCGCGGCGGGCAGCGCCCGCAGGACCTGCTCGGCGTCGGCCACCGCCGTCGCCCCGCCCTGCTCGGGCGCGGTCAGACACACGAACAGCATCAGACCGGGCACCTCGGCCGTGTAGCTCAGCTCGTGGTGCATGCACATCGGCTGGTTGGCCGGCCAGGTCGTGGAGGAGTACAGACCCGGCCCCAGGGCCTCACGGGGGGCGAACGCCTCCCGCTCCGTCATCAGGGGGCCGGCCAGCCGGGTGAGGACGGCACCGGCCTCGTCGGCGGTGCGCGGCCCGAGACCGCGGACGACCAGCGCGCCGTGCTCGGTGACCTGCGCGCGCAGCGCCTCTCGGTACTCGGCCGCCCAGCCCGGGGCGTCGCCGGGCGGATCGACCCGCAGCAGTGCGGGTCTGCCCGGCCGCAGCTCCACATCGAGCGGTGGTGCCAGGGATGAGAACGGCATCTCGGTTTCCTTTCGGTGGCTCGTCCGGGGTCGGGCGAGGCTCAGGAGGAGGCCAGGGGTACGGCGGCTCTCAGGACGGCCTGTGCCGCCCCGGCCGGGCGGGTGCGGGGGAAGTATTGGCCCCCGTCGGGCAGCTCGTGCAGATCGACGTGGTCGGCGACGAGCAGCCAGTCCCGGTGGTGCTGGGCGTAGCCGGCCGTGTGCGGGTCGTCGACGGCGACGACCACCGTCACCGGCGCGGCCAGCTTCACCGCCGGCGGTCCGTCCAGGGCGGCGCAGAAGTAGCGGTGCGCGGACACGCAGTCGTGCCGGTAGGCGGCGCCGATCTGCTCGGCGTGCCGCGCGTTCAGTTCCGCGAGCTCCGGATAGCCGCTGTCCGAGGCCAGCCGGGCCGCGACCGCGGCGTCGCTCAGGCTCGTCAGCTCACCGATGGCGGCGCGCCGGTCGCCCGCGGTGCCGAGCAGTTGCGCACCGACGAACACCCGCGTCGGGCGCACACCCCGCTCCTGCAGCCGCAGCGCCGTCTCCAGGGCCGGCGCGGCCCCGGACGAGTGGCCCCACAGCATGACCCGGGTGAGGCCGCGTGCGGTGATCTCGTCGGCGACCCGCTCGGCCACCTGCGCGATCGACGCCGGCGGCTCCCGGTGCCCGGCCAGGTCGTGACCGGGCAGGTCCACGGCGAGCACCGCGAGGCCGCTGCCCGCCAGTGCGCTCGCCATCGGCTGGTAGTTGACCGCGTTGCCGCCCGCGTAGGGGAAGCACACCAGCGCGCACTCCGGCGTTCCGGCCGCCCCGGACAGCTGCTGCAGCAGCTCCGCGCGCCGTGGGGTGGCGCCCTCCAGCAGGGCCGCCAGGTCGGCGAACACCGGATGCCGGGTGATGTCCTTCAGGGACACCGCGCGGTCGAGCGCGAGGGTGAGTTTGACCGCCGTCAGGGAGGTTCCCCCGCAGTCGAAGAAGTGGTCCGCCGGGCCGATGTGCTGCTCGGGCACGCCGAGCACCTCGGCCCAGGCCGCGGCCAGCCGCCGTTCGGCCGGCCCGAGCGAGCCGGGGTCCTCCGCCGGCAGCGCCTCCCGCCCGGCGGCCGGGGCCTGCTCGGCCAGCGCGGTCAGGGCCTTGCGGTCGATCTTGCCGTTGGCGGTCAGCGGCAGTGCGTCCTGCCAGTGGAAGGCGGAGGGCACCATGTAGGCGGGCAGCGCCGCGCCGAGCGCCTCCCGCAGCACCTCCGGGGGGTGGCGTCTGCCGGTGTAGTAGGCGATCAGATGCTTGTTCCCGCCGGCCAGTTCGGCGACGACCACGGCACCGTCGCGCACGCCGTCCACCCGCAGCAGGGAGTTCTCGATCTCGCCGATCTCGATCCGGAAGCCGCGGATCTTGACCTGGTTGTCCCGGCGGCCGAGGAACTCCAGCTTGCCGCCCGGGTGCCAGCGGCCCCAGTCACCGCCCAGGTAGAGCCGCTCACCGGGCCGGTACGGGTCCGTCCGGTAGGCCTCCCGGGTGCGCTCGGGATCGTTGACGTAGCCCCGTCCCACGCAGACGCCCGAGAACGCGATCAGTCCCGGAGCGCCCAGCGGTACCAGCGACAGGTTCTCGTCCACGACGAGGACGCGTACGTTGTTGACCGCCCGCCCCAGCAGCACGCGGTCGGGCACCCGGTCCATGACCTCGTGGTTGGTGTCGTCCGACGTCTCCGTCAGTCCATAGGCGTTGACCAGCTTGATCCCGGGCTGGATCGCGAACCAGCGCTGCGTCAGCTCCCGCTTCAGCGCCTCACCGGTGACCGACACGCACCGCAGGTCCGGCAGGCTGCGCGGCTGCCGCTCCAGACACGAGACCACGACCTCCAGATAGGAGGGCACGACCTGCGCCACGCCGACCCGGCCGCGGACCAGCGTGTCGACGAACCGCTCCACGTCCACGATCACGTCCTGCTCGACGAGCAGGGTCCGCCCGCCGACCAGGAGCGCGGAGATCAGCTGCCACAGCGAGATGTCGAAGCACTGCGGGGCCGTCTGCGCCACCACGCAGCCCTCGCCGATCCCCAGGTCGTCGATCTTGGCGTGGAGATGGTTGAGCATGCCCGCGTGCTCGCACATGGCTCCCTTCGGCTCGCCGGTGGAGCCGGAGGTGAAGTAGATGTAGGCGAGCTGGCCGGGGTCCACCTGGACGCCGAGGTCGTCATCGGCGTGCGGTTCCGCGTACCCGGCGTCGACCAGCAGCTTCCCGGTGCCGGGCAGCGCGGCCAGCGCCTCGTCCAGGGTGCCGGTGCTGCCGGCCTCCGTCACGACCAGGCGGCACCCGGCCCGGGTCAGCGTCGCCTCGATGCGGCCGGCCGGGAAGTGCGGTTCGATCGGCAGGTAGGCCCCGCCCGCCTTGAACACCGCCAGCGTCGCCGCCAGCCAGTCGAGATTGCGCTCGGTGACGACGGCGACCACGTCCTCCCGGCCCAGGCCGCGCGCCAGCAGCGCCCGCGCCAGCCGGTTGGCGCGCCGGTTGAGTTCGCCGTACGTCCACACCCGCTCGCCGTGCACGGCCGCCACGGCCTCCGGATGAGCCCGCACCCGCTGCTCGAACAGTTCGTGGGCGCGCGCGTCCGGCAGCATGCGCCGCGGCCCGGCCAGCCCTTCCAGCTGCTCGTGCACCTCGTCGGCCGACAACAGGCTCTGCCGCCCGTGATCGGCGTCCATGCCGGACGCCATCAGCCGCAGCGCCGCCAGGTGGTAACCGCCGATCCGCGCCGCGGCCGCGGCGTCCAGTACGTCGGTGCGGTACCGCAGTCGCAGCATCAGCCGCCCGCCCCGGTCGGACCAGCGCACGTGCAGCACACCGTCGTCGGCGTGCGCCTCGTCGGCTCCCATGGGGCCGAACACGACCTCGTACGGCGGCTCGGTCAGCCCCAGCTCCCGCCGCAGCTCGGTGACCGGGTACTCGCGGTGCGCGAGCACGTCCGCCTCGGCGCGCTCGGCGGCCGTCACCAGGGCACGCCAGGACTCCGGGGGTACGGCCAGGCGGCAGGGCAACGGCTCACCGCGCACTCCGGTGGTGTAGCCCGTCACCACCTCCCGCTCGCCGGACAGGGCCGCCAGCACCTTGGCATGCGCCGCCAGCAGCAAGGCGCTGACCGGAACGTCCCACCGCCGCACCAGTGTGCGCACCGCGTCCGCCACGTCGTCCGGCACCGGCGTCTCCTGCTCGGCGGCGCCCGGAACCGGCTCCGGAGCCCACCGCGGCACGGTGGTGGCACCACCGGCGGTCATCATGCGGCTCCAGAACTCCCGGTCCGCTTCCACGCGTGTTCCCATCGCTTGGCCTTCCTCAACTCACGGTTGCCGCGGGGACGCCGGCCGCCGACGCGGCCAGGCCGGTGCCGCCGCAGGCGCGGCCGGGCTCGGGCATGTCCACGGCAGGGTTGCCGCCCCAGTGCGCGTTCGCGGGGACTTCCTCGCCCTTCATCAGGAAGGAGTCGGGTGCCAGCACCGCGCCGGCGCCCAGGGTCACGCCGTAGTGGACATGGGCGGCGACGCCCAGCGTGCTGCCGGCGCCGAGCGTGCTGCTGTCGGACTTGAAGGTGCCGTCCTCCTGCGAGTGGCACTGGATCTTGGTGCCGGCGTTGAGGGTGCACTCGTCGCCGATGACCGCGAGGGTCCGGTCGGTCACGTAGCAGCCGTCGTCGAACACCCTGCTGCCGACGCGAACGCCCATCAGGCGCCAGACGAGGGCCTTGAAGGGCGTGCCGTTGAAGATGTTCAGCCAGTGGGACGGAACCTTCCACAGGCGCTCGATCTGCCAGAACTTGCGGTCGTAGATGGAGCACAGCTCGGGGCTCAGCCTGCGGAACCTCAGCAGGCAGCGCTCCAGCAGGATGTAGTACGCGGTGGACAGCGTCAGCGTCAGCGCCAGATAGACGGCGATCACCACGTCCCCGACCACGCCGTACAGGTCGACGGAGGCCAGGGCGAGCAGGGTGAGCATGAAGGTGTGCAGCCAGCGTGCGAACAGCATCAGGGCCATCGAGCGGAGGTTGTACCGGTTCTTCGCGGAGAGTCGAGCGTGCAGTGTGTCGCCCGACCTGAGGTGGTCGAACCGGGAGTCGCGCTCCACCGATCGTGGAATCTCGAAGGAGGGCGAACCGAGGAGCCCCACGCCCTCGCGGACCTCGCCGTCGAGGGGGATCATCACCTTCGTCGCGAGAAGGCAGTTGTCACCGGTCCTGCCGCCCACGGGGTAGGCGATGTTGTTGCCCAGGAAATTGCGCGGCCCGATCGTCACCCGGGACAGCCGGAAGGACGTACTGGAGTATTCCGCGTTCACCACGGACAGACCGTCGGCCACCATCGTTCCGGTGCCGACGGACACCAGCAACGGGGTCTCGTGCGCCATTTCGGTGCCGAAGTTGGATCCGGTCTGCTCGACCCGTGACAGGTCGTATCCGATGGTGCGCAGATAGTGCACCACGTAGGAGCTGTCGCCGAAGAGCCAGGCGAAGAACTTGATGTTCGTCAGGCGGGACGACAGCCGGTGCAGCGTGTAATGGACCCCGTAGAGCGGATACGTCCGGTCGGGCCTGACGACCAGTCCCAGCAGGCGCGGGACGGCGTACAGGGCGACCAGGCCCAGGACGATGAAGGCGCCGAACAGGCCGAGGGACACGATCAGCGCGTCGTTGACCAGCTCGGACGGGGACAGCGCGGCCGTCTCCGGGTCGAGCCGGTCGCGCAGCGCCGGCACCTGGGTGAAGAACATGTACACGCCGCCCAGGGCGAGCGGGACGTACAGGAAGATCAGCTGCGCCATCGTGATGACGCCGTACCAGGCCCGGCGTCGGGTGCCGACCTTGGCCGGCGCGATCCGCAGGTAGTCGATGTGCGTGGGCTCGGCCGGGGACCCGTGCCAGTGCCGGCCGTCCGGCACCGCCTGGCCGCGGTGCAGCGCGGAGGTGTGACCGAGCTGTGCGGCGTCGCCCATCGAGGTGTCGATGTCCAGGACCGTCTTCTCGCCGATGAACACATCGCGTCCGAGGGTGATCCGGCCGGTCTGGATGCGGCCCGCGTGGGCGCGGTAGCAGAGGAAGAACGAGTCCTTGCGGATCACCGTGCCGGCACCGATCGTCAGCAGGTCGGTACAGACCGGAACCGACCGGGAGAGGATCGTCACCCCCTTGCCGATCCGGGCGCCGAGGGCCCGCAGGTACAGCACGTACAGCGGGGTGCCGACGAGGAGCACCATGGGATTCGCGTGGAGCAGCACCTTGATGAGCCAGAAACGCAGGTATGACAGTCCCCAGACGGGGAACTCGGTCTGTTTCCAGCGGCCGATGAGCAGCCATTTGGCCACTACCGGGAACATGCACATGGCGATGAATCCGATGCCGCCGAACACCAGCGCTCGCAGGTAGGTGTCGAAGAGCCCCACACCGGCGGCGATCCACTGGTAGCCGGCGGAGGTGACGAAACCGGAGATGAGGGAGTAGATGAGGAAGGCCAGCAACTGGGCCGTCCCGCACATGAAATGGACCAGCCGGCTCGTGTGCACCACCGGCTCCGGCGGAATCCTGGGCACCGAAACCGCCTGGGAGACGGCTTGTTCGGCGGATCCGGGAGCGGCCTGGGAGAGAGCGGTCGCCAGGCTCCGGATGGTCGGGTGCCGGTAGATGTCCCGCATGGAAGGAGAGGGCAGCTCTGGAATTTTCCGTACTCGCGCGCAGAATTGGGCCATGACCAGGGAATTGGCGCCGAGGTCGTCGAAGAAGTGACTTTCGACCGGGACGCACTCGGCGGCCACGATGCCGGCAAGCGCGTCAGCGAGTTTTCTCTCGGTCTCCGTCTCGGTCGGGCCGATGCCGTTCATGGTGACGGCAGGTTCGTGCGGCCCGGTTATATGGACCTCGGAGGACTGCTCCACCATTCGATCTCCCGGTAGACGTGTCGAGCGGAGGTCTGGAGCGGGCTCTTCCCGGCTCCCGAACCGCCACGTTCAGTCTGGCCAGGCCTACGGCAGCTTGCCACTTCTGAAGGGCGGCAGTTCTCCCGCGAAAACGCTCCGCGGGTCCGGATTTCCGGCCTTTTCGGCGAAGGCGGGACCCGCGTTCCGGATCACCCGAACGGTGGTTTGCCGGTACACTCGGAGCCGGCGGACGGCGAGCCGGTCGGCGGCTGGGAAAACATACGGGAACGTCGTCCGCAGGCACTGCACGTGTGCTCGGTGACATTTTCCCGGGCTTTGTCACTTGGTCGTTGTGGCCCTGCGTCCGGGGTGACTGCCCGGCTTTCTCCGTGACACCGCCGTCGGGCGGGGCCACTCGTGCGCCCACCGCGGCCGAGCGGTTACCGCACGCACCGCGCCGCTGTCCGCGCTCCCCTCCGTGCCCGCCCTCCGGCGCCTCGTCCGTCCTCCGCACCCGGCCCCCGGCGCCTCGTCCGCCCGGACTCCCACACCCCGTCCACCTGGCAGGCCGCGGCTTATCCCTCGGGCCGGCCGCGGACCCGTGCGCGACCGGACGGCCCGCGCGCGACCGGGTGGTACGAGATCCGTCGGCCGTACCGTCGCCCCGTGCTTCCCGGACGCTTCCCGGGTGCTTCCCGAACGTTCACGGTGATCGTTTCCGTCTCGGTGTTGAACGCAAAACGTTTCGGAGGGTGTCTCGGTATCTCCGTACTGTGCTCGGTACTGACCGTGTGATTACGTGATCGGGCTGTTACCAGCGGAGGGACGATCCATGTTGAGCACGTCCAGCGGCAAGATGCCGCAACCGAGGACCGGTCCGCTCACCCACGGGGCCACGATCCGCACCCGGGTCGAAGTGCCGGTGCATCTGAGCGACGGTACCTGGCGCACAGCCGAAATGATCAGCTTCACCGGACTCGCCGACGGACGCGAGCACATCGCCGTCGTGTTCCCGTCCGCGCGGCCCGTACCCCTGGTGCGCGTGCATTCGGAATGCCTCACCGGAGACGTGTTCGGCTCCGCCCGTTGCGACTGCGGACCGCAACTGTCCGAAGTGGTCGACCAGTTCGCCGAGACCGGGGGAATCCTGCTGTATCTCCGTCAGGAAGGGCGCGGCATCGGGCTGTACAACAAGCTGGACGCCTACCGCATCCAGGACGACCAGGGCCTCGACACCTTCGCCGCGAACCGGGAGCTGAACTTCTCGGACGACCTGCGCGACTACCGCGTCGCCGCGCAGATGCTGCGCGCCCTGGACGTGGCGTGCATCCGGCTGCGCACCAACAACCCCGACAAGGTCCAGCAGTTGAAGGAATACGGCATCACCGTCGAGGAGGTCATCCCGACGGGCATCCACCGGACCGAACGCAACCACGACTATCTGCGGGTCAAGGTCGAGCAGAGCGGACACACCATCGAGTTACTGGGGGAGCCCATATGATCCGGCACCACGGACCCATCAGCGGCATCGCCGCGTGGCGCGACGAGTACGTCGCCACGGCCGGCTACGACAACCAGGTCATCTGCTGGGACCAGCGCACCGGCCGGGCGGTGGCCCGCTCGTTCCACGACCACCTGGCCAACCAGTGCCAGTTCGCGCCCGACGGCAAGCACCTGCTGACCTCCTCCAGCGACCACACCGCACGCTTGTGGACCGTGCCCGACCTGCGGCTCGTGGCGGTCCTCGGGGACCAGCAGGACGACGTGGAGATGTCCGTCTTCCACCCCGCCAGGGAACTCGTCGCCACCGCCTCCCGTGACCACCGGGTACGCGTCTACGACTTCACCGGCCGGCTGCTGCACCGCTTCGAGGGCCACACCGCCGACGTCATCTCCGTCGAATGGGCCCGCGACGCCGACGAGTTGATCTCCTCCAGCGACGACGGCACCATCAAGCGCTGGTCCCTGGCGACCGGCGGCATGGTCGCCGACCTGGACATGGACGGCGTCGAGACCGACACCGTCGCCATCTCCTCCTCCGGCACCATCTTCGCCGGCAACGACGAGGGGCAGATCATCGTCGTCGGCCCCACCGAGCGCAGCACGGTCCCCGCGCACGACGCGGGCATCAAGCGCCTCGTCCTCGACGACTCACGGCACCTGCTGGTCAGCCTCTCCTACGACCGTACGATGCGGCTGTGGGACGTCTCCTCCGGGACCCCCGAGCCCCGCGACACCACGGCCCTGCCGGACGACGTATGGCCCCGCTCCTGCGCCTTCGCGGGTGGCACCCGCCTCGTCTTCGCCACCTTCGGCGCCACCTACCGCGGCTACGACTACCAGGCACGCACCTGGGACACCGCCGTCGTGCCGCCCACCGGCGGGGTCAACGCGGTACTGCCGGAACGCGGCGGCTCGACACTCACCGTCGGCGACGCCGGCACGGTGCGGCGTGACGGCGAGCCGGTGGCCGAGACCGGCAGCCTGTGCAACTTCCTCACCCCGCTCGGCGGCCTGGTGCTCTCCGGCGGCCAGCTCGGCAAGGTCTTCGACGCGCTGACCGGCCGCGAGCTCCACCAGCACCGCTCGCCCCTGAACTGCGGCGTCACCTTCGAACGTGACGGCGAGAGCTACGCCGTGATCGGTGCCTACACCGGTGAGGGACTGCTGCTGAAGCTGGCCGGGGACACCGTCGAGCACGTGGCGGACCTGCCGCTGAACGTCAACGCCGTCAAGGGCGTCGCGGTCTCCGGCGACCTGCTGTTCTCCGTCGCCGCCGACGCCTCGGCGACCTGGTACCGCATCTCCACACTGGAGAGGATCGCCACCGTCGAGGACGCCCACGACAAGATCGCCAACGGCTGCGCGGGCCTCGGCGACGGCTGGTTCGCCAGCATCAGCCGCGATCTGATGCTGCGCCTGTGGAACCCCGACCGCACCGTGCGGGTGCTGTCCACACCGCACACGCACTCCATCAAGTGCGTCGCCGCGGACACCGACGGCCGCCTCATCGCCACCGGCAGCTACAACGGGCGCATCGCGGTCTACGACCGGTCCGACGACCGCTGGACCGTGACCGACCGGCCCACCACCTCGGGCATCTCCTCCCTGTCCTACGACGCGGCACGCAAGCTCTTCGTCGCCGGTTCGTACGACGGGCAGGTCTACACGGTCGCCGGCTGAACGACAACGGCAGCGGGGCCGCACCCGACCCGGCCCCGGCCCCAGCGACGCGCCGCCGCCTGACGACGGCCGCACCTGACAGTGCCTTCGGCCAGCCGCTCGGACGCCTGCGACGGCCGAGGGCCGCGCCTGACAGTGCCTCCGGCCAGGGGCTCGGGCGCCCGCGAGGGCCGGGGCCACGCCCGACACGGCCCCTGGCGGGGCGTCCGGCCGCGTGCGAGGGCCGGGGGCCGCGCCTGACCGGGCCCCGGCCGGGCGCCCCGGCGCCTGTGACGGCCGAGGGCCGCACGTGACTCGGCCCCGGTTCAGGCGCTCGGGCGCCTGTGAGGGCCGGGGGCCGCACGTGACTCGGCCCCGGTTCAGGCGCTCGGGCGCCGGTGACGGCCGAGGGCCGCACGTCACATGGCCCCGGCCCAGGCGCTCGGGCGCCTGCGGCGGGCGGTGCCGGAGCGGCAGGTCCTCTCCGGCCCGCCGGCGCGTACAGCCCCCTCCCACCCGCCGCCCCGTGCTCCCACACGACAGGACCCCTCACCATGTCCAGCCACCAGATAGCCGACCGCTACTCCGTCTCTCCCGCCGCCGCCCCGCCGCCCGACGCGTCGGCGTACGCGGACGTACTGCTCTCCGACTTCCAGGACCACTACGTCAACGGCCGGGACGTGTGGACCGCCGAGGACGCCATGCGCGAGGCCCCGCGCCTGCTGCTGCGCGCCCTCGGCGACCGCCCCGGCGCACACGTCCTCGACATCGGCACCGGTCACGGCCGCGACGCCGCCATCCTGTCCGAGGCGGGCTGCCGGGTCACCGGCATCGACCTCGTGGAGTCCGCCGAGTGGGCCGGGCTCACCGCCCGCAGCGACGGACGGGCGCGGTTCGCGGTGTGCTCGCTGACCGACCTGGACGGCATGGCCGTCCACGACGCCGTCCTCGACAACGGCTGCCTGCACCACCAGCACCCCGACGGATACGGCGGCTACCTCACCCGTGTCCGCGAACTGCTCAACCCCGGCGGCCTGTTCACCGTCTCCGTGTTCCGTTCCGAGAACGGTCGGGGCCGGCTCTTCGCCAACGGGGCGCGCCGCCTGTACCGGGAGTTCACCGAGGAGGAGCTGACCGAACTGGTCACCGCGCACGGCTTCGCGCCCGTCGACGTCCGGCTGGTACCACGCGGCACGGCCGGGCTGCACTACCTGGTGGGCACGTACCGCGCCATCGGCTCGGGCGGAAGTCCGGGCATGGAGGCGGGCTGGGGCACGGCTGCCGGAGGGGACTCGGACGCGGGCGGGGACACCGACGGGGGCTGGGACACGAACGCGGCTGGGGACACGGACGCGGCCGGGGGCGCCGGTGCGGCAACGTCGACCGGCGCGGGCCCGGCCGCCGGTGAGGACTCCGGTGGGGACTCCGGCGCGGGCTCGGGTCCAGGGGCGGCCGAGGACGGTGACCGATGAGCGGGATCCCTGCCCAGGACGGCTCGGGCTGTGGCAGCCGGCGTGGGGCGAGTCGGGGTGCCGTATCGGCGGGTCGTGGTGGTGTTGCGGCGGGTCGCGGTGCCGTTCCGGCGGGTCGGGGTGCCGTTCCGGCTGGTCGTGGTGGTGTTGTGGCGGGTCGCGGTGCCGTTCCGGCGGGTCGGGGTGCCGTTCCGGCTGGTCGTGGTGGTGTTGTGGCGGGTCGGGGTGCCGTTCCGGCGGGTCGCGGACCCGGGCCGGTGACTGGTCGCGGTGCCGGACCTGCGCCCGGTCACCGGGGCCGGCTGTCCGGCGTCCTCGCCGCGATGACCACGGCCGCGCTGCTGGGCGGCGCCCTTCTGGGCACCGCCCCCACGGCCACCGCCCGCCCCGCCACGGGTTCCGCGGCCGGCCCCGCCGCGGGTTCCGCCGCCCACCCCGCCGTGGACTTTGGCACGCACGCTTCCGGTGGCCCCGCGGGCGCCGCCGCCCAACCCGCGTGGCCCTACGGCCGTTCCGCCGGGTCCGACGGCCGTTCCGCCAGGTCCTCCGCCCATCCGGCCTGGCCCTCCGCCCATCCCGCCTGGCCCTGCGGCCGTTCCGGCGGGTCCTCCGCCCATCCGGCCGGGTCCTACGGCCCTTCCGGCGGGGCCTGGTCGGGTAGCTGGGGGACCGCACCGGCGCCCGCCGCGCCGGACGGCATCTCGCGGACCGGCATCGACGACCGCACCGTACGGATGATCGTGCACACCTCGGTCGGCGGGGACGAACTGCGGCTGCGCCTGTCCAACGTGCACGGCACCCGGGACCTGGTGCTCGGCCGGGTCACGGTCGGCCGGGCCGAGTCGTCCGGCTCGGCGGCGGCCGTACCCGGCACCCTGCGCGCGGTCACCTTCAGCGGGGCGTCGGGCACCACCGTGCCCGCCGGAGGGGAGACCGTCGGCGATCCGCTGCCCTTCGCCGTGCCCGCCGGCGCCGACCTGCTGGTGAGCATCCACCTGCCCCGGCCGACCGGCCCCACCACCTGGCACTGGCTGGCCCAGCAGACCAATTACCTGTCCGAGCGCGGCGACCACAGCGGCGACCAGGGCGCGGCGGCCTTCACCGGCACCGAGACCTCCTGGTTCTTCCTGACCGGCGTCGACGTGCGCGGCACGGGCACGCGCGGCACCGTCGTCGCGCTCGGCGACTCGCAGACCGACGGCTCCGGCTCCACCCCCGACGGCAACGGCCGCTGGACCGACGCCTTCGCCCGCCGGCTCGCCGCCGCCCCCGCCACCCGGGGACTCGGCGTCCTGAACAAGGGCATCGGCGGCAACCGGGTACTGCGCGACGGCACCGAGACCGAGCGTCCGCAGCGCGGCACCAGCGCGCTCGGCCGGCTCGACCGGGACGTGCTGAACCAGTCCGGGGTTCGCGCCACCGTCCTCTACGAAGGCATCAACGACCTCCAGCTCGCCCCCTACGCGAGCGCCGAGGAGACCCTGGCCGGGCTGCGCACCCTCGCCGAGCGGCTGCACGCGCGCGGCATTCCCGTCATCGTGGGCACCCTCACCCCGTTCAAGGACTCCGCGCTGTGGACGGCCGAGGCCGAACGGCAGCGCGTCGCCCTCAACGCCGCGCTGCGCACCTCCCCGGACTTCGACGCCGTCGCCGACTTCGACGCGGCCGTCCGTGACCCCGCCGACCCGCAGCGGGTACGCGCCGGGTACGACGGCGGGGACCACATCCACCTCAACGACGCCGGCTACCGGGCGGTGGCCGACGCCGTCCCCACCGGCCTGTTCGCCGCGGGCGACGCGGCTGTCCCCGTTCCGAGCACCGATCGGAGGAACCCGTGACCGGCACCCCGGTGATGGCCAACCCCAACACCCTCTCCGACCGGGCCGCGATGGCGCTGCCCGACTCCTTCGTCGCCCGCACGGGCCCCTTGCCGCTGCGCGAACACCGGGACCTGCTCGGCGCGCCCGCCGACACCCTCGTCACCGTCGCGGAGGACCCCGAGCAGTCCTTCGAGCGCCGGTACGCGGCGGGAACCGTGCTGGGCCTGACCGGCGACCCCCGCATCCGCCCCGACGACCCGCCCATGGCCGACGTCCCCGCCGCCCGCGCCCGGCTCGGGCTCGACCCTGACCGGGTCGGCCGGGTCACCGCCCGCTGGCGGCACGCCGGGGTGATCGACGACTGGATCGCCAAGGAGTGCCCGGTCCACGAGGTGCAGCTGCCGGCGTTCCGCATCGCGCTCCACCCGGTCACCAACGCCGAGTACCGGCGCTTCCTGGAGGACACGCGCAGCTCCGCGCTGCCGACGTCGTGGCGGTTCGGCGCGTACCCGGACGGGCTCGGCAACCACCCGGTGTGGACCGTGCCGCCGGAGGCGGCCGACGCCTATGCCGCCTGGCTCGCCGGCCGCACCGGCCGCGCGTTCCGGCTGCCGACCGAGGCGGAGTGGGAGTACGCCGCCGCCGGGCCCGAGGGGCGGGAGTTCCCCTGGGGAGAGACGTTCGAGCCGGACCGCGCCAACACCGTGGAGGCCGGACCGCTGTCCACCACGCCGATCGGCGTGCACCCGGCCGGCCGGTCACCGTTCGGGGTGCACGACATGGCGGGCAACGTGGAGGAGTACACCGCGGACGACTACCGGCCCTACCCCGGCGGCAGCGCCGTCGCCGACGACCTGGCCGTCAGCCGCGGCACCTACCGCATCGCCCGCGGCGGCAGCTTCACCCGCTTCGGCGACCTGGCCCGCACCCGGCGCCGCCACGGCTGGTACGACCGCGCGATCTACGCCATGGGCTTCCGCCTCGCGGAGACACCATGACGAGCGGCCACGCATCCACTCCGGCCGAGCATCCGGCGCCGCCATCGCGCACCTCGGCCGAGCCGACACCGAGACCGGGCGCCCCGGCCGAGCCGACAGGGACTCCGGGTGCCTCGGACGAGCCGATGCCGGGGATCCCGGGGGCAGCGAACCGGGGGCCGACAGCGACTCCGGGTGCCCCGCACGGGCGACTGGCGACGACGCCGGGCACCTCGGCCGAGCAGTCGGGAGCGACGCAGGCGACCTGGGCCGTGCCGACGCCGTGCACCCCGGCCGAGGAGTCGGCCATGCGGCGGGCCGTCGCGCTGGCTGCGTCCGCGCTGGGCCGTACCAGTCCCAACCCGGTGGTCGGCTGCGTGATCCTCGGCGCGGACGGCTCCTTGGTGGGGGAGGGCTTCCACCGGGGAGCCGGCCGGCCGCACGCCGAGGTCGAGGCGCTGGCCGTGGCCGGGGAGCGGGCACGTGGCGGAACCGCCGTGGTCACCCTGGAGCCCTGCGCCCACCAGGGCCGCACCGGACCGTGCGCCGACGCGCTGCTGCGGGCCGGGATCGCCCGAGTGGTGTACGCGGTGCCCGACCCCGACCAGACCGCGGCGGGCGGCGCGCGGCGGTTGCGGGACGCCGGGGTCGAGGTGACCGGCGGGGTGCTGCGCGCCGAGG
This sequence comes from Streptomyces sp. NPDC096012, assembly GCF_040426375.1. Lineage (NCBI taxonomy): Bacteria > Bacillati > Actinomycetota > Actinomycetes > Kitasatosporales > Streptomycetaceae > Streptomyces > Streptomyces sp. NPDC096012. The sequence continues at coordinate 153,547 of NZ_JBEOTD010000013.1, forward strand.
CCGAGCACGGCAACGAGCTGTGGCTGACCGCCGTGCGCCGCGGACGGCCGTGCGTGACGTGGAAGTTCGGCGGCACCCTGGACGGCCGCGCGGCGGCACCGGACGGCACCTCCCGGTGGATCACCGGACCGGAGTCCCGGCAGGACGCGCACGCCCTGCGCGCCGCCCACGACGCGGTGCTGGTCGGCTCCGGCACGCTGCGCACCGACGACCCGCACCTGGGCCTGCGCCACGGCGTGGCGGGCACGCCCCCGCTCCGCGTCGTCCTGGACCGCGACGGAACCGTCTCACCGTACGCGCGCGTGCTCGACGACGCGGCGCCCACCCTCGTCGTCACCGGGCCGCACGCGCCCGAGCCGGCCCTTCCCGGCCGGCACGAGGTGCTGCGGGTACCGGTCACCGACGACGGCGCGCTCGACCTCCCCGTCCTCTTCGACCGGCTGTGGGGCCGGGGCGTGCGATCGGTGCTGCTGGAGGGCGGCGCCCGGCTGGCCGCGTCCTGCGTCGCCCAGGGCCTGCTGGACCGGGTCGTGGCGTACGTGGCGCCCGTGGTGCTGGGCGCTGCGGCCCGCCCCGTCCTCGGCGACTTCGGTGCCTCCACCCTCCTGGCCGGCCTGCGGCTGAGGCCGGGCGAGGTGACCCGCCTCGGCGACGACGTACGGCTGCTGCTGCGCACCCGGGAGCTGCCCGGTGGGACGACGCCGGCGCTCGAGCACCCGAACGACCACACGGATGCGGAGCCCGGGTGCCCTACGGGGCGTGCTGGGCCGGAGTCAGGGAGCTTTACGGGGCCTACCGGGCCGGAGTCGGGGAGCTTTGCGGGGCGTGCTGGGCCGGAGTCAGGGAGCTTTACGGGGCCTGCTGGGCCGGAGCCGGGGAGCTTTGCGGGGCGTACGGGGGTGGAGTCAGCGAGCTTTACGGGGCGTGCTGGACCGGAGCGGGCGGGGGAGGCGGGGCGTACGGATCCGGAGCGGGCGCGCCGGGACGGGTGTACGGGGCCGGAGCGCACGTGCCCGCAGGGGCGCGCGGATCCGGAGCGGGGGCGCGGGGAACGACGCACGGGGCCGGTCCCTGAACCGGTGGGCGAGGAAGGGCGTGCGGCGGAAAGGGGCGTGGCATGAGCCACCGGATCGCGGTGGTGTACCACAGCCGGCGCGGCAGCGTACGCGCCCTGGCGGCGCTGGCCGCCGAGGGGGCCCGGGAGACCGGCGCCGAGGTACGGCTGCTGCGCGTCGCCGACGACGAGGCCGCCGGACGGAGGTGGCCGGAGCGGGTGGCCGAACCGGAGGACGTGGTGTGGGCTGACGGCCTGGTGCTGGCCAGCCCGACCTACTACGGCAACGTGTCCTCGGCCTTCAAACGGTTCCTGGAGTCGACCGCGCCGCTGTGGCGGCAGGGGCTGCTCGCCGACCGGGTGGCCACCGGCATCACCGTCTCCACCCAGCGCCACGGCGGCCGGGAGGCGACGCTGACGGCCCTTCAGCACACCCTGTATCACTGGGGCTGCTGGGTGGCCGGCGCCGATCCGGCCGACCCGGTCACCCGCGCCGCCGGCGGCACCCCGTACGGTCTGGCCGCCGACAACCGCCAGGGTGCCCCGGCCCCGCACGAGCGCGCGGCCGCCAGGTCCCTGGGCCACCGCCTGGCCACCCTCGCGGCCCGCGCCCGCGCCACCCCGCGGGCGCTGGCCGCCGTCCGGGGGCAACGCCCGGCCCCGTCCCACGTGTCAGCCACCTCCACGGCATCCGCCCTCGGCGTGAAGCGGGAAGCCGCGTCCTCCGAGGTGGGCCCGGACGCCGTCCTCTCCGTGGTGCCGCCCTGTGCCGCTGGTTCCGTCGGGCCGTCCGGTGCCGCTGGTTCCGTCGGGCTGTCGGGTGCCGGTGGTCCTGTCGGACAGTCGGGTGCCGGTGGTCCCGTCGGGTCGCCCGGTGCCGCTGGTTCCGTCGGGCTGTCGGGTGCCGCTGGTCCTGTCGGGTCGCCCGGTGCCGCTGGTTCCGTCGGGCTGTCGGGCGCCTTCGCCCTCGGCGCGGATTCCGGCGCCGTCGGTCCTCGCGCGGCCACCGGGCTCCGCCGGTCTGCCTCCGGTCCCGGTCCCGGTCCCGTGCGGCTCGTCGTCGTGTATCACGGTGAGGACGCCGCCACCCGCGTCCTCGCGCAGGAGGCCGCCGCGGCGGCTCGGGCCATCGGTGCGCGGGTGCGGTTGCGGCGCGTACCCGGCCGGGGCGGTGCGCGGAGCGCCGAGTGGCCGGGGCCCTGGGCCGCGTCCGCCGAGCCCGAGGACATCGCCTGGGCCGACGCGGTGCTGCTGGGGGCGCGCGCCCGGCTCGGCGCCCTGGGCGCGCCGCTGCTGGACTTCGTACAGACGCTGGAACCCGCCCACGCCGGCCGCGGCCCGCTGTGGGGAAAACCGGCGAGCGGCTTCGCCACCACCCCGGCCCGGCACGCCGGTTCGGAGACGGCCGTCCTCGACCTCGGCCACATGCTGCTGCACGCCGGCGCGCTGCTGGTGCCGCCCGGGTACACCGACCCGGCCGTCGAGGCGGCGGGCGGCAACCCGTACGGCGCCTCCCACCCCCGCTGCGCGGGTGACCTGCCCACCCCCGAGGCCCTGGCCGCCGCGGCCCACCAGGGCCGGCGCACCGCCCTCGCGGGCGACCTGCTGCGCCGTGCCCCGCTGCCGGGCCGCGCGGTGCGGCAGGACAGCGCGCGCCCCGACCCCGAGCCCGGGCGGCTCGCACCCCGCACCACCGGAAGGAGCACGGCATGAGCGTGCAGCAGTACGACGAGATCGGCGAGACCTACGAGGGCTTCAAGTCGCTGCCGATGGCCCGCTACGCGGAGTCCGCCAGCTTCCTGGCGATGCTCGGTGACGTACGCGGCAGATCGGTGCTCGACCTCGCCTGCGGCACCGGCTTCTACAGCCGGCGGATCAAACGGCTGGGCGCCGCCGACGTCCTCGGTGTGGACATCTCCACCGAGATGGTCGCCGCCGCCCGCGGGATCGAGGAGCGTGCGCCGCTCGGGGTGCGCTACACCGTCGCCGACGTCGCCGAACTCCCCGTACCGGAGCGCCCGTTCGACGTGGCCAGTGCCGTCTATCTGCTCAACTACGCCGAGGACGCCGCCGCGATGGAGCACATGTGCCGGTCGGTGCACCGCAGTCTCCGGCCCGGTGGCCGTTTCTGCGTGCTGACCCAGGCGCCCGGATACGACTTCGACGGCCCGTCCACGGCCAAGTACGGCTTCACGTACGAGCCCGTGGGGGAGGGCTCGACCGGCCCCCTGGTGCGCATCACCGCGCTGCTCGACCCGCCCGTGGAGTTCGTGACGTCGTACCCGCGGCAGGAGGTGTACGAGGAGAGCCTGCACCGGGCGGGCTTCAAGGACGTGACGTGGGTGCCGTTGCACGTCCCGCGGGACGGACTGCGCGCGCTGGGCGCCGACTACTGGGCGGACTTCCTCGCCAACCCGCCGCTGACGATGCTCCACTGCCGGGCCTGACCCCGGTCGCCCGGCAGAACAGGACGAGACAGGCGGAGGAGTTGGACTGGAGGGGGACCGGAGCGGGACTGGAGGGGGACCGGAGCGGGACTGGAGCGGAGCAAGCGGTAAGTCCTCGCCCTGCCGTGCCGAACGGCCGGGCGAGGACTTACCTGTGCCGCCGGGCGTGCCGGCGCGGGTCCGGTGTCGCGCGACGGGGGATGGAGCGCGCCCATCGTCCGCACCGGCCGTCCCGACGGCGGTCCTGAGGGGGAACACGGTCCGCCCGCCCGTCGAAGCGGGTCCACGGCGGGGCCGTTCGGCGTCCGGCACGGTGAGCCGCGTCCGTGCCGGACGCCTTGTAACCGCGGTGCTTCCAGCGCAGCCCAAGCGAGGGAGCACCCCTCGGCGCGGTGCCGGCCGTTCCCAGCAGCCGGCACCGGCCGCTCCCGGCCGGACCACAGGGCCCGGCCGGGAAGAACGTCACCCGGCCGCGGCGGTGGGCCGCAGGCGCCGGGAGAGCAGGACGCCGACCAGGGCGAGCAGCGCCGTGCAGCCGAACAGCCCGGCCAGCGCCGTACGGGTGGTGGAGTCGTAGTGCTCGGCGATGGCCAGGGCCGCGCCGCCGAGACCGGCGACCACACCGGTGGCGAGGGTCTGCGACAACTGCAGGGCCCCGCTCATCTCGCCCTGCCGCTCCGCCGGAGTCTGTTCCAGCGTGTCGGTCGTGGCGGCGTTGAACGCCACACCCATGCCGATACCGCCGACGGCCCAGCCCACGACCGCGAGCCACGCCGGGACCGTCTCGGTCAGGATCGACAGGGCGATCACGCCCACGCCCAGCAGCAGGACGGCGAAACCGAGGGCGACGCTGCCCGAGCGCCCGTCCGCCTGGGCGTCCCGCTTGGCCTGCCAGGCCGAGCCCACGACCCAGGCGATGGCACCCGCCGACAGGCCGAGACCGGCCGACCACGCGCTCTGCCCGCGCAACTCCTGCAGGCCCAGCGGCAGATACGCCTCGCTGCCGAAGTACACCCCGCACAGCAGGCCGCGGATGACCACACCGGCCCCGAGCCCCGCGCGTGCCGTCAGGGTTCCCTCCGGGGTGACCCGCCGCAGCGCCGGCAGGGCGACGGCGACGCCCACCAGGGCGAGCACGACCAGCAGGACCACGTTCTTCAGCAGCAGCGCCTGGAGCAGCAGGCCGGTGCCCAGCGTCAGCAGTACGGCATTGGCCAGCGGGCCCTTCCACCAGGGCTCGGCCGGAGCCGGCCGCCCCTCGTGCCGCGGTCGCTCCAGGCGGCGCAGACCGGGCAGGGTGAGCAGCGCCGCGATCGCGACGATCGGCAGCATCAGCAGGAACACCGCGCGCCAGCTGGTGCTGTCCGCCAGGGTGCCCGCGACGACCGGGCCGATCAGCGACGGGATGGTCCAGGCCGAGGAGAGCAGGGCGAACATCCGCGCCCGCAGGCGCTCGGGATAGGCCAGGCCGATCACCGTGTAGGCCATGGCCATCACCGCGCCCACGCCCAGACCTTGCAGGAAGCGGCCCACCAGGAACAGCGGCCAGGAGCCGGCCGCCCCGGCCGCGGCGCAGCCCACGGCGAAGACGGCCGTCCCCGCCGCCACCGGCCCCCACGGGCCGCGCCGGTCGGCGGCCCGTCCCGCGAGCACGGTGCCGATGATGTTGGCGAGCATCAGCGCCGACAGGCCCCAGCCGTAGGCGCCCAGCCCGTCCAGGCTGCGGGCGATGTCCGGCAGCACGGTCGCCACGCCCAGGGACTCGAACGCGACCATGCTCACCGACAGGATCACGCCGAGGCTGAGCGCCCGGTAAGGACCGGAGAAGACGCTCTCGGCCCGCGCGGGTGGCGCGGACTCGGCGGCGGTCCCGGGACGGCCCAGGTCCTCCGGTAACTCGCCGACGTGTTGAGACATGACTCACCTCGTGTGAGAGAATTACTTTCCGATGCGGAACGGAATCATTAATATACTGGAGGCATGGTGAGCACGCCACAGGGCGCCGGGGGCACCAGCCCGCCGACGGCGCAGCGTTCGAGAGGCCGACCGCGGGACGAACGCATCGACTGCGCGGTTCGATCCGCGGTGATGGAGATCCTCAACGAGGTGGGCTACGGCCGGCTGACGCTGGAGGCGGTCGCCGCCCGGGCCGGCACCAGCAAGCCGACCCTGCGCCGCCGTTGGCGCTCGCGGCAGCACCTCGTGGTCAGCGCGCTCGTGCAGACCATGGGCGCCTCACCCACGCCCGACACCGGCTGCACCCACTGCGACCTGATCGCCGGGATCCGCACCCTGAGCCACGCGTTCACCACCACCGTCGGGCGGCGCGCGCTGCCCGCGCTGATCGCGGACCTCGCCGACGACCCGGAGCTGGAGTCGGAGTTCCTGAACGAGCTGTTCCACCCGCGCCGCGCGGCCACGGCGGCCGCCCTGCGCCGGGGCATCCGGCGCGGGGACATCCGCCCCGACGCCGACATCGACCTGCTGCTGGACATGCTCGGCGCCACCGCCTACTACCGCGTGCTCTTCAATCACCTGCCGCTCACGCCCACCCTCGCCGAGGACGTGGTGGAGGTCGTCCTGGCCGGCGTGGCCACCCCGCAGTGGCGCAGCCGGCACGGGGCCGTGGACGGCGTGTGAACCCGGCGCCCCCTCCGGTGGACCGCCCCGCCCGGCCGGTGGACACCGCAGGGCGCCCGGCCGCGCCGGCCCGGGCCGCGCGAGGCGTCACACGGGGGAGCGGGACCCGCACCATTCCAGGGCCGACGCGACGAGGAAGGGGTTCGCGTGCTCAGCCGCGACTGTGAAGCATCCGACTTACAAAGGGTTTTGGCCTCCGCGGCATCCGGTGCGGGGGCCAGCCTCCTGCTCGAAGGGGGCATCGGGACCGGCAAGTCGTACCTCCTGCGCGCCGCCGTCAGAACCGCGCGGGCAGGCGGATTCGAGACGACATCCATCCGTGCGCGGCCGTCCGGCACCGCCTTGACCTACGACGTGCTGCGCCAACTGCGCTCCTGCCCGCCGGCCGGCCCGGCGCCCGACTGCGGGACCGCGGGACCGCCCGCCGCGGACCCGGGCAGCCCCGAGGCCGCCGCCGACCGGCTGGACCAGCTCATCGGCGCGCTCACCCCCCGCACCCCGCTGCTGATCGCGGTGGACGACCTGCACTGGGCCGACCGGCGTTCGCTGTGCTGGCTGGAACACCTCATGGCCCGGCTGGAGGGGCTGCCGGTGGCGCTGCTGGCCACCATCGTCCCCGGCCTGGCCCCGTCCCGCGAGGACCCGGCGGGCGGCCCTGGCACCGGCGTCGGAGACGGCGGTGCCGGCGGATGCGGCCGCGGCACCGACGATGGCACCCCGTACGGAGGCGGTGCCGGACGCGGGGGCGAAGCCGGCGGATTCGGCGGCGAACGCGTCGCGACCGGCCACGGCGAAACGGCCGCGCGGGTGCCGGGCGCGCGAGGAGCCGGCACCGCCGCCCTCGCCCGCGTCGTCTCCGACTTCCACCAGCGCACGGTGCTGTCCGGCCTGGACCCGGACGCCGTCGGCTACCTGCTGACCTCCTTCTTCGGCCGGCCCGTCGCCGACGCCGTGGTGCGCGCCTGCCACCGGGTCACCGGCGGCAACCCGCTGCTCATCCACGCCCTGCTGCGCGAGCTCAGACGCTGCGGCACGGCCACCGAGCCGACCTGCGAACAGATCGACTCCCTGGGTTCGGTGGAGGTCGCGGAGACCGTCGTCGCGCGTTTCGAGGAACGCTTCCCCGGTGTCGGCCGCGCCCTGGACTCCGTCGCCGTCACCGGCCGGGCCGGCACCCCCGCCCTGGTCGCCGAGCTCGTCGGGATCCCGCAGACCGAGGCCGCCGACATGCTCCACACCCTCGTCCGCTGCGGCGTCCTCCAGGAGGCCGGCGAGGGCGTCGCCTTCGCCCAGCCGATGATGCCGGTGTCCTTCCTCGCCGCGCTGCCGCCCAGCGAACACGCCCGGCTGCACGCGGCGGCGGCCCGCGCCCTGCACGCCTCCGGCGCCCCCGCGCACGAAGTGGTCCACCACCTGCGGCACGCCCCGCCCATCGGCGAGCGCTGGGCCTACCGGCTGCTGTTCGACGCCGCCTGCACCGCCCTGTCCCGGCACGACATGGACGAAGCCCGCAGCCTGCTGGAGCGGTGCGCCCGCGAAGGCGGACCCGGCGACCAGCCCGAGCTGCTGCGGCGGCTCAGCTGTGTCGAACTCGCCGCCGACGCGCCCGCCGCCGCCGTCAGCCGCCTGCGCGCCCTTGCCCGGCCGCGCCACGCCGGTGACGACGCCGCCATCGCCACCCTCGTCAACCTCGTCCAGGCCACCGCCCTCGACGGCGATCTGGACGCCGCCCGGCACATCGTGCGAGGCACACTCGTGGATCTCGAGCCGCTCGACCCCGCCCCGGAACCGGCCGCCGGCGCCTTCGCCGTCCTCGGCGTCCTCACCCTGCTCACCGGCGGCGGCCGCACGCCGCTGCCCGTCCCCGCCGCGCCCGGCACCGCCCGGATCCCCTGGGTGCGCTGCGCCCAGGCGACGCTGGCGGCGCTCGCCGCCCGGTCGCACGGCGGGCGGCGCGAGGAGGCCGTACGCCACGCCCGCGCCGGGCTGAGCGAACCCGCCGGCCCGGCCGACGTGCCCACCACACCGCTGCGGCTGCTGCTCGCCGAGCTGCTGTGCGACGCGGGGGAGCACGAAGAGGCACTGGACGCCTGCCGCGCCCTGGCCGCCGCGGCCCGTGCGGACGGCGCCCGCACCATGGCGGCCCTCGCCGAGGCCGGCCTCGCCACCTGCGGCCACCAGGCCGGGCGGCTGCGCGAGGCGGCACAAGCGGCCCGCCGGGCCCTCACGGACGGACCCGCCGGCACCTGGCTCGGCAGCGCCCTGGCCCGCAGCAGGCTCGGCGGCATCCTGCTGGACACCGGCGACCTGGACGGGGCACGCGGCCTGCTCCTGGACGACCTCGCGCTGACCGAGCTGCCCGAAGCGGCCCTGCCCGAGCTGTTGTTCCACCGGGGCCGGCTGCACGCCGTGCTCGGCCGCACCCAGGCCGGACTCGCCGACCTGGAGAAGTGCGGACGGCAGTTGCGCGAGGCGCACCACCCCGACCGTCACCCGTGGCGCGCGGCCGCCGCCGCCCTGTACGCCCACGAGGGCGACACCGCCGCCGCCGAGCGGCTGGCCGGCGAGGAACTGGAACAGGCCCGCGCCTGGGGAGCCCCGCACGCCGTGGCCACCGCCCTGCACACGCTCGCCCTGGTCACCCGGGGCGGACAGCGCGCCCCGCTGCTGTACGAGGCGGCCGACCTCCTGCGGGACACCGGGGCGTGGCTGCAGCAGGCCCGCGTACTGCGCTCCCTGGGCCACGAACTGCGGCGCCTGCGCAAGGCCCGCCAGGCCCGCGAACAACTGCGCGCGGCTCTCGCCCTGGCCGAGAGGTGCGGCGCCGGAGCGCTGGTGGACGCGCTGCGCGACGACCTTGCCTCGGCCGGCGCCCGCCCCCGGCGCGGCGCCGAGACCGGCCTCGACGCCCTCACCCCGGCCGAGCACCGCACGGCCCTGCTGGCCGCCGAGGGCCTGACGAACAAGGAGATCGCCGACCGTCTCTACGTCACCCGGCGCACCGTCGAACTCCACCTCAGCCGCGTCTACCGCAAACTCTCCGTCTCCGGCCGCACCGACCTGCCCGCGGCGGTCGCCGACCAACTCCCCGACCCGGGCCGCCGGACCGCGCTGCGCCGCGTCGACGGCGCGCTGAGCCCACCGGGGCGCACCACCCGCTCGATGACCCTCCGTCCGGCCTCGTGACGACACAGACGAACGGCGTCGGGTCTGCCGCGACCACGCCAAGGGCGTCGCCGGGCATGGTGGCGTCACGGCGCCGGTGTCCCGGACACCGGCGCGGACGCTGCCGACGGCGGGATGGGGCCGGACGGCGAGCTTCCGGCTGGGCTCCGACGACCTGGCGCGATCTCCACCCGAACGACCGCTCCGGGCGTGGGCCTGATCAGTCCGTCCGGCTCTCTCCCAGAGCACAGGGAGTCCGGTGGTGGGGCTGGCGGCGTCGGGCGGAGCCGTTCGCCGACGCCGCGCGGCGTGGCTCGGCGGTGCGCGGGCGCGGTGGAGTGAACAGCTCCCCGGCTTGCAGGAGTGTGAGCAGCAGGTCGACCGCGGGGCTCGTGGCGCGGATGGCGACGGACTTGCTCTGGCCCAGGGCCCGCTGGCGGAGCGCCAGCAGGACGTCGAGGCCGGCGCAATCGCAGAAGCCGAGCCCGCTCAGGTCGAGGTCGAGGCCGGTGGCCGAGGCGGCGAGCGCTTCGAACAGGCCGGATCGCAGTGACCGCTGGGAGTCGAGATCGAGTTCGCCCCTCAGCGTCACTCGCACCCGGTCGCCGCTCGCTTCGTACGTCGCGGTCGCCAGGCCGGGCGGCAGGATCCGGCCCTCGCCGCCCCCGCTGCCCCGGCTGGGGGAGCACGGCGCCGTGACGGGCCGGCCGCCGTGAGCAGAGACATGCATGATCCACTCCCGCGTCTGGGTTGCCGACATCTGCAGCAACGTTCTCCCGGGTAACCGGGATGCGTCAACTGATACACGAATGCTAATACGTGTTTGAGCATGCGTGAACGACGGGTTGGTAAACTCGACTCATGGATGGAGTGCCCGAGCCACACATCGGTTGGACGTTTCTGACGAATCACGCCCGCGTGCTCGCTGCTATCGCGGACAACCAGAGTGCCCGCATTCGCGACATCGCCGCGCACTGCCGGCTCACCGAGCGTGCCGTGCAGAAGATCATCGCGGATCTCGAGCATGAGGGTTACCTCTCGCATACGCGTGAGGGGCGCGGCAACACCTACCGAATCGACCCCACGAAGGTCCTGCGCCATCCCACCGAGGCCGGGCTGGGTCTGACGGTGGCCGCGCTGCTCTCCCTGCTCGCCCAGGACGAGGCTGACCGCACCGATCAGCCCGGCCGGCAACACGCCACGGTCGAGCACGCCTAGCGTCCGGGGCGGTCCGTTGCCGGTCCGGCGGCAGGACAGCGTCGCGCAGACGCCGTGCTCTTCGCCGGTGCCCAGCGGCCGGCAGGTCGGCGGCACCGGGGAGCCGCCTCCTGCGTGAAGGGGGGTGGACCGCTCCCGAGGAGGTGCCGCCGCCTGCTGCGCCGCGGCGGCGATGCCTGCGGGCCGTCGACGGCGGTGGGACACGGCCATGGACCGCGGGCTACGGCGAACGGTGCTGTGAGCTGCGTTTTCATCCCTCGGCCGGGCGCGTGCGCCGGCGCCGGTGCCGCATCTTCGTGCCCCTCGGGGGCAGGAGAAACCCGATTGGTGTGGCCGTTTGAAGGGAGCGGGCCGACATGCCGCAGTATGACGTGGACGACCGCGAGGGTGAGATCGCCGCTCTGCAGGAGCAGATCGAGCAGCTGACGGAGGCCGTCACCTCGCATGCCGTCGTGGACCAGGCGATCGGCGTCGTGATCGCCTATGGCGGCGTCCTGCCCGAGACAGCCTGGGACGTCCTCGAAGAGGTCTCGCAGCACACGAACATCAAGCTGCGGGAGGTGGCGGCCCGCCTCGTGCAGTGGCCGCGGTCCGCGTGTCTGTCTCCTGAGATCCGCAGCGCCCTGGATGCCGCGCTGAAGGGCAGGACATCGTCCGAGCCGGAGTCGCGGGCATCCGCCGACGGGCCCCTCGGGCCGTGACCCACGGTCGCCCCCTCGGGCGGCAGACCACATCTCCTCGCCTCGCCGTCGTCCGCCTCGTGGTCGAAGGCGCGGCCGGTGCGGGAGCGGTGCGGAGTGCGCACCGGGCGCCTCGTGCGCGAGTAGGCGCATCACCGCGCATGTCCGGGGTGTGGCGACTGCCCGGGGGCGCCCGTGTCCGGCCCGGCGCCGCACGCCTGCGGCCGGTGACGCGGAAGGCCGGTCGGGACCGAGGCGCCGACGTGCCTGCGCCGTCTGCGGCGGACTCGGGCCGTGCCGGCCCTCGGGCGCCGGGGACCCCACCGGCCGGCCCACGCAGGGTGCTCGGCCGTACGGACCGGCGCCGGAGGGGTTCCCCCGTGGACCCCTCCGGCGCCGGCGCCCGGAGGGCGATCAGCGCCAGGTCTGGTTGCGGTTGTAGGAGCAGGCCAGCATGCGCAGGCCGTACTCGCTGTCGTCGAGGCAGAGACCGGTCGCCTGGTTCTCGAAGCTCACCTGGTCGCCCCGCTTGTACACCCACCAGCTCTGCTGCTTGGACGAGTCGCAGGACCGGGTGTCCGGGTGGGCACCGGCGCCCACACCGCCGTAGATGCAGCGGCCGGTGGAGACGTTGCGGAACTGGCGGGTGCCGTCCTCCTGCCAGACCCGCACGCTCCAGTTCTGGAAGTCGCTGTCGTTGCAGCCGAAGCCCCGGAAGCCGTACGCGAAGCTGTCGTCGAGGCAGCCGCCCGTGGCCATGTTGCCGTAGTGCTCGACCGCCGCCGCCGAAACGGCGCTCACCGGGGCGGCCCGCCTCCCGTCGGGCGACCGATCGCCGGCGCTGGCGACGCCGGCCACGGCCGTGCTCAGACAGGCGGCGGAGGCGAGGAGGACGACCGCCCGGCGCAGCCGCCGTCCGGACGTCAGGTGCTGCACGTTCATGAGGTTCCCTTTCCTGTGACGCGGTCGCGGGCCCGTACCCCGCGGACTACGGGTACTCGCAGTACACGGGGCTGGAGTCGGTCTCGACCCGCACGCCGGGCACCGGGCCGTCGTTGGACCCGCCGCTGACGTACACGGCGCTCACCCAGCCCAGCCAGTGCTGCGGCGTGATGACCTCGACCCAGTAGTGGTTGTAGTAGGAGCCGTCGGAGACGCGGTCGCCCCACCGCTGGCAGAACGCCTGCACGGTGACGTTGGTGAGCCGCTCCTGCGAGACCAGTCCGCAGGTGACGCTCGCGCACTCGCGCACCCGCACCTGGCTGGCCCAGATGTGGACGGGCGACGTCGCGACGTCGGCCTGCGCGGGCGCCGACATCAGCCCCAGCATGGCTGTCAGGCCGAGCAGGGTGGTGCACAGCGCCCGCCAGGAGAACAGACGGGTCATGGACTTCGAGGACACAGCGGGTGCCCCTCTCGGTGTCGGTGGACGGATGGTGACGCGTCGTCCGGGAGACGGCGTCCACGCGCCCCTCGTATGAGCGTGCGTGCGGCCGTCCTCGGGGTCAGTGGCAGATGGACTCGGTGGACAGGCCGGGCACCGGCTGGTCGTTGTCGCCGCCGCGCACGTACACCGCGCTGATCCAGCCGATCGGGCCGCCCGCGTTCACCTGCACCCACCAGTTGTTGCGGTAGGGGCCGTCCACCACCTCGGTGCCCTGGCGCTGGCAGAACGCCGTCACCCACCGCCTGCCGATCTGCGCGCCCTGGATCGGCGGGCAGGCCGCGGAGACCTCCGGGCAGTCCCGTACGTTCACACCGGTCGCCCACACGTACAACTGGGCGTCCGACGTGGTCGCCCGGGCCGTAGTGGGAAGCAGCAGGGGAAGTGCCGCGGCCGCCGCGACGGCGCCGGCCGGGACCGCGCGGCGCAGTGAACGTGCCGCCGTGCGCAGGGTGTTCGTCATCGTCGTCTCCTCGCTCGGTGACTCCTGGTCACAGGGCGGACGGCGCGTACTCCCGTCCCGTATGAGCACCACTCGTCGGGCGGTTGGGTCGGGCAGTCATACGAAGGAGGCGCCCGGCGCGTCCTTCGTATGTCCGCGTCCCGTGGCCGGGTCAGCACCGGAACCGGCCAATACCCGCTCGCGCCGAGAGGTGGGCGAGAGCGCTCCCGGCCGTGCCCCGGCCGGGATCCGGTGCCACCGGACCGCTCGAAACCGGCCAGCGGTCCGGCGATCCGTGATGCCTGCACCCGGCCTCGGATATCGTTGTCAGGTCTTACGCGCGGACCGATGCTTGCCGGGGAACGATGATCGAAGTGCGCCTGCTGGGGCCGGTCGAGGTGTGGGACGACGGCACCCGGAGTCTGCCCCTGGGCGGATCGAGACCCGTGGCGCTGCTGGCCGCGCTCGTCGTGCACCTGGGTGAAGTCCTGTCCACCGCACGGCTGGTGGACCTGGTCTGGGAGGAACGCGCCCCCGCGACCGCGGGTGCGCTGGTCGCCTCGCACGTCGCCGCCGCCCGCCGCGCCCTGGCGCCGGCCGGCGCCGCCTCCGCCATCCGCACCCGGGCCCCCGGCTACCTCGCCGATCTCACCCCCGACCAGGTCGACGCCCGCCGGTTCGAACGGCTGCTGTCGGCCGGACGGTGCGCAGCGGACGAGGGACGCGACACCGAGGCGCTCGACCTGCTCACCGAAGCCCTCGCCCTGTGGCGCGGGCAGGACGCCCTGGAAGGCGTCACCCAGTCCTTCGCCCGGATCGAGGCGGCCCGGCTGAAGGAACTTCGGCTCGTCGCGCAGGAGCGCCTCTACGCACTGCGGCTGAGGATGGGGCACGCCGCCGAGGTCGTCGCTCCGCTGCTCTCCCATGTCGCCGCCCATCCGCTGCGCGAAGGGCCGCGCGCCCAGCTGATGACCGCCCTCTTCCGGATCGGCCGGGCGCCCGACGCGCTGCGGGTCTTCCAGGAGGGCCGCGACATGCTCCGCGCCGACCTCGGCCTCGACCCCGGACCCGAGCTGCGCGCGCTCCACCTCGCCGTGCTGCGCAACGACCCCGCGCTCGCCGCCGGGCACTCGGGGACGGCCGAAGCCCCCGCGCCCGGCGTGTCCGGGCCCGCCTCCGGCGCGTCCGGCTCCGTGTCCGGCGTGTCCGGCCGCGCGCCCGTCGGCCCGCAGGACCCCGCGCCCGTCGGTCCGGGTGTCCCGGCGCCCGCGCCCCCGCCGGACCCGGCCGGCCCCGGTGCGTCCGCGACCGGTGGCCGGCCGGTCCGCCCGCCTTCCCATCTCCCGCCGGACGTCGCCGACTTCGTCGGCCGGACCCGCCAGGTCGCCTGGGCCACCGCGCTCCTCGACCAGGCCCGTGACCCCGCCAGGACCGCCCCGCCCGTCGCGGTCGTCTCCGGCCGCCCCGGCATGGGCAAGACCGCGCTCGCCGTCCACGCCGCCCATCGCGCGGCGCACCTCTTCCCCGACGGCCGCCTCTTCCTCGACCTGCGCGCCTCCGACACCACTCCGCTGACCACCGCCGACGCCCTCGCCCGGCTGCTGCGGGCGCTCGGCGTCGATCCCGAGCCCGTCTCCGGGACCGACGACCTGATCGGCCTCTACCGGACCCAACTCGCGGGCCGCCGCATCCTCCTGATCCTGGACAACGCCCCCGGCGAGGCCGGGCTGCGGCCCCTGGTGCCGCCCGGACCCGGCTCGGCCGTGCTGATCACCAGCCGGCGGCGGCTGACCGCCCTGGAGGGCGCGGTCCACCTCGACCTGTCGGTGCCCGACCCCGGCGAGGCGCTGGACCTGCTGACCACGGTCGCGGGCCGCACCGGCACGCGCTCCGGGCCCGGCGACCTCAGCGAGATCGTCACCCTGTGCGGCCAACTCCCGCTCGCCCTGCGGATCGCGGGCGCCCGGCTCGCCGCACGACCGCACTGGGGCCCCGGACAGCTCGCCGGACGGCTGCGCGACGAACGCCGCCGCCTCAACGAACTCCGGGTCGGCGACCTGGAGGTGCGCACCAGCCTCGAACTGGGCTACGCGGAACTGGACCCGCCCGAACGCCGGGCACTGCGCCGCCTCGCGCTGATGGACCTGCCCGACTTCGCCGCCTGGATCGCCGCGCCCCTCCTCGACATCGGCACGGAGGAGGCGGAGGAGGCCGTCGAACGGCTCGTCGACTGCCACCTCATCGAGGTGCTCGGCACCGACGGCACCGGCGAGAACCGCTACCGCATCCACGACCTCGTCAGGGAACACGCCCGCGAGCGCTGCCTGACCGAGGAGAGCCCCGCCGAACGCGAGAGCGCCGTACGGCGGTTGGTCGCCTGCTGGCTCACGCTCTCCGATCGCGCGGCCGTCCAGGGGCCCGGCGGGGTCTCCTGGCTGCTGCCGCAACCCGACCCGGAGTGCCGCCTCGACCCCGAGGTCCAGGACCGGCTGCTGTCCCGGCCCGCCGCCTGGTTCGCCGCCGAACAGAACTGCCTGGTCTCGGCCGTTCACCACTGTGCCGCCCAGGGCATGACCCGGGCCGCGCGCGAACTGGCGGGCGCCCTGATAGCCAGTTCCGCCGCCCTGTACAACCAGTTCGACGTCTGGGCGCAGACCCACACCGTCGCCCTGGACGCGGTGCGCCGGGAGGGGGACGGCGAGGGCGAGGCCTGGCTGCTCGTGGGCCTCGGCCAACTCCGTTACGAGCAGGACAGGTTCGAGGAGGCGTACGCCTGCCTGGAGCGCGCGCGGCGGCTGTTCGACGAGCAGACGCCGACCACGGGCGACGCCGGGGGGCCACCGGGCGACGCCGCGCGCGACGCGCTGCGGGGCAGTGCCACCGCCCTGGTCGGCATCGGCACCATCCGCCGCGAACAGGCCCGGTTCGGCGAGGCCTCCGAAGCACTCACCGCCGCCCTGGAGCGGTACCGCACGCTCGGCGACGACGCGGGCCTGGCCCGCACCTTGTACGGGATCGGCTACGTCCACCGTGAGCAGGGGCGCGGCGACCAGGCCCGGGAGGCGCTGGCCCGGTCCCTGGAGCTGTTCCGGCGGGTCGGCGACCGCCAGGGCGAGGGCCTCACCCTGCGCTCGATCGCCCTGTGCGACCGGGCGCGCGGCGCGCTGTCCGACGCCACCGACCGGCTCGCCGAGGCGCTGGACATCTTCACGTCGCTCGGCGACTCGTTCGGCCTCATGTACACCGAACAGGCGCTGGCCAAGGTGGAGTTGAGGAAGGGTCTGCTGGACCGCGCGGACGAGCGGCTCGGCCGCTGCCTGACGGTGGCCCGGGAACGGGAGGACCGCTTCGGTGAGGCGCTGGTGCTGCGCACCCGGGGCGAGTGGCACCTCGCGGGAGGAGACCCGGACGGCGCGGAGGCCCCGCTGCGGGAGGCGCTCGCCCTCTGGGAACGGCTCGCCCTGCCGCTCTGGCGCGCCCGCACCCTGCGCGACCTGGCCATGGTGCACGCGGCGCACGGCGACCACCCGGCGGCCGAGGAGGCCCGCCGTCAGGCGCACGCGGCGTTCCTGGCCCTCGGCGGCAGGGAGACGTGGGAGGAACGCGGCTGAACGATGCCGGACGGAGGACTCCGCTGGGCACTCCGTCCGGCCGCGCCGAGCCGTGTCCCGCTCATCGGCGCCGGGCCCCGACCGGGAGCGGCCGGGCGCTTGCAGAGCTTCAGCAGAGGTTTTGCAGAGGCGACCGGGACCATCGGTACGTGACCGACATCATCACTCTCTCAGACCCGCGCGTGGCGGCCGTCCCGCTGGACGACTGCGGCGAACCGCTCGTCGACCTCCGGGACATACCGGAGCTGCTGCTCGACGGCCGGAAGGCCGACGGCCTGGGCGCCTACGCCCGGACCCGGTCCGGCGTCCTCGACAGGCTCCTCCGGGCCCAGCGCGCGCTCCCCCCGGGGACGCGGTTCCTGGTGGTCGAGGCGTACCGGCCCCCGGGCCTCCAGCGCGCCTACTTCGAGCGGTACTCGGCGACCCTGCGGGCGGCGCACCCCGAGGCATCCACGGCCCGGATCCGGGAACTGGCCAGCGCCTACATCTCGCCGCCCGAGGTCGCCCCGCACGTCAGCGGCGGCGCGATCGACCTGACCCTGTGCACCGAGGACGGTACCGAACTGCCCCTGGGCACCGAGGTCAACGCGACCCCGGAGGAGAGCGACGCCGCGTGCCGCACGGACGCGCCGAACATCGACGCCACCGCCCGCGCGCACCGTGAGGTCATGCGGCGGGCGCTGACGTCCGCCGGATTCGTCAACTACCCCACGGAGTGGTGGCACTGGTCCTACGGGGACCGGTACTGGGCGCTGCTGTCCGGGCAGCGGGCCGCCCGCTTCGGCCCCGTGGAACTGCCGAACGGGACGGGGACCACGGCCGCACCGGCCTGAGCCGGCTCGCCCGCGCCTGCCCGCACCGCACTGCCCCGTTCCAACGCACGGCACCGCAGCGCCCGCGCCTACCCGCACCACCGCAGTGCCCCGCACCACCGCACCACCGCACCACCGCACGGAGTACTTCCGTCCCGAGTCGGCCCGTACCGGCTCCGTCCGTACCGAGTCCGTCCGCACGACCGGCCGGCGCGTCGAGCCCCGCCCGGACACAGCAGCAGCCCGCGCCCACCCGACCAGCGGCCCCGCGGGCACATGGGGGAAACGAACGATGAGCATCACCGAGCCCTGCGACACCGTCGTGGACCGTCCGCTCGACGGCATGAACTCGGCCGAGTTCGACGCCGTCTTCACCGAGGTCATGCCCCGGCTGCGCCGCCGGCTGCTGACCCTGACCGGAAATCCGCACGACGCGGACGACCTGCTCCAGGACACCTACATGCGGCTCGCCCGCCGGGCCAGGGGGCACACTCTCGCCCCCCAGCAGCATCCGTACGCCTACGCCTCGGCGACCGCGCTCAACCTGCTGCGGGACTCCTGGCAGCGGCCGTCCCGCCGGGAGACGGCCACCGACCGGCTGCCCGAACCCGGCTGGGACGGCGGAGTCGAACGCTGCGAGGCCCGGTGCGCGGCGCTGGCACTGCTCGCCCTGCTGTCGCCGAAGGAAGCCGCCGCGGTGATCCTGGTGGACCTGGAGGGACTCAGTCACGACGCTGCGGGGGAGCGGCTCGGCGCGCACCGGGGGACCGTGCAGCGCAACCGGATGCGCGGCCTCGCCAAGATGCGGGCCGCGCTGGCCGACACCAGGGCCCGCTGACGGGGCGTGAGAGACAAAGGGGGGGCGGGGCACTCGGCCCCGCCCCCCTGCTTCGTACGCCGTCTCAGCACTTCGCGTCGGCCGGCAGCCCCGCGTACTCGTTCCCCTTCAGGTAGACCGCACTGGCCCATCCCTCGGTGAAGCCGATCCACACGTCGTTGGTGTAGCCGTGGTCCCGGACGGTCTCGCCGTGTGTCCAGCAGAGAGCGTCCGAACGGGTCTCCCCGGCCCGGATCTTGTCGAAGGCCCGGGACGACGTGTTGGGCGCGCTGCGGATGTTGACGGTCTCGTACGCCGTGACGCTGTACGGGCCGAGCGCGCGTGCGCTCCTCGCGGCGGCCTGCGCGCCGGCCCCGCCCACACCGCTCATGCCGGGGCAGTCCGGGACGTCGGGCAGCCGGTTGTCCGGGTAGGCGACGTAGTAACTGGCCATCCACCCCGTTGTCGTACCGCTGTTGATCATCAGCCAGTACGGGTTCCCGCCCACGGTCTGCCCGGGGCCCTGGCAGTAGACGTAGAACTGCGTGCTCGGCTGGAGGTGTTCGCGCACGTCGGGGCAGTTGGCGACGGACGGGTGGCGTCCGCAGGTGTTCGGATCGGCTTCGCTGACCCGGACGCTCACGTCCGTGGCCCAGGTGTGGTAGTACCGGCCGGCCTGGGCGGCGGGGGCCGTCCGGGCTCCGGCCGTCGGGGCGGTGGCCAGCAGGACGGCCGCGGTGGCGACGGCGAGGGTGGCAGGTGTGGCGACGGAGCGGCGGAAGGACGGGAAGCGGGGCACGGCGGTCTCCTGACGTGGAGGGCGGAACACGGACGGCGGGAACGGGTCAGACACAGCTGTCGGGGCCCGGGATGCCGGGGACGGGCTGGTTGTTGTCGCCGCCGCGCACGTACACGGCGCTGATCCAGCCGACGTGGCCGTGGGCGGCGACCTCCACCCAGTAGGCGTTCTCGTAGGGCCCGTCGACGACGCGGTCACCGAGGGCCTGGCAGTAGGCGGCGACGTACTCGCGCCCCAGGCGGACGCCGGTGGGCCGGCAGGCGTCGGCCACCCGCGGGCACGGGCGCAGGTTCACGCCGGTCGCCCAGACGTACACCTCGTAGGCCGACGGGGCGGCGGGGACCGCGGCGGCGGTGGGGGCGGCGAGCAGGGTGCCGGCCAGCGCCGCGGCGGGCGCGCAGGCGGCCAGCCGGCGGCGCAGGACGGAGCGGGGTCGGGTCGGGGCGGTCGTCGGCGGCCCGGAAGAAGCCATGTCGTGTCCCTCGGTCGGCGGGCAGGGAGCCGCCCGCCGGAGGGGCGCGTGCGATCGGCGCCGTGCACGGCGGTGGCATCCGGGGGACGGCGGAAGGGCGGATCGGATATGAGCGCCCCACCCCTCGTGTGATGTGACGTAGGTCACTCGCTACGAGGCATATCGCCGCACGCTCCGCACGGTCCCCGGGATGACACACCGTCAACGGAGGATGTGCCCGTGAACACCACCATCAGCTCGCGCCACGTCGTCGGCCGCTCGCTGGCCGCCGTCGCCGCCCTCGCCGTCTCCGCCGCCCTGCCCGTGACGGCGGCGAACGCCGCGTCGGCCGCCCCCGCTTCCGCGCAGGCCGCCTGCGACGTCCTCGCCCCGGGCGCGTCGGCCACCGCCGAGGCCGCTGTCCGCGCCGCGTGCGGCCAGATCGGGGTCTGGTACAGCTGGGGCGGCGGCCACGGCGCCACCCCGGGCCCGACCTACGGCTACTACGACGGCTCCGACCCCGACAGCCTCCACGACAACGAGCGCAGAGGCTTCGACTGCTCCGGCCTGACCCGCTACGCCTACGCCCAGGCGACCGGCCGGGACCTGATCAACGGCACGGCCGACGACCAGTTCCACACCTCGCACGCGGCGGCCAGGTTCTCCGCGGCGCAGGGCTCGGCGCCCCTCCTCCCCGGCGACCTGATGTTCTGGGGCAGCGGCCACATCCACCACGTCGCCATCTACATCGGCGCCGGACAGATGGTGGAGGCCTACGAGTCGGGCACCCACATCCGGGTGACGCCGGTGCGGACCGGCGGCGACTACGCGGGCGCCGTCCGCATCGACGGCTCCGGCACGGTGCCGCCCCCGCCGGCCAACGGTGGCACCACCTTCGAGACCTGGGGCACCCGGGTGCGCACCCACTCCTCGCCCAGCGTCGGCTCGTCCGTCGTGGACACCTTCCCCGGTCCCACCCAGGTGTCGGTGATGTGCCAGAAGCACGCCGAGACGGTCACCGCCGAGGGCTACACCAACGACATCTGGTCCCAGCTGTCCGACGGCTCCTGGCTGACGAACATCTACATCAAGGGCCCGGCGTCGCTGCCCGGCATCCCGGACTGCGGCGGCACCTCCACCCCGCCGCCGAGCGGTGGCAGCAAGGCCTTCCAGACCTGGGGCACCGCGGTGCGCACCCATTCCGAGGCCAACGTGAGCGCCGCCGTCGTGGACTACTTCCCGCAGCCCACCACCGTCAACGTGGTCTGCCAGGCCCACGCCCAGACGGTGACCGCCGACGGCTACACCAACGACGCCTGGTCCCGGCTCACCGACGGCTCGTGGATGACGAACATCTACATCAAGGGCCCGGAGTGGCTGCCCGGCGTGCCCACCTGCTGAGTCCGGCCGCCCCGAGGTGCGGGGGCCCCACCGTCGGCCGGGTCCGGCCGGTGGGGCCCACCGCACCAGGAGCGTTCCCGCGGACCCGCATCGCGATCCGCGACGACGGGGCGGCCGGCCGCCCGAAGGCGGTGACCGACGGCGAAGTGGCCGGCGGCACCGGTTCGGGCACCGACCGCCGGGTCGTGACACGAACCTTCACCCGGCTCCACGGCTTCGAACGCCCGCGCACTGCCGGGTGCGTCGTTCGGCCGTGGTGAGGGTGTCTTGTGTGGTGGTCACGGACGCACTCCGGGGTGCGTCGTTCGGCCGTGGTGAGGGTGTCTTGTGTGGTGGTCACGGACGCACTCCGGGGTGCGTCGTTCGGCCGTGGTGAGGGTGTCTTGTGTGGTGGTCACGGACGCACTCCGGGGTGCGTCGTTCGGCCGTGGTGAGGGTGTCTTGCGTGACGGTCACGGACGCACTCCGGGGTGCGTCGTTCGGCCGTGGTGAGGGTGTCTTGCGTGACGGTCACGGACGACTCGTGAGGTCGAAGAGGGCCTGCGCGTTGCCACCGAGAATGCGCTGCTGGGCCGCCTTGTCGACCGGCAGCTTCTCGATCATCCGGATGAAGTCCTCCAGCGGCGCGGCCATCGGCGGGGAGTCGGTGCCGAACACCATGCGCTCGGGCCCCAGCACCTCCGCGTTCAGGCTCAGGTGCGCCGCGCTGAACGGACTGGTGTCGACGTACATGCGGTGCAGCGCCGCGGCCGGGTCGGCGGCCGGCGCCATGGCCGGCGCGCGCGTGACCGACGGCTCCGACGCACCTGGCTGCGACACACCTGGCTCCGACTCACCCGGCTCGGCGGCTCGATCTTCGCCGCGATCCAGGAGGCCAAGCGGGTCACCGACCGGCCGTCCTTCATCGCGATGCGCTCGATCATCGCCTG